>NC_010628.1:674166-1011250 GCF_000020025.1 Nostoc punctiforme PCC 73102 | reverse complement strand
GCAGAACAAGCACTAATTTATGAGTTAAAATTTGAACAGCTAAAACTTGCAGCAGTAGCGAGACTACGGAATTTAAAACTTGAACCACCGACAGATTCCAGATTAGAACGTATCATTCGCTCTGCTATCAGAAATTTTGAATCTAAATTTTTTCGGGACATAACTTCCCAACTATCTAACCAATCTAAAAAGTGGATAAATGATTTTTTGAAAGAGAAAGCTTCCGATCAGGAATTAGATGATACCACACAAACAAATCATGATAAACAACTGAATAATCCAGGAGATATCCAATTATCTCAACAGTTAGATGACACGAATAACTCAGAAATAAACACTGAAGTGACTAGATTAACATGGGCTGAATTAAAAACAGACCCAGGGAGAATTGGTGTAGAAAGTTTTCAAAAGGAAGTTGCTAAATTAGAGATTTTTGAGCAATTAGAATTACCAACAGACTTATTTAAAAACATCTCTACCAAAGTTCTCCAAGTCTATAAAAGTCGGGTAATTGTTGAACATCCTCGTGACTTACGCCGTCACCCAGAACATATTCGCTACACACTATTTACAGCTTTTTGTTGGCTCAGAAGTCAAGAAGTTATAGATAATTTAGTAGAGTTACTCATTCAGATTGTCCATCGCATAGGTGTGAATGCAGAAAAACGTGTAGATAAAGAGCTTATTCAGGATTTTAAACGGGTTCATGGGAAGAATAATCTACTATACCAAATGGCAGAAGCTTCCTTGAAAACACCTGATGGCACAGTCAAGGATGTGATTTTTCCTGTAGTAAGTGAAGTGACTCTCAAGAATTTAGTGAAAGAGTATAAATCTACAGGGAATGCTTACCGTGAGAAAGTTTATACGGTGATGCGCTCTTCTTATGGTGGATATTATCGGCGAATTTTACCGTTAATTTTAAACAAGCTCGAATTTCGTTCAAATAATGAAGTTCATCGTCCAGTTATTCAAGCGATATCTTTACTAAAAAAGTATGCTGATAGTAAACAGCGTTATTATGATGCTGGAGAAGATATACCCATTGAGGGGGTATTACGTAGTGGTTGGCAAGAAATTATATTAGAGACGGGAGCAGACGATGAAATCAAAGTTAATCGCATTAATTATGAGTTGAGCGTGCTGCAAGCATTGAGAGAAAAGCTGAGATGCAAGGAAATATGGGTTGTAGGAGCTAATCGTTACAGAAACCCTGAAGAAGATTTACCTGCTGATTTTGAGGCGCAAAGATTAGAATATTTCCAAGCTTTGAAACAACCATCCGATGTAGAAGTCTTTATTGCTAATTTACAGCAATCTTTGGAGCAATCATTAACTTTACTGGATAAAGGAATACCTAAAAATAGTTTAGTCACACTTAAAACGACAGGCAAAAGTCGAATTTGTGTTTCTCCTCTGAATCCTCAAAATGAACCGACTAATTTGACTAGGTTGAAAACTGAAATTACTAGGCGTTGGCGCATGACTAGCCTCTTAGATATTCTGAAAGAGACTGATTTGCGAGTTAAGTTTAGCCAACACTTTCAGAGTGTATCAACACGAGAGGTTTTAGGCGAATATACTTTACAAAAACGCTTGCTACTTTGTTTATATGGTTTAGGAACGAATACTGGATTAAAGCGTTTAAGTGATGAGATTAAAGGCGACAATTATCAAGATTTACTCCATGTTAAGCGTCATTTTATTCAGAAAGAACAATTACGTAATGCTATTGCCTGTATTGCAAATGCAATTTTTACTGCCAGAATTTCTACTATTTGGGGAGAGGGTACAACCGCCTGTGCTTCTGACTCGAAAAAGTTTGGTGCTTGGGATCAAAACTTAATGACTGAGTGGCACATCCGTTATGGTGGAAGAGGTGTGATGATTTATTGGCACGTTGAGAAGAATTCTGTTTGTATTTATTCACAGTTAAAAACTTGTTCTTCTTCTGAAGTGGCAGCCATGATTGAAGGATTATTACGCCACTGTACTGAGATGAAAGTGGAGACAAATTATGTGGATAGTCACGGTCAAAATGAAGTGGCTTTTGCTTTCTGTCATTTACTGGGTTTTCAGTTAATGCCGCGTCTTAAACGTATCAATGTTCAGAAATTATACCGTCCTTCAACTGGAAATAATGATGCTTATCCAAACTTGCAACCTATTTTAACTCGCGCTATTAATTGGGATTTAATTCGCCAACAATACGACCAAATGGTGAAGTATGCTACTGCTTTGCGTTTGGGTATGGCAGAAACTGAAGCCATCTTAAAGCGTTTTACTAGGGGTAATTTATTACACCCTACTTATCAAGCCTTGGCGGAATTGGGCAAGGCTGTAAAAACTATATTTTTATGTAAATACCTGCATTCGGTTGAACTGCGACAAGAGATAAATGCTGGACTCAACGTGGTGGAGAACTGGAATAGTGCTAACAGTTTTATTTTTTACGGCAAGGGTGGGGAGATTGCTACTAATCGTTTGTCTGACCAAGAATTAGCTGTGTTATCTCTGCATTTACTCCAGATATCTTTGGTATATATAAATACGTTGATGATTCAGGAGGTTTTGTCCCAACCACAATGGATGAAGTTGATGAAGTTGGAGGATTTGCGGGCGCTTTCGCCTTTAATTTGGGGTCACGTTAATCCCTATGGTACTTTTCGTTTGGATCTTAATGTCAGGTTGCCAATTGAGACGGGGTAAATGTGTCTAAAAATACGCTTTGTTCGTATGTCTCTTAATCTTATAGTCTGAAAGTCATCCACCGCAGTACTTTCAGCCTATCTTGCCCCTGGTGACAGCTTCGCTATATTTACCCCAATTAAGCGTATTCTAAATAGCTGTTCGCAAAAAGCATGATTATCATCATACTTTTTTGGTAATAAAATTAGCATTTTATTATTAAATTTCATAGTACTTATTAACAATACGGCTTATTTACTCATTAAAACTTTTGTTTAGTAAAAGTTTTAACGATTCTAGCTGTTAAAAAACATTTCTAACTTTGAGAAAAAAATTATGCTCAATGATAATACTAATAACACTTTGTTTTCTACTAATAAAAGCTTAAATTCTACTTCAATCTCTTCATTAGATACATTTAATACTAAGAATGACTCCAGCCTCAATAGCATACGTAGTAGCTACAACTCAGCCGATTCTGATGTGCAGTTACTAAATAATAGTGACTACGAAAATAACAGTAACGCTACGACTAATGCTTTTACCACGCAAAGTTATAACTCCACCAATGGCTATGGTTTAATTAATGCAGCAGCAGCAGTGGCTAAAGCTACTAATCAGAATACCTTTGCTGATGTTCCTGATCTTGGTGGTAATAATTGGGGAGCAGACCTTGTTAAAGCACCAGAAGTTTGGGCACAAGGATACACAGGTAAAGGCGTTGTTGTCGCTGTTGTAGATACTGGGGTTGACTATAACCACGAGGATTTAAAAAATAATATCTGGACAAATACCAAGGAAATTGCGGGTAACGGTATAGATGATGATGGCAATGGCTATATTGATGATAATTACGGGTGGAATTTTGCGGATAAAAACAACAACACACTAGATAACAATGGTCACGGTACTCATGTTTCTGGCACGATCGCAGGAGAAAATAATAACTACGGTGTCACTGGTATTGCTTATGATGCCAAGATTATGCCTGTCAAAGTTTTAAATGAGTCTGGCTCTGGTTCCTATAGTTCTATAGCTAAAGGTATTCGCTACGCTGTGGATAATGGAGCTAATGTGATTAACCTCAGTTTAGGAGGCACATCTTCCAATCGGACTTTGGAGTCAGCCATTAACTATGCCAGTAGCAAAGGAGTGATTGTCGTCATGGCAGCAGGTAATGATGGTGAATCATCACCAGACTATCCCGCCCGCTATGCATCCAAGGCGGGAATTGCTGTTGGGGCAGTAGACAAAAATAATAATATGGCGGATTTCTCTAACCGCTCTGGAACAAATCAAATCTCTTATGTCACAGCCCCAGGAGTCAAGGTTTATTCATCAGTTCCGAATAATCAGTATGCCACTTATAGCGGCACATCTATGGCTACTCCCCATGTTGCTGGTGTAGTTGCCCTGATGCTTAGTGCTAACCCCAGCCTGACTGATGCCCAAGTACGTCAGATTGTGGCAGAAACATCAGAAAATAGTACACAAAGTACAAACTCTAGTTTAAATATTTCTAATGTTAGTTCTTTGGCAAAGCAAGTGATGTCTACGACGGGCTACGCAGACACAGCAGCAGATAGTTCACAAAGTATAACCTCTAGTTTCAATATTTCTAATGTCAGTTCTCTGGCAAAGCAAGTGATGTCTGGCGACAACCTGCTACATATCGACGCACAAACTGCAAATTATTTGACATCACAGAAAATTTCTAGTTTGAATAATTCCGATGTCGGTTCTCTAATTGGTCAGACTATTACAGAAACAGCAAAATATCTCACACCAGAGACTATTGCTAGTTTGAATAATTCCGATGTCAGTTCTCTAATTGGTCAGACTATTACAGAAACAGCAAAATATCTCACACCAGAGACTATTGCTAGTTTGAATAATTCCGATGTCGGTTCTCTAATTGGTCAGACTATTACAGAAACAGCAAAATATCTCACACCAGAGACTATTGCTAGTTTGAATAATTCCGATGTCGGTTCTCTAATTGGTCAGACTCTTACAGAAACAGCAAAATATCTCACACCAGAGACTATTGCTAGTTTGAATAATTCCGATGTCGGTTCTCTAATTGGTCAGACTATTACAGAAACAGCAAAATATCTCACACCAGCCGAAGGTAATAATGGATTAAGCAATTCAGAATTATGGTCACAATTTCAAAATTATGAGAAAATTTTGAGCAGTATCAATATAGATAGCAACGATGATAATAAAGATGAGAATAATGTTGATTTTTGGAAACTACTAGAGGGAATGCAAAAACAAATGGATCAGTATAAAAAATTCTTAGGTATCGCTTAAAAATTATAGCGATTTGTAGTTGATTTAAATACTAGTCGGTTAGAAAAATCAACCAACCCACTTGTCTGCTGTGAATGAATTTAGGGGTTTAGCAATGCTAAACCCTTACGTTTTAGGTGTGGTTTGTGGGATGCGTAGGCATCACTTTTGAAATAGTTATAAGAACAAGAGAGGCTACAAACCTATCTAACAGAAAATGCCTCATTGAACCGCCGCGTTACAGGCTCAGTAATAAATGTCAAAATTGACTTTTTACGAGTGACAATTTCACCTGTAGCAGACATACCTGGTGTAAATTCTACCTCTTGACCACGTACATTAACAGAATGTTTATTTAGCTTAATTCTTGTAGGAAAAACTAAGCCCAATTCTTTATCAATAATTGCATTCGGACTGACTTGCATGACTTCGCCATCCACAACGCCAAATTCTTGGAAGGGGAAAGTCGCCATTTTCACTTTTGCCTTCATTCCTTGACGAATAAACCCAATATCGCGGTTGAGGACTTTCACCTCTAAGAGCATTTCTTCCCCTTCTGGCAAAATTGACAGCAATTCTTCACCAGATTGGACTGGCCCTTTGGTGGCTTTGACTCTGTAAATTGTACCGGCAACGGGAGCCTCAATCGTTTCTAAAGCTTGCTGCTTTCTCGCCTGCTCTAATTGACCTTGAACAGTTGTCAGTTCTTCTTTACGCTTGTTGAACTGAGTTAAAATTTCACTTTGGCGTTCTGATGCGATGCGCTGGGCCTGACTACGAGCAGCTTTGTAAGCTTGTTCTGCTTGGTGAATTTCTTGGGCTTGGGCAGCAATATCTTTTTCTAATGATGTGACTTTATCTTGAGCCTCTGTTATTCTATTTTGGGCATTAGTCACTTCATCTTGCGATCTGGTAATTTCTGTCTTTGCACGAGTCAATCTTTCTTGAGCATCCAAGTAATCGACACGAGGTACAGCACCAGGAGTAATTAGGGTGCGTAAGCTTTTTTCTCTTTCTTGTGCAAGTGCCAAATTACTTTCAATTTTAATTCGGATGCTATCTGCGTTGGCAAGGTTGGTTTTGGCATTAGCAAAGCTGCTTTTGGCATTAGCTAAGTTGTCTTGCAATCGAGTCAAGCGGACTTTGGCTTGATTGATGAGTGCTATTTGGCGATTTGCTTCTGCTTCTGCTCCTGCTTGACGCGCTTGGTAGTCTTGCAGGCGGGAAGTTAAAAGTTCATCTTGTAGTTTCGTCCCAGTGGTTTTTCCTCCAAGACGTTCTGCATCCAAACGTTGCAAATCGTCTTGAATCAATCTAGTTGATTTGGCTAGGCGGGAAACATCAGTTATTTGCAAGTCAGGGTCTTTTTGAATCAGAATTTGACCTTTGGTGACGCGATCGCCTTCTTGCACTTTCACACCGACAATTGACCCCCCACCCAAGGATGTCACTGGTCTAACCTGTGTGGAAGCAATTAATTCCCCTGGTGCTGTTGCTACTTCATCTATTTGCGAGAAGTACGCCCAAGCGATCGCTCCAAATACGATGACGCTCATTGTTCCGGCTAATAACCTCGTGTACAGGGGTGGCAATTCCTGTACCGCCTTCCCCAATTCATAAGTGAGTTGTTCTTCTGGTTGGGCGAATCGCTCTTTTGTCTGACGTGCTTGAGCAGCATTTACCATATATTTTTATCCTTTTTTATTTGTCATTAGTCATTTGTCCTTTGTCATTTGTTTTTGGTGATTCACCAATGACCAATGACTAATGAATTGTGTTTAATTCAAACTGCTAGATAACGCCGCAAAAAATTTTCTAATGTCTCCAATTGGAAGTTAAAAATCGCTTCTAAATTGGCAATTTCATCTTTTGTACAGAAAAATTCATTTGCTAGCAATGTGCGATAAGTTCCCAAAGCTTTTTGGACTTGGGGATTAAATAAACCCAATGCACCTTGTAATCCATCAATAAAAAATAGTGGTGAATTAATTATTACTGGCTCTTTGGCGAAAATCCGACCAAAAATCCGGGGAATATCTTCTCGTAATAAAATCTCCGGGCCTCCCACTGGTAAAATCTGGTTACGAGCGCCTGCAACTGTCACAGAATCAACTATTATCCTTGCCAAATCATCGGTGCTGACAATCGAGGTACGGTTTTTGCGATCGCCAATCAGCAGATACAATCCCGTTTCCCGAAATCGTTCTACCAGTGGCAGCAAGTTAGATGCTAATCCAGATGGGCGTAAAATTGTGTAATTTAAGCCACTAGCTGCCAAATATTGCTCTACTGCTCGTTTAGCTTTGAACACAGGAGCATCTTCATATCCGCGATCGGCTCCCAATACCGAAATAAAGACAAAATGCTCTACACCATTGGCTTTTGCTTGGTCAATCAGTTCAATATTGGCGCGGTAGTCTAAAGATAAAGCATCGCTATCAGAACCGTGAGCGCTGATAATATACTTCACACCTTGACTAGCTTTTTGAATATCTTTTTCCCGCAGTAAATCACCGATAAAGATTTCTGCACCCCGGTGTTCTAACTCGCTGTAGCGCGAGGTAAGGCGGACAAATGCCCGCACAGACTGTTCTCGTTGCCGTAGCAGTCGCACAACTCTGCGACCAATTCCTCCCGTTGCTCCAGTTACTAGAAACATATAAATACCTAAATTGAATAGTTGCAGCGTTTATAGTTGTCAAAATGCCCGATATATGGTCAAGATATCCTCACGCCAACTAAGCCAATTGGTCACACCTTATTTATCTTAATCTCAAAAAATTATCCCCGACATTTTTGTAGATGCAGGGGATGGGGTAATAAAATCAGTTTTATTGGCTCAAAAAGTCGATAGCTTGTTCAAGTGACATCTTAGCCTTGTGCAAGTTCAGCAGAGTTTCTTGCTGATATCGGTCAGGATAGCTCATTTTTCTGCCATATTGCTTTCTCAATATGCTTGATTACTTGCGGAGAACACCAAAATGAGAAGGCAAATACAGCTTTTGAGTAAGTAAAAGGAGCTTTTGCTTGCTCAAAATACTGAAATGAGAAAGCAAACAGAGCTTTTTAGTAAGTAAAAAGAGCTTTTGCTTGCTGAAAATACCGAAATGAGAAAGCAAACAGAGCTTTTGAATAAGTAAAAGGAGCTTTTGAGTAAGTCAAATGCCACTTTGCTTATTAAATTCGACTTAATTCATTTTTGTGATGCATTAACTACTAACTTAAGTTCAATACAGACCTAACCCCCAACCCCTTCTCTGCAAGGGAAGGGGAGTAAAACTCAAAGCCTCTCTCCTAAAAGGCTACGGTGTACACACAAGTCTGGAATAGCTTATTGACCAAGGTTTTACCCCACCCTAACCCTCCCCTTGGAAAGGGGAGGGAACTAGATTTCCGGCTTCCCCCCTTATAAAGGGGGGATTGAGGGGGGTAATAGGACTTTTGTGTACACCGTAGCTCCTAAAAGGAGAGAGGTTAGACTGTATTGCATAGAAACGAGAAGCACTATATTTTTCATTAGTCCGAAGAGGCGGACTTTGTTTGTATAAACGTGAATCAGCTTCGTTAGGATTTAAATTAGTACTAATATCCCAGGTTTAGTTGCTTCTTACCTAGAATTTAAGGCATTCTATATGCTGAAGTTGGAATCGTTGAAGAAGGATTTAAAGCAGTAAGTATAATGCGTTGGCAATTATTGTCGATATAGAGAAGTAGGTGTAAGGAGACTTATAGATGAGTGACGAAGATCAGTTTGATATCTTCCTTTGCCACAATAGCAAAGACAAACCTGAAGTTATAGAAATTGCTCATGAATTAACAAGACAAGGAATTAAACCTTGGCTAGATAAATGGGAACTTCGTCCTGGTTTAGCATGGCAGTCTTTACTAGAAGAACAAATAGAAAATATTAAATCAGCAGCAGTTTTTGTAGGTAGCAGTGGACTTGGCCCCTGGCAAAGTCAAGAGATGAGAGCTTTTTTAAACGAATTTGTAGAGAGAAACTGTCCCGTGATTCCCGTTTTGCTTGGGAATACACCACAGCAGCCTAAACTCCCAGTTTTTCTTAGGGGTAATACATGGGTTGACTTTCGGACAGACACTGAAGCTATGGGGCAGTTAATTTGGGGTATTACTGGAAAACGACCAGAGCGAAAACTAAAACTACAGCCAGTAATTCAAGTCGATGACCTCAGTTCTGAGAAGGGAGTAAACTACACGCGATTGCGAGATTTGCTAGCAGCAGGCAAGTGGAAAGAAGCGGATGAGGAAACTTTAGCTGTCATGCTCAAGGCATCTAGTAGGGAAGAGGAAGGCTGGTTTGATATCGAATCCATCAATAATTTTCCCTGTACTGACTTACGTACTATTGACCAACTTTGGGTAAAATATAGTGATGGGCGCTTTGGCTTTAGCGTTCAGAAAAACATTTATCTAAGTGTTGGTGGGAAGGCTGACGGTGAATATTATAAAGAAGTCTGGGAAAAATTTGGCGATCGTGTAGGATGGAGAGTTAAAGGATACTGGATTGATAATGAAGATGTAGCTTTTAACACTTCAGCATTTGAGGGACACCTCCCAGATTGTTTGGAATTCAAAGAGGGGCTTGGGGAGGAGGTATTCTCTTTTCTCGCGTCGAGACTTGTGAACTGCAACATTTAAGCACTTCAGACTTTTATAAATATTTATAATAGGTTTGTTTTCTACGAATTAATAAACATTCCAGAGATACGATATCTGGCACTGGCGGTTGATAGCAATTTAAGCACTAAAGTGCTTACTACAAACCCTTAAAACTAGCTTTATAGACTACCAGAAAGGAGTCTGAAAAAAGTTTTCCCAATTACAATCCCCCATATCTTTGTAGATACAGGGGGGAGTATTAACAATTCAAAATTGTTTCACATGGGGATTTAAACGCTTTGTGCAAGCAGCTCACTTCAAAACTATTCAGCAGCTTTGTTATTAGCTCTATTAGCACGCGCCTCAGCCGAAGCCATCACCTCATCCATATTCTCTAGCACTTCACCAGGGAAGTTTTCTAGAACTCTGGTAGAAAGAGCAACCCGCCCTTTACCTTCATCCAAGTCAATAATTACAGCTTTAATTGGCTGACCAACTTTAAATACCTTTTCTAATGAGTCAATGAATTTTTGGCTTACCTGCTTGATATGAAGCAAAGCCCCCATACCATTTAAATCGACAAACACACCAAAAGGTTTGATGCCAGTAACTTTACCTTCCACCAGTTGACCTAGTTCTAATAAGCTGAAGTTGCTAGAACGAGTTGCTAATCGCTGAGAAAGGATGAGTTTGTTGGTATTTTTATTAATTTCCAAAAAGCCCACAGTCAGATTTTGACCTTTGAGTGCGTCTAAGTTATCACGCTCTGCCAAGTGCGATCGCGGAATAAACCCCCGCAAAGAGAGAATATCGACGGTGACACCACCTTTATTCACACCCATAACCCGTACTTGCACAGTCTGAGCATTTTCCTGCATTTCAGCCAGTCGTTCCCAGATGTGCTGAATTTCCAACTGCTTGCGAGAAAGGGTGACTTGACCTTCTGCATCCTGATCTCGGATAATCAAAAACTGCATTTCCTCTTGCAATGGCAGCACTTCCGATAAATCGGTAACTGCTCTCAAAGAAGCCTCATCGCGCGGTAGAAAAGCTGACGACTTGCCACCAATATCGACATAAGCTCCATCATGGTCAAGTTGGAACACTTTGCCATGTACAACCTGTCCCTTTTGAAACTGGTAGTCGTGTTTTTCTAGCGCTTTGGCAAAATCGTCCATCGTAAATGACGAATTGGCTGTTTGAGAAAGTTTCGATTCGGAATTCATGACTTTTGAAGATTAATTGTTATTTGAGATGGTGCAACTGGGTTTAGATTGTCATTAGTCACTTGTCATTTGTCATTCGTCAGTTGTCCTTTATTATTCACTAATGACTAATGACTAATGACTAGTTCAGTTGACTAAAGAGTTGTTTGGCTTGCTCCCAAGCATCAGCAGCAGCTTTAGGATTATAACTGGCACGAAGGTCACAGAAAAATCCGTGATCAGCTCCATCGTAGCGAAACACACGATGAGGAATTTTATATTTTTCTAACTCTGCTTCAATCTCATCTACTTGTTCGGGTGGGATGCTAGCATCTTCTTTACCAAAGAAGGCATAGAGAGTGCCTGGAATCTCTCTGGTGCGGGTAACAGTGGGAGGACCACCTCCTGGCGTGCGGGTGGTAATTCCAGCACCGTAGAAGGAAGCCGTAGCTTTAATATCTGGTAAAGTGGCTGCAAGATATGCGACATGACCGCCAAAGCAAAAGCCAATACAGCCAAAACTATCTTTTTTTACTTGGGGCAGATTTTTGAGGTAGTCAATTGCTAATTGAATATCGCTCAATAACTCTGAGGCTTGAGTTTGCATGGCATAGCCTCTGCCCGTTTCAATATCTTCGGGTGTGTATCCGGTTTCAAAGCCAGGAGCAGTGCGTTGAAAAAGTGCAGGTGCGATCGCTACATACCCAAGTTTGGCAATCCGTTCTGTAACATCCCGAATGTGAACGTTGACACCAAAAATCTCTTGTAAGACCACGATTCCTGGGTAAGATCCAGGTTCTTTTGGTTCTGCCAGATATGCTGACACTTGAATATTATCTTGCAAAAGATTAACCGTTGTGGTAATTATTGCTTGCTCTGCCATAATAATTTTTACCCGTGTTATGTGATTAACGGTGTGTTTGTTTGATATAACTATGCCAGTATCCCGAGGTTATTTCCAATAGAATTACCAAATACCATAGTGAGCGCATTAAAAATTTCTACCAGAAAAATTTTATTTGTAAATCAAATATTTTGATATGTAGCAAATACAGCTGGTCACTAAAGGAGTGCTATGTATAAAAGTAAATATTTAATACCAAAAACTCAGCACTTATCACTCAGCACTTAGTATTCAGGAGGTTTGGTGGTGATTCAATTCCGTATTCAGCCAGACAGCGAAATTCCCGCATCAACCCAGCTGTTTAATCAAATCCGCTTTGCGATCGCTTCGCGGCAATATCCCCCTGCTTACAAATTGCCAAGCACACGGGCGCTGGCAATGCAAACGGGATTACACCGTAATACCATTAGCAAAGTTTACCGTCAACTGGAGGAAGACGGATTTGTTGAAAGTATGGCTGGTTCGGGTATTTATGTTCGTGCCCAAGGTCATGAGGGCGGTAGTAGGCTGCAATCACCAATTCTCAAACAAAACCCTGATGCATATCAAGTTGTCCAGCAAGCACTTGACGATCTGCTCTCTCAAGGATGTTCGCTCAATCAAGCCAGAGAGCTATTTTTAGCAGAAATCGACTGGCGCTTGCGTTGTAGTGCGCGGGTACTAGTTGCAGTTCCATCCTATGACATGGGTGCTGGTGAGTTGATGGTCTATGAATTGGAGCGATCGCTAAAAATCCCAGTGCAGTTAGTAGCAATGGAAGAATTAACAGCAGTGTTAGATAAAACTACCTCTGCGACAGTAGTCACAAGTCGGTATTTTATTAGTAATGTGGAAGCGATCGCAGCTCCTAAAGCTGCACGGGTAATTCCTCTGGATATCTACGACTACAGCAAAGAACTCAGCCTCTTGAAAACCCTACCAAAAGAAAACTGTGTAGGCATAGTTAGCCTCAGTTCCGGGATTGCACGAGCAGCAGAAGTCATCCTCCACGGTCTGCGGGGAGATGAACTATTAGTGATGACTGCACAACCAAAAGATGCTTATAAACTTCAGGCAATGGTTAAACGGGCTGAGGTAATCATCAGCGATCAAGCCAGTTTTGGGGCAGTGCAAGCAGCCGTACAAGCATCTGATGAAGATATTATTCGTCCACCGAAGCTGATTAAGGTTGAAAATTATATCGGCACTAACTCGATTAACTTGCTAAAACGAGAACTAGGTTTGAGTTAATTACGACTTACGTAAAATACTCTCAAACTCTCATTTCTCTGTGTTCTCTGCGCCTCTGTGGTTCGTTATTCTGGAACTAGTGCAGAACACCTTTGAGAACAACCAATACGGGAGGGCTAAGGTAGTGCAGATTGTGATTGTAGGCGCAGGTTATTGTCCCCAATGGCACGCACCAGGGGTATTGCTTCTGGGTGACGCGGCACACCCAATGTCTCCTGTCCGCGCTCAAGGAATTAATTTAGCATTGCGTGATGTGATTGTCGCTGCTAATCATCTTGTGCCGTTGTTGCACAAAGAAGCCGAACACCAGGACATTGATATGGCACTATCGCACATCCAAGCAGAACGTGAGCCAGAAATTATCCGCGCCCTGCAACTCCAGTTAGAGGAAGCTAAACAAGGCGAACTACTGCGAAAAAATGCACTGTTGCGATCGCTGTTGAGTCAACTCGCTCCCTTGCTCCGTAAAATAATTAAAAAGTCTTGGTTAAAGCGACAATATAAAATGCGTCAAGGTATCACACAGGTACACTTAACTGTCTAAAAACCACTATCAGCTATTTGGCTTGCGGTTGTGGGATATTAATTTGCAAAAACTCTTGCACCACTTGCATATAAGTTGGAGCATCTTCCAACATCGGGAAATGTGCTGTGTTAGGAATCATCACAAATTTAACTTTGTCATTCAGTGCAGCTGCTTTACGCCCCATCTCGGCCGGAATAATTTTGTCATACTCTCCCGCCACGAGCAGAGTCGGCACTGTCAGCTTGGCAAACTCAAGCGGCATCACTTCAGATTGAGCCTTACTAACGGAAGTAAAAATTGTACCCAAAGCTGCATCGTAATCTGCTTCGAGAAAATCTTGTAAAAAAGCTTGACGCTCAGAATGTGGTATCGAACTATATAAAAATCTCGCCATAAACATCCGGTCGACAAATGGAATTTTGCTTAACCACTTGGGCCGGAATTTCACCACATAGCCACCGAATTTATGAAAGGCACTAAAAGATTTTTCGTCGTACTCAAAAATGCCGCTACAGGTTAAAATTCCTCGTTCCACTCGTTGGGGGTAGCGGTTAAAAAATAAAGTAGCAATAGACGCGCCCATCGAGTGAGCATTGATATAAACACGCTGAAGATGCAGACCGTCTAACAAAGCTGCCAAATCATCAGCGTATTCTTCTAATTCATAAGTCAACTCTCTGATTGCCTCTGATTCTTCCTGCGAGGACTCAGATTCGGCAACAGCTTCACTGGCTTGGGCTATGGTTGGTTTCCCACGAGAACGGCCAAATCCACGCAAATCGTACAGTAAACAATCAAATTGCTCTGATAAAGCATTAGCAGTATTTTGCCAATACCTAGCCGAACCAGCCCAACCATGCATGAAAACCATCACTGGTTTTACCAAAGAACCAGATGGTTTTTTCACCCATTCGTAGTAATGGTCAACGCCACGAATTTTAATATAAGGCATTTTTGAGAGTTAGGAGTTAGGAGTTTTAATTTCGAGTTTTGAGTTAATTACTCATTTTACACTCTTCACTCCTAACTTCACTCAACATTCAACACTCAGCACTGATTTATGCTGATTCTGGTTTCGGTAGTGAAGATGGATGTATTATCAGTTCGGCAGTCGATCGCTTCTCGACCATCTCCCGTGTTACTGTACAACGTGTCACATCCTTACGGGATGGTAACTCGTACATTACATCCAGCATAAGTTCTTCGACAATGCCCCGCAGCGCTCTAGCACCAGTTTTACGACGGTAGGCTTCTTGAGCGATCGCTCGTAAAGCATCTGGTTTAAAATCTAACTGGACATTATCCATCTTCAGCAGTTTTTGGTACTGCTTCACTAAGGCGCTGCGTGGCTGGGTGAGAATCGCCATTAGCGCTTCTTCATCTAGCGGATCTACTACTGCTACCATTGGCACCCGCCCAATAAATTCTGGAATCATGCCAAATTTTACTAGATCGTCCGGTGCTAAATGGCGGAGAGTATCTGCTGCCCGCTTTTCTTTCGTTTGGCCTTCTCCAGGTTGCACAAAGCCTATTGCTTTTTTGCCAACTCTCTGATCCACAACCTTTTCTAAGCCTACGAAAGCACCACCACAGACGAACAAAATATTACTTGTATCAATTTGGATACAGTCTTGATAGGGATGCTTGCGCCCACCTTGGGGTGGTACATTGGCGATCGTTCCCTCTAACATTTTCAGCAAGGCTTGCTGCACGCCTTCGCCAGAAACATCGCGGGTAATTGACGGGTTCTCACTCTTGCGAGCAATTTTGTCAATTTCATCAATGTAGATAATTCCTCGCTGCGCTTCCTCTATATCCAAATCTGCCACTTGCAACAGTCGCAGCAAGATATTTTCTACATCTTCTCCCACATACCCCGCTTCCGTCAGTGTCGTAGCATCAGCAACGGCAAAGGGGACATCTAGGATTTTCGCTAGGGTTTGCGCTAAAAGAGTTTTGCCGCAACCAGTCGGACCGATTAACAAAATATTGGACTTTTGCAGTTCTACAGCATCATCTGCCGCTGCTTTGCCAGTGGCTTTGGACTGAATGACTGCCAACCGCTTGTAGTGATTGTAAACGGCTACCGACAGGACTTTCTTGGCTTCGTCTTGACCAATAACGTGTTCGTCTAGATACTTTTTAATCTCTCTTGGCTTGGGTATTTGATTAAACGAAATACTAGAAGATTGAGTACGCCGTTTTTGAGGTGGTTCTGCTCTTGGTGTCGGTTGTGCTGCTGCACCATTGGTATCGAGTAACTCTTCGTCTAGTATTTCATTACACAAGTCAACGCACTCATCGCAGATGTAGACTCCCGGCCCTGCGATTAACTTACGCACCTGCTCCTGAGACTTGCCGCAAAACGAACATTTTAAATGGGAGTCGTACTTAGACATACCAGCCTCTTATTTCAGAATGGTGACGTTTTCCCCTGCTGTGGGAAGATTTTGCCTGGAAATGACCTGATCAATCAAACCGTAGTTTTTCGCCTCTTCTGCCGACATGAAAAAGTCGCGCTCAGTATCTGCTTCAATTCTTTCTAAGGGTTGACCAGTATGATGAGACATTAACTGATTCAACTTAGCCTTAACGTAAAGAATTTCTCTGGCTTGAATTTCAATGTCAATAGCTTGACCTTGAGCGCCACCAAGTGGTTGGTGAATCATAATCCGGGAGTCAGGCAGAGACATTCGCTTACCGGCAGCCCCTGCTGTTAACAAAAATGCCCCCATACTCGCGGCTAATCCAAAACAGATGGTAACAACATCAGGGCGAATTTGCTGTATTGTATCATAGATTGCCATACCTGCGTAGACCGAGCCGCCAGGAGAATTAACATACATTTGAATGTCTTTCTCTGAGTCTTCGGAATCTAGGAATAACAATTGAGCCACAATTGAGTTGGCTACGGCATCGTCTATTGGCGTTCCCAAAAAGATAATCCGCTCTCGCAGCAGGCGGGAGTAGATGTCGAAAGCCCTTTCTCCCATGCCGGACTGTTCTACCACCATCGGCACGATGTTGCTAGGGCTGTTCAACTGGGAGTTAATGTTTATTCGACTTTGGTTGCTGATGGGGTAGTTTCCCGACTGCGATACAAACATACAGGCTTTCTGTGACGATAATTTAGGACAAATGTTTCAGCAGCAAATGCTGCCTTTTCGACGAATGGAATTTTTATAGCTACGTGTTAACCATTATGCCTCATATAACTTCCTCTCGTGTAACACAGTATCAAGCTCAGTCCATAACATGTGTCACAATTTGCCAAAAATTCATTAATTCTTTAAATTATTTTGACTTTATCCCAGTGGGTATTGGGGATTGGTTATTTTTGTCCCTGTTCCCTTACCTTACCCATTTCACCAGTACTTTAACTCAGGACTGGTGAACTTATGGCTTTGGGATTTTTTATTATCCTTCTGTGACTTCTGTTGTAGAAGGTTCGCTGTTTTCTTGCTCTGTCTGAGATACATCAGCATCAGCATCTGATTCTGCGGCTTCCGTTTCCTCTGCGGGACTCAAGGAGCCTTCGGGTACAAGTTCAACTGAGGAATGTTCTAAGAGCCAATCGATGGTTTTTTCGGTTAATAGTTCGTTTTCCACAATTGAGCGTAATCTATCTTCATCAACCTCTTTTTCCTCTGGGTATTGTTCCAAAAGTTCTTTGACTCTGACTCCGATTTCTTCTGGTGTTACCTCAATAGATTCGCGTTTACCAACTTCCCGCAAGGACAAGGAACGTTTAATGCGTTCGATGGCTTCAGTACGCGATCGCTCCCGCAATTGAGGAATAATATCTTGAGTAAACAACTTCCTCACATCTAATCCCTGCTGAGACAGGCGCATTGCTGTTTGCGTTAGCATTGCATCCACTTCTTGCTCAACCAAGGTTAGTGGTAAGTCAACTTCTACGTGCTTGAGCAGTTCCGTTAACAACGCTTCCTGCTTATTTGTTTTTGTTTTGTCATCCGCCTCTTTTTGATATCGCTCTACCAAAGAAGCGCGTAACTCCTCTAAAGTTTCAAAATCGCTGATTTCCTGGGCGAAATCGTCATTTATTTCTGGTAGTTCCTTTTCCTTCAGTTCTTTGAGCGTCACTATGAAAGTTGCCGCTTTTCCAGCTAAATCTTCATTAGCATATGGATCTGGGAACTGCGCCGCAATTTCTCTAGTTTCTTCAGGATTCATCCCGACTATTCCCGAAATAAAGCCTGGAATAAACTTATCTTCCTGTAACTCAACTTGAAAATCAGTTGCTTCGGCTCCCGGAATAGGTTCTAGTTCAGCTGTTTCGTCTTCGCCCTCGGCTTTGGCGAATGAGCCTTTAAAATCGACTACCGCAATATCACCGATTTGCGCTGAACGTCCTTCCACAGGAATTAATGTCGCTAATTCTTGACGTTCCTTCTCGAGGCTACTATCCACTTGTTCTGGATCGTACTTGACTTCTTCAGCTTGGAAAAGCAAATCGGTGTACTGCACTAGATTTACTTCTGGTTCTACATCGACAGCGGCCAAAATCGTCAGGGGTTTTCCAGGTTCATAATTATTAATCAAATCCTCAAAGGAGGAGCGCAATTGGGGCTGACCTATTGCCGGGATAGCTTCTTGTTTAACTGCTTGCTCAATACCGTCTTGAATTAGTTCTTCCAAGGCTGCTGCCTTGATACGAGTTGTACCCAGCCTTTGTAGTAATATCGGCCGAGGTACCTTGCCTCTACGAAACCCAGGAATATTGGCAGTACTCGCTAAGTTTTTAATGACCTGTTCGTAAGTTTGCTTGGTAATTTCCGGCGTAATCTCTATTTCCAGGCCAATTTGGCTGGCGGGAAGTTTTTCCTGGGTAACTTTCATGCTTCGTCTCTAGTTTTCTGGTATTTTAATCTCCGAGTACACACAAGACGCAATAATTTTTCGCGTTTATGGCTTGATGTCTCTTAGGGAGGAGGGGAGGTTGTCACAAGGCTTCATGACATCCAAGGATGGATGGTGTGTCCTGGCACAGAGATCCAGTTTACTGCCAATGGCCAAGGACTTGACAATTTACCGTCATAACAATTATTGACACTCCCAGGGCTAAGAACGTCTGGGGTTTCTTGCCTAGTATTTGTAATAAGTGCTGAATCATTGCGGATTGGGAAGATTTTTATCCCTATTCCCCAGTCCGTAATTTTCAATTAGTCTGAATTTAACACTGGAAAGTCAAGAATTCATTATTCGGTGGGCTAACACCGTGATATTCTGATTTTCAGCCAGTAGTTTAGTACTTCAAAGTTATAGCATTGAGTCTAGCTATATTGTGGTACAGGAGTAAATATGCTGCCTAGCCGCATAGCTCGATTTGATAGGTTGCCAATTTTATACCATTTGCATCATAGTACATTCGTCATGCTGGCAACTCAACTTTACAGCCAAGACGTTTATTCACCTTACAGGTCAAACGTCTAAGTGCAGATATATGTATTTTTCTGCTAGATAGCGCTTTGTTGTACAATACTATAATATAGTTTAGATAAATGAATAAAGTTGAATGGCAGTTGTTGTAAAGTGCAACATCAGTTAACTTATTAGATAACCAACTAAATAAATTTATTAAATCTATTAAAGATAGACTAAATTATAGAAAATCTAAATCTATTCAAAATTTATTTCAAGACTGCGATCGCTATTTAAATATAAACAAATTGTCAATTGTTCCAAAGAATTGCAGATAAGTATCTTAAAAGGAGGAAGCAAGTTTGTCGAAATCCTATCGTTTAGCTATTTTAGGAGCTACTGGTGCAGTTGGCACAGAGTTGCTGGAATTATTAGAAAGCCGTAATTTTCCGATTGCTGACTTGAAGTTATTGGCATCAGAGCGTAGTATCGGGCGATCGCTACGGTTCAAAGGGGAAAATATCCCAGTAGAGCCAGTGAGCGATCGCGCCTTTGAAAATGTTGATATAGTACTAGCTAGTGCGGGTGGTTCCACATCTAAGACTTGGGCAGCAGTTGCCGTGGCAAAGGGTGCAGTGGTAATTGACAACTCCAGTGCCTTTCGGATGAACCCAGAAGTTCCCCTAATAGTACCAGAGGTTAATCCACAAGCCGCAGCTAATCACCAAGGCATTATTGCTAACCCCAACTGCACAACAATTTTGATGACTGTGGCAGTATGGCCATTGCATAAAGTTAAACCAGTGCAACGCATTGTGGCTTCAACCTACCAATCTGCTAGTGGTGCTGGTGCCAGAGCAATCGCAGAAGTCAAAACCCAAACAAGCGCTATACTACAAGGACAGCCGCCAGTTGCTGAGGTATTACCTTACCCATTGGCATTTAATTTATTCCCGCATAACTCGCCATTAAATGATTTGGGTTATTGTGAGGAAGAGATGAAAATGGTCAACGAAACCCGAAAAATATTTGGCACGCAGCAAATCAGAATCACTGCGACCTGTATACGGGTTCCCGTACTCCGCGCCCATTCAGAAGCCATTAATTTAGAATTTGAGACTACCTTTAGTGCCGAGGAAGCCAGAGAAATTTTAAATTCCTCCCCTGGAGTGAAATTGGTAGAAGATTGGGAAACTAATCATTTTCCGATGCCAATTGAAGCAACAGGTAGAGATGAAGTTTTAGTGGGAAGAATCCGTCAGGATATTTCTCATTCTTGTGGCTTGGAATTATGGTTATGCGGCGACCAAATCCGCAAAGGCGCAGCATTGAATGCAATACAAATCGCCGAGTTATTGGTAGAAAAAAATCTACTCAAACCATTAGCTATTAGTCATTAGTCATTGGTAAGTGACAAAGGACAAATGATAAATGACACTTGAAAGCAATTTGCAGATAGGTTATTACAATAGGAAACCACCAAGATATAAAAACATGGGCAATCAGGAGTGAAAACAGGGTGGGAGATTTTGGTAATGTTTTAACCGCTATGATTACACCGTTTAAAGCAGACGGTAGTGTAGATTATGGTGTAGCGGCAGAACTGGCAGTGCATCTAGCTAACAACGGTACAGATACATTGGTGATGTGCGGCACAACAGGAGAATCCCCTACCTTGAGTTGGGATGAGGAATACCAGTTGTTTGTCGAGGTATTGCAGTCCGTGGCAGGAAAAGCCAAGGTGATCGCAGGTTGTGGTTCAAATTCCACCAAAGAAGCGATCGCTGCCACCCAAAAAGCGTCTAAGATAGGAGTACATGGTTCCTTACAAGTTGTTCCTTATTACAACAAACCGCCGCAAGCGGGATTGGAAGCTCACTTTCAGGCAATAGCACAAGCCTGTCCCGACTTACCATTGTTGTTATACAATGTCCCAGGTCGTACCGGACAAAACCTTCAGCCAGAAACAGTTGCCCGGTTAGCTGAGGTTAGCAATATTGTCGGGATTAAAGAATCCACTGGTAGCATAGATCAGGCAAGCGAAATTCGTCGCTTGACACCAAAAGAATTCCACATCTATTCTGGTGATGATTACATGACTTTGCCCTTGTTAGCGATCGGGGCAAAGGGTGTGGTAAGTGTGGCTTCTCATCTGGTAGGAAACCAACTACAGCAGATGATCCAAGCTTTTAGTGCGGGAAAAATTGAAGTAGCAAGGGACATTCATCTCCAACTCTTCCCGTTGTTTAAAGCTTTATTTCTCACTTCAAATCCCATTCCAGTGAAAAAAGCGCTGAAACTCCAAGGTTGGGAGGTTGGTTCAACTCGTCCACCGCTATGTGAAGCTGATTTAGAAGTAAGTCAAAAGTTAGAAGGGGTTCTGAAAGAACTTAGTTTAATCTAGCGACCATCTAGTTAAACGTTGGTAGTCTGCTGCTTTCTAAAGATAGATATAAACAATGACCATAATTGTTCATACATAAGTTGCAATTTAAAAACCTGTGCTAGGACTGATAGATATACTATGAATCCTTAAGTGTACAGTCGATTTTATTGAATAAAAAATTGAAAATTTCAATTAAAACTTGATTGCTTTCAGACTGACTTAAGAGACAGATGATGTTGTCTTAAATACAAGGAAAGTTAACTATCAACTTAATTAACTACAAGTAACAATCTAAGGAGAAAATGGCTAAAAACGAAGCTAATAATTCCGCCTTGAAAATTATTCCTTTGGGCGGTTTGCACGAAATTGGAAAAAATACCTGTCTTTTTGAGTATGACGATGAAATCATCCTATTAGATGCAGGATTGGCTTTTCCTACAGAGGCGATGCATGGAGTAAATATTGTTTTGCCAGATACGACCTATCTACGGGAAAATCGCCACAAAATTAAGGGGATGATTGTCACTCACGGTCATGAAGACCATATCGGTGGGATTGCTTTCCATCTTAAGCAGTTTGATATCCCCGTGATTTATGGGCCTAGGCTAGCAATGGCGATGCTAGAGGGTAAATTGGAAGAAGCAGGAGTCCGCGATCGCACAGAAATCAGAACAGTTTTACCACGCGATGTAGTGCGGATTGGCAAAAACTTTTTAGTGGAATATATCCGTAACACCCACTCCATCGCTGATAGTTTCACTGTTGCCATTCATACTCCCCTTGGTGTAGTCATTCACACAGGGGATTTCAAAATTGACCATACCCCAGTAGATGGTGAAAAGTTTGATTTACAACGATTAGCAGAACATGGTGAAAAAGGCGTTCTTTGTCTGCTAAGTGATTCCACTAATGCTGAGATACCAGGATTTACACCTTCAGAACGTTCAGTTTATCCAAATCTGGAGAGAGTATTTAGTCAAGCCACTGGGCGATTATTTGTCACAACCTTTGCTTCTAGCGTGCATCGCATCAATATGATTTTGGATATCGCCAAGAAGCAAAATCGTGTAGTGACGATTGTAGGGCGTTCCATGCTGAACTTGATTGCTCATGCGCGTAATCTAGGTTACATCAAGTGTGAAGATAATCTGCTGCAACCATTACATGCAGTCCGAAATCTGCCTGATGAAAAAGTACTAATTTTAACTACAGGTTCTCAGGGTGAGTCGATGGCAGCAATGACTCGCATTGCCAATAAAGAACATCCCCATATTAAAATCCGCCAAGGAGATACGGTAGTATTCTCTGCTAACCCAATTCCCGGAAATACGATCGCTGTAGTCAACACCATTGATAAATTAATGATTCAGGGTGCAAAAGTGGTATATGGACGGGACAAAGGGATTCACGTCTCCGGTCACGGCTGTCAGGAAGAGCAAAAGCTGATGATTGCCTTAACTCGACCCAAGTTCTTTGTGCCATTTCACGGCGAACATCGGATGCTAGTGAAGCACGCAGAAACGGCTCAGAGTATGGGCATTCCCTCAGAAAATATGATCATTATTCAGAATGGTGATATTGTCGAACTGACTGAAGATGCTATTCGCGTCGCTGGGAAAGTGCCATCTGGTATCGAATTGGTGGATACTACTAGTTCGGGTATGGTAAGTGCGAAAGTGCTGCAAGAACGCCAACGCATGGCTTCAGAAGGCATTATCACGATCGCAGCTGCCATTGATTGGAATGGTAAACTGTTGGCGAAACCAGAAACTCACCTTCGGGGTGTAGTTACAACTGTAGAGCGATCGCTGTTACAAACCTGGGTAAAACAACGGATTGAAGAAATCCTCACTGTGCGTTGGACAGAATTTGCTCCTGAGCAAGGTGAAGCAGCAGATATAGACTGGGGTGGATTGCAAGGAACTTTAGAACGAGAATTGCAACGTTCTATCCGTCGAGAATTGCAATGTCAGCCATCTGTGACTTTGTTGATGCAAATCCCTGATGAGCCACCTGTAAAAGTTGCCGATGGCAGAAGACGGCGGACTCGGACTGCTGCTCAGGTAGCATCATAGAGAATTTAAGGTAAAAATCTCATACAGAGAGAAGTTTGAGCAGTGGCTTTCACCGCTCAAATCTCGATGGGCGCAAAGACACAGAATTTTTCTGAACGTCTTTGCGCTTTCTTTTCTCATGGGTATAGAGCTTGCCTATAGTTCTTCGATCTAACTTGTTAGGTTGCTGTCACTGAAGGCGTGCGTACAGCGTACTGCCAGGATGGATTGCGCTGTAGAGTACAGAAACACCCATAATCAAGAAGTTCATCTGATTTTAAAGCTTCAGACTATATCACTCTCAAACCGTTCTGCCAACCTAAGCTTTGTGAAATGCGATCTATTCTACTCAATCAAAAATCACTACTTCTACGGTATTCAGCCAGCGATGAACACGACTCACTTACGTGAGAAAGTGGGAACACGGAGAGGAAAAAGCCTTCTAGGATATTACTGATGTTTATACTTAGCAAAAATTCTTTTAGAAACACCTTATATTAAGTTCTGTAAATGTTACACTAAAACCTATCCAATGATGGATGTCTTTATTAAAATTTAAACTGTGTCAAGTTATGAACAAGATCGTAATATTACACTACCGATCCCCATAAATTTGCGATTAACTTGACGTAGTAATAAATTAGGTTCTGACTTAAGTGGCTAATCAGGTATTACATTATATCGCAGTCAGAACGCGATTTTTCCGGGAAAGTTCGTTGCCACGCTGTATATATTCATCAAAAAGGTGAATAACCTCAATAACACAGAGGATTAACCATGAAGGTATTCGACAATACCACGAAAAAGATTTTTCTGGCAAGCTGGGTATCAATCAATCAAGCAGAGACTACTGACCATAAAGTAAGCCAGCTTAACCATTCTCCTTCTAAGCCTTACTGGGATATTCTCCAACCCTTACGGCAACGAGTAGAAAACATTCAAGTCAGCGATCGCCAATTAGCTCACCGTTTGTGCAAACTGATCCCATCTCAATGCCCCTTTGAGCGCGATGTCAAAGTATTTGGGAAAACCTTGTTTCACATCCCACCCATGTGCAAGCTCAACCCCTTATATGAAGAAGTGGTTGGTTTACGTTTCCGAGCGTTGTGCTATCTAGCCGACGAGTGTGGCGAAGATGTATCGCAGTACTGCTAATACTGAGATATGAGCGCTGAGGAAAAAGTTAGGAGTCAGGAGTAAGAGGTCGGGGATCAATAATATAACTCCTAATTCCTAACTCCTAACCATTATTTATTATTTTTTTACTATTTCTTTTGCCATTTTTGAATGGCATCCTGAGCATCTTCATAAGCGGCTGTTTCCTCTGGCACTAACGCAGCAGTCGCAATTGCCGCATTGCGATCTCCTTCGGCAGCGCGACGCTTGGCCAGGTCTAAAATTTTCTCACTCCATTTATTGATCGACTTTTGGGCACTATCAAAGCCTGGTTGACCTGCTGGTACTTTCTTGGCAACTTCGATCGCCCGATTGTAGGTAGATGCCTGTCCAGACTTAATTAAGGCATTAGCTGCATCTAAAAGAGTTTTGTTACTCACATACTGCTTACCCTCTAGCCGCCACAGGTTAATTACTGCTTGTGCTTTGGCGTAGGGGGCTTCATCTTTGGTAATTAATCGAGCGGCGGCAATAGCGCTAGCATACTGTCTTTGTTTAGCACGACCCTCTGCTAAATCTAAAATCATTCGGCTCCAAATCTTAATATTTTCCTGAGCTTGTTCGTACAGTGGTTCACCAGGTTTAATTTTCCGGGCTGTAGCGATCGCCATACTCAAATCGCTAGCCTGAGTTTGTCTGAGCGACATTTTTGCCAAGTCTAATACTGCTTGATTCCGCTTTTTCGACTCGGAAGTAGAGATGATTTCGGCGCTAGATTGATTGTTAAGTCTAACAACTGAAGTGCGTAGGCGTAGCTCGTCGGAGACATCGCTTGGTAAATTCTCAATTACCTGGCGATCGCTAGCAGTAGCATTAGGCGATGTGCTTGATATTGGCTTAATTCTAAAAGTTTCTTGATTGCGAAGAAAAACTACAGCAATTAAACCTGCTACTAGCAAGCTGCCTCCACCCCACAAGATAAACTGTTTCCAAAAAGGGAGACTTGGCTGATTTGATGGCAATCGAGAGACGTAACCTTTGGAGGAATTAGGGATAAATCTTCCCTTGGGATTCGCTCCTAAAGAAGTTTCCGCCATTGGCTGGGAAACTAAGCTAGTAGCTGACTCCTGGACTGGTTGACCTTTAGGCTTCTCAACCTTATAAGCCTTCACCTGCTGGGAGGAGTTCACAGTAGCTTCTCCCCATCTGCCCCGTTCTGCTGAAGTTCTGGGGTAATCGTCAAGGGGAGGGGCTGCAAGAGCAACAGCAAAAGATTCTTCAGGATAAATCACCGGATTTGCTTCAAAGTCACTTTCCATTGCCAATTCTGGCAAGATTATCTGTGCCCTTGATGGGATGATAGTTGCAGGGTTTTGGACAGGCCGCCAGTGGTGGTGACATAATTTTGGCATGAGCAGACTTAGGTAACTTTCTAAATCTGACAGGTTACTGCCATTACCAGAACGCAAAGCTTCTAATAAAGCTGCTGTAAAGAATCCGTGACCTAATTCGCTACTTTCGTGGGAAAATTGTTCTGGTTGACAAGAAAGAATTGTCGCTAGTTGTAGTTCTTGGGCTAGTTCTATTGTTTCTTCACCAACGGGAGCATCAGCTTGAGTGCCAAAAGCGCGGTTGATATCAAGTAGTAGCAATACATTCAAGTCAGCAAGTTGGAGACTTTGCATTAGCGATCGCAATTCTATGCCAGTCTCTTGCACGAGTTCGGGGTTGCCCTCTGCTGGCATTAAGTAATCTTTGCCCTTGTAATTCACTCCATAACCGCTAAAGAATAACCACAGATAGTCTTCCGGTTGCCAACTTGTGGCTGCCAAATCCTCAAGCAGCAGCAGAATATTCTCTTTAGTTGGATAAGTTGATCGATCTCCAATTGGCGGCGAAGTATCCGTCATTAGCAGGCAATGTTTGGGGAGAAAGCCTGCCTCTGTCACCAAAAAATCCTCTAGTGCCTCAGCATCGGCTTGGGCACAACTTAAAGGTTGAAATAACTGATAGTGATTGATGCCAATCGCGATCGCCCAGTAATTTGCCATCCCGCTCTTTGTCAGTTATTGTTTGCTGGTCTTAAAATTGCGGTTGGCTTTGCCAAAAAACAAAGCTAACCTATGTCTTATAGTCTAGGTGATTCTCATCGAATCTTAAGCTAGAATGTAATTTTTATTACGTTTGATAGTCGGAAAATACCTTTTACCTAATTTCAATAACAGATCATCACTAAGGAGATAGAAGGTCATGAGCAAGATTGCTGCTCACCTACCATCATCGATCACTCCCTTTTCAGTTATTAGCCAAATTGCCAGAAGAATCCGGATAGTTCCTTTATTAATTTTGCTCATATCCACTATTCCTGCGTGGTTTTTGACGGAAGCAATCGCGCCTCAGGTTGTGCGAGCTTACACCGCTAGAGTCGATCTAGCTATTGACCGCCTGCCGGAAGAAAACTATGAAACCGTTCTACGGAGGGCAGAAGCGGCCGCTAGAGCAGCCGCCCAAAGGAGCTTCGACCAAGATATCTTGGTGACAGATGTTTCAATCATTGTATCCGTACAAAATTTTGGAGCGATCGCACCAGTTCTGGCATTAGATGTGAGTCGTCCCCAATGGCGATCGCGTCCCGATGCCCAAAACTGGGCTACTTACTTCAAAACTGCGCGATCGCTACTTTTCTTTGACAATAGCTCTACAGCAGCTAATGGTATATCAAGCAAAAAATGAAGGATTGAGCTAGACACGGAAATGTAAAGAGTGGAATACTTAAACAATCCCCTCTATTTCCGTGTCCTACTTCAATCTCAACCTATCAATTCAACTTAGCTGTTGTTCTTCGCGTCAGTGGATGGCCTAGAATAAGAAGGTTGTCAAGAATCACGATATCTGCTGACATGGCTGTTCCTAAGAAGAAAACTTCCAAATCAAAACGAGATAAACGTCGAGCTACATGGAGGCACAAAGCCGTCGTCGAAGCTCAGAAAGCCCTCTCTCTGGGTAAGTCAATTTTGACTGGACGTTCTACATTTGTGTATCCAACGGCTGAAGAAGAGGAAGAAGAATCATAATTTCCCAGTCAGGTAAAGCATAAACAGCACCAATCTTCTTACTACTGGATCAACGCTTTTTATTAGCTTTCCTGATTGCATTTTGAATCATAGATACTCTACACAAGCTCATTAGCTCGAGAAAAACTGGTAGTGAGTAATTGGGAACATCCATTACCCATTACCGATCACTGATGAGTAATAATCAAATCATATAAAAGTAAAACATCTGGTAGTGTTGGCAATTCAGCAAAAAAGCTTGTAAACACCTTGAGAAAACTTATTTTTCTCCAACTATGCTAGGAAAATTTTTTCACAAACCAGGGAAAGAAGAAGGGGAACGTGTTCCTCCTGGTCAACACTTAGCTAAAGGTTTCCCCGTACTAACTTACGGCGCAACTCCTCAAGTCAGCATTGAGGAATGGGAGTTTCGAGTTTGGGGTTTGGCAAAACCTGCCACTTTTAGTTGGTCAGACTTTATGGCGCTACCTCAACACGAATTCACGGCAGACTTCCACTGT
This sequence comes from Nostoc punctiforme PCC 73102, assembly GCF_000020025.1. Classification (GTDB taxonomy): domain Bacteria; phylum Cyanobacteriota; class Cyanobacteriia; order Cyanobacteriales; family Nostocaceae; genus Nostoc; species Nostoc punctiforme. Next base: position 983,270 of record NC_010628.1, on the reverse strand, counting down.
GTAACGCGCTGGTCTAAGCTTGATGTCAAATGGACTGGCATTAAAGTTACAGATTTCATGGATCTGATTGAGCTAGATCCGAAAGTAGCCCACATTATGGAACACTGCTACGGCGGCTACACTACCAATATTTCTGTAGAAGATTTCATCCGGGAAGAAAACTTCTTTGCCTTTAAAGTCTTTGGTGAAGACCTTCCATCTGAACACGGTGGCCCAATGCGGCTAGTTGTTCCCCACCTCTACGCTTGGAAAAGTGCTAAGTGGATTAATGGTTTAGAGTTTTTAGCTGGTGAAGAACTTGGTTTTTGGGAACGCAATGGCTACCATCGCCGTGGTGAACCTTGGGCTGAGGAGCGTTACAGCAACGCTTTTGGATTTTAGATTTTAAATTTCTTCTTTAATCCAAAATTCAAAATCTAAAATTGGCATAATTAGGAGTTGTGGATTTTTATCCTTAACTTCTAATTTTTTTAACCCAAAAGTTTCTTTATGAGTGGCAATTTGCCTTCATAAGGAGCGTATCGCCATTTTAAATCGAGCCAGAAAGAGTTTTGCAATACACTTTTGTTGTGGGAAAAAGTGTCAAAACTAGCTTTGCCGTGATAGTTGCCAATGCCGCTATCTCCTACCCCACCAAATGGTAAAGACGAGACACCAACCTGTATTACTGTGTCATTGATGCAGACCCCACCAGATGAAGTTTCCTGCAAAACTCGCTTTTGCAAGTTTTTGTTTTGAGAAAATAAGTATAACGCCAGGGGTTTAGGTCTAGAGTTAATCAACGCGATCGCTTCGGCAACGTCAGTATATTCAATAATTGGTAAAATTGGCCCAAAAATCTCTTCCTGCATTACAGAATCTTCCGAAGAGACATTATCAATCACTGTGGGAGCGATATAACGCTCTGAAGATTGATTTTCTCCACCGATGATAACTTCACCATCTTTGAGAAAATTCACCAATCTATCAAAGTGTTTTTGACTGATGATTCTAGCATAATCAGGACTACTTATAGGATTATCACCATAAAATTCTTTTAGGCACTTTTTCAGCCCATCTATTAAATCTTTTTTGATTTTTTTATTAACTAAAAGATAGTCAGGGGCGATACAAGTTTGCCCAGCATTAATAAATTTGCCCCAAGTTATTCGTCTAACAGTGTGTTCAAGATTAATATCAGTATCTACTATACAAGGACTTTTACCACCCAATTCTAAAGTCACTGGTGTGAGATATTTGGCTGCTGCTGCCATGATAATTTTGCCGATAGCTGTGCCACCAGTAAAAAAGATATGATCGAACTTTTCTACAAGTAGTTTTTGACTTGCTTCCACATCTCCTTCTAAGACTGCAATATAAGCTGGGTCGAAATGTTTGGCAATAATCTTAGCAATGACACCAGAGGTATGAGAAGCAATTTCTGAAGGCTTGATAATTGCACAATTCCCGGCTGCGATCGCACCTACTAACGGTGAGATAATTAACTGAAATGGATAGTTCCAAGGGCCAATGATTAAAACAACCCCTAAAGGTTCTGGATAAATTTTTGCTGAGTAAGAAAAAAAATCAAAGGAAACTGCTGCTTTTTTGGGCTTAGTCCAGGCATTGATATGTTTTATAGCATAATCAATTTCCTTAATTACGCCTATTTCTGTAATGTAAATCTCCAATTCTGGTTTATGTAAATCCGCTTTTAATGCCTCGACTATTGCTTGTTCATGCTCAATTATGGCTTGCTTGAGATTTTTAAGTTGTTCAATGCGAAAAGTGACATCTTTAGTTTTACCAGTTTCAAAAAACTCTCGCTGATTCTGGATAATATCGCCAATCTTAGATAATTCAGTGGTAATCATTGTTTGGTATCCTAAAAAACTATGTTTTGAATGTAGCGTTGCTATCTCAACATATTTCATTCGTCATTTTTTGGCGTTTGACTTGCTAATTAGAATATTGACTTGAAATTCTTGGAAGATATTAGCAAAGTTATAATTTATGAAATATCAGGATAAAATACCCCGTAATTCATAAATTATAATTGCTAATTTTCTCATGTTGTGGCGGGTAAAAGGACAATAAATACACTACCTTTCCCCAATTCAGAATTCAGCAAAATAATGCCTTGATGTGCCTCGACAATTCGACGAGCAAGGTAGAGTCCTAAGCCACTACCAGAACTCTTGTGACTACCTTGACGAAATCGTTCAAATATGGTGGCTTGTTCTTCGGTGGGAATACCTGGGCCAGTATCCGCGATCTCAATGCTAATATATTCAACGGAATTGGATTTTCCTGATAACTGAGATTGACTACTTTTGTCTAACTGTCGTTGAGAAGTAAAACGAATAGTCACAGACCCGGAATTGGTAAATTTGATCGCATTGCCGATAAGGTTTGTAAATAGACGATGCAATTCTAAGCGATCGCCCATAACTGTGTTTGACTCTTCAGTAAAATCCAAATTTAGCGACAGTGTTTTATCTTGAGCTAGTGGTGCTAATTCTCCAGTCACCTCCTCTAGCAAACGTCCTAGATTAACTGGTTGAAATGCCAAACTTTTGCGACCTGCTTCAAAGCGATAAACTTCCAATAAGGTATTGACCATAGTCAGCAGGTTGATATTACTACGGGCCATAATGGTGATTACTTCGTGCATTTGTGGTGATAATGTTCCCAATGCACCTTGCTGAAATAGCATCAACATACGATCGGCCGCCACTAAGGGAGTGCGTAAATCGTGGGTGAGACGAGAGACAAAATCTTCTCGCTGGCGGGCAATTTCATCACGTTCATCCATACTATGCTTCAAACGTAGGAGCGATCGCACTCGTGCCAGCAATTCATCTACAGTTACAGGTTTGCGGATAAAATCATCAGCACCCAAATCTAAACCGTGGGCGACATTAGGCGCATCGTGGGCAGTAATCAGTAGTATGGGGATATATTGCGGCAATTTCATATCACCGCGAATGTGCTTAGTAACTTCGTAGCCATCCATATCTGGCATCATCAGATCCAGCAGAACTAAGTCACAAGGAGAAGCTTTCAATTCTGCCAAGGCTGAAATACCATTTTCTGCGGTGCTAATGGTGTAACCTTCTTCCTCCAAAATAGTTTTGATCAAAAACACGTTATCAGGAGAGTCATCAACTACCAGAATTTTGCCAGAACGAGAAGATTGTGAAGTCATATAGATGCAAGGTACGGGATAAAAGTAAATTTTTAGGGAAACTGGTTTATTGGTATAGTTTTTGAGATAGTTCTCTTAAGGAAACTTCCTCCAAAGAAAAATTATTTACTAAGAAATTTATATAAATGTGTTTTAAAAACTACTTTACTGACCTTTTTAGCAGATAGCTACAAGCTAATTGAATTATGGCTCCTAAACTTTTAGAACTGGATACAGAGGATAGCGGCAAAATTTTAGTTACTAAATGTACCAGTAGGTCGAGTATCGGCTACTAGTAAGTTGTTTAGAAAAAAGTAAAAACTAGGCTTCGATTCCATAAATTGCAATAATATCGTCAAATTTGTCAAAATTTCTGGATATTTATCCGACTATGCCAACTTTGCCAGCAGCCAGCAAAAGCGCTAGATTTTTCATTAGCTACCGCAGCCAAGATCCAGACTTGAGCCTTGCCAAGGATTTTTATGAAGCTATTAAAACTGCTGGACACGAAGCATTCATGGCAAGCGAAAGTATTCGCTTAGGGGAAAAATGGCCTCAACGTATTGATGAAGAATTAAAACAGTGTGATTACTTTTTGTTGCTGTTGTCTGAGCGATCGGCAACTAGCGAGATGGTGACAGAAGAGGTGAGACAGGCCAAAGAGTTACGGGATGGCAGTGATGAGCATAAGCCAGTGATTTTGCCCATTCGCGTCAACCTCACTTGGAGTACGCCACTAAATTATGATTTGCGGGGTTATTTACAACAGATTCAGCAGCGAGAGTGGAAGTCGGCTACTGATACCGCCAAAATTTTACAGGAAATTTTTAGTTTACTGGCAAACGGGGATGTAGAAAGATTGGCAGATGGAGAGATGAGTAGTGATTTTTTCCCTTCATCACCCCCTCACCCTCTGACTCTCTCACCGCCTTTGCCAGTGGCAGAACCAGAATTACCTGAAGGACAGGTGGATTTGGCTTCGGCGTTTTATATCGAGCGTCTTCCCATCGAATCTCGTTGCTACGAGGCAATTTTGAAGCCAGGATCTTTGATTCGGATTAAAGCTCCCCGGCAGATGGGTAAAACCTCACTTATGGCGCGCATTCTTCATCGAGCGTCACAACAAGATTATCTAACCGTGCCTTTGAGTTTTCAATTGGCAGATGGAAAGGTTTTTGCAGATTTGGATAAGTTCCTTAAGTGGTTTTGTGCCAGTGTCGGACGAAGGTTGAGCATACCCAACAAGTTAGCAGACTACTGGGACGATATTTTTGGCAGTAAAGATAACTGTACCGCTTATTTTGAAGAGTATCTTCTGGCAGAAATCAATAAACCGATAGTTTTGGGATTGGATGAAGTCGATTGTGTATTCCAACATCCTGAAATTGCCTCTGACTTTTTTGGGCTATTACGCGCTTGGCATGAGGATGGCAAAAATCGGGAGATTTGGAAAAAACTGCGGATGGTTGTAGTGCATTCCACCGAAGTCTATATTCCTATGAATATTAATCAATCGCCGTTTAATGTAGGCTTATCGATTGAGTTACCAGAGTTCAACGCCCAACAGATTCTTGATTTGGCACAAAGGCATGGGCTCAATTGGAGTTTTACCCAAGTTGAACAACTAATGGCAATGGTGGGCGGGCATCCGTATCTTGTTCGAGTAGGACTTTATCAAATTGCGAGACAGGATACTACGCTCAATATGCTATTACAAACAGCACCTACAGAAGCTGGGCCTTATAGCGATCATTTACGTCGGCATTTGTGGAATTTAGAACAGTGCCCAGAATTAGCTGTTGCGATCAAGAAAGTAGTTGCCAATACTAGCCCAGTTCGGTTGGATTCGATACAATGCTTTAAATTACTCAGCATGGGCTTATTGCAACAGCAAGGAAATGATGTAACACCACGTTGTGATTTGTATCGTCAATATTTACGCGATCGCTTGAGAGTTAGCTGATGAACATAGAACAAAACTCAGCTTATGAATATCAAGTTGGTGGCAGTTTACCAGTTGATGCGCCTACTTATGTAGTGCGACAAGCAGATACAGATTTGTATGTGGCATTAAAGGCTAGAGAATTTTGTTATGTTCTAAACTCACGGCAGATGGGCAAGTCTAGCTTGCGAGTGCAAACTATGCAAAAGCTGCAAAATGAAGACATTGCTTGTGCGGGAATCGATTTGACGAAGATTGGTAGTCAGTATCTTACACCAGATCAGTGGTATGCCGGTTTAGTACGTGTTTTGGTAAGTAGTTTTGAGCTTTCAGGAAAGTTTCATTTACGCAGTTGGTGGCGCGATCGCGATCATCTTTCTCCGGTACAGCGATTGAGCGAATTTATCGAAGAAGTTCTGCTAGTTGAGATGTCTCAATCAATTGTCATTTTTGTAGATGAAATCGACAGTATTCTCAGCCTGAGTTTTTCGATTGACGATTTTTTTGCTTTGATTCGAGACTGTTATAATCAGCGTGCTGATAAGCCACGGTATAACTGTCTTACTTTTACGCTGCTAGGAGTGGCTACACCCTCGGATTTGATTCAAGATAAAAACCGCACCCCATTTAACATTGGTAGAGCAATTGAACTCAACGGTTTCCAACTTCATGAAGCCAAACTATTAGCCCAAGGATTAGTGGGGAAAGTTAGCAATCCCCAAGCAGTGCTAGGTGAGGTTTTAGCTTGGACGGGTGGACAACCATTTCTTACCCAGAAGCTTTGTCAACTCATCCATGTTGACATAGAAGCGGCTGGTGTTGAAGAATTGGTGCGATCGCACATCATCGAAAATTGGGAATCACGAGACGAGCCAGAGCATTTAAGAACTATACGCAATCGGATTTTGCATAATAAACAACGTGCTGGTAGGTTACTAGGTTTATATCAGCAAATTTTGCAACAAAAAGAAGTGCTAGCCGATGACAGCACAGAACAAATGGAATTAAGGCTGACAGGATTGGTAGTCAGACGTGAGTCCAAGCTGAGAACTTATAACAGCATTTATGCAATGGTTTTTAATGAGCTTTGGGTTAATAAAGCTCTGGCGGAACTTCGACCGTATGCAGAGGCACTAAATACCTGGATAGCTAACGGGAGTAAAGATGAGTCACGCTTGCTTCGGGGACAAGCGTTGCAGGATGCTATGGTATGGGCGGCTGACAAAAATCTGAATCAGCAAGATTATCAATTTTTAACCGCCAGCCAAGAACTCGACAAACGAAACTTTCAAATTGCTTTGAAGGCAGAAACAAAAGCAAAGAAAGCAGGCATTCGTGTAGGGGTTGTTACTACGATCATAGGCTTTTTGTTGGCTGGCATCACCATTATTCTTACGGCGAAACAGACAGCTATTTTGTTCAACAATGTAGGGCTGGAATTTTACCAGACTGGTAAAATGCAAACAGCATTACAGGCATACGATTTAGCACTTTTATTAAACTCGGGCTACGAAAGAGCCTACTACAACCGGGCATTAGTTTATATAAAATTAAACGACTTAAATAATGCCCGCAACAACTTAGAAGCTGCTATACGGGAAGAAAATTTCCCCTCAGCTTACAGTGAATTAGCTCGCCTGTATATTTTGGAGAAAGAATATCCCCAAGCTATTGCACTACTCTTGAAAGGTTTGAAACTACAACCAGTAGATAGGGTGAAGTATGCCCTTTTCAAAAACTTGGGTTGGGCACAATTCGGGCAAAAACGCTATGCAGACGCTGAGTCTACCCTACGAGAAGCTATTGTCATAGAGGAAAAGATCGGGTCGGCTCACTGCTTACTAGCACAAGTATTAGAAAGCAAGGGTAGCAAGAAGGAAGCACTGACTCAATGGCAGAAATGCCGGAAATTTGGTGATCCAGAACACCCCGATGAGAAGGTTTGGATTGATTTTGCAAAGCAACGCATTGGTTCTGATTATTAGATTGATTGAGCAATTTTAATTCAAATATCAAGACCCTTATTGATATTCTTCTTTTATCCGACAATTAAATATAATAGTACCCTCAAGGGTACTATTATAAATTGAGAAAGTTTCTAAAATACAAATATTAATACTTAGGCAAAAAGTTTAATTTAACACTTTCAAGGTCAAGGAGAAATGCAAATGTTGATGTATCTTAACAAGTCCCTTTCTACAGTTTTGACCTTAACGCTCATAACTGCCGTGTTAGCAATTAATACTTGTATTGCCCAAGCTGATAAGTGCCAATATGTGTTATGGGTGTGCATAATCCTTGGTAAAGGCGGTAACAGTGGTCCTCCGAATAAACCGCCTGATGAACAAATTGCGAGACTGAAAAATGCAATCAGAGAAGAAAAAGCAACAGGAGATGATTACTTACTTCTAGGCTATTTCTATGGGCTACAGAAAAAATATCCTCAGTCGGAGTCTAGTTATCGTCAAGGGTTGCAACGCGCAACCGATGTCAACCAGCAAGCCATAGCCCAAAAGGGTCTGGCAGATGTGTTTGTAGCCACTGGAAAGAAAGAGCAAGCAGTCCTTAATTTGAGAGAGGCACAGAAGCTATATGAAACTTTAGAGCAAAAGCAACAGGTGATTCAAATTCAACAACAGCTAATACAGTTGCGAAAGAGATAGCACATATTTCGCCAAATTTTAGGTTTCTATGACTCTAACAGCAATTTTTTCTTAGTGTAAGCTATCTGGAATATCCTTTTGTAAATTCATGTAGGCGCGATCGCACCAATTACACAATTTGCACTGACTGAGTATTAATTTCTGTTAAATTAACCAATCTTACATCATTTGTAAACAATGTTGCATTTAGAAATTTTGCAGTTGCTGCAATTATTGCGTCAGGAAGCCTGAGTTTGTGTTGTTTCCAAATTGCAATTGCTAACTTTTTAATATTATTATCAATACCAACAACTGGAATTTTATTTAAAAAATCAACAATTTGTGTTTCTTCTTCTAGACTGAGACTCGGATAAGAGAGTAATTCAATCTCAGTAATCACTGAAATAAAATATTGTCCTGATGATAGTGGGTTTACCAAGCGACCACCCAAAAAGTACAAAACTACATTTGTATCTAAAAAAATCAAAGCTTGTGTCAACACCACTCATCCCTAATTTGCTTCTGATATTCCAAAGGGTCTTGAGTTAGTTGAATTACACCTGCATAGTGGTTTAAATTAAACTCTTGTTTTTGTTGTGATTGATGAGCTTCTAATATCTTCTCAATTTGCTGCCAGTCCTGATAATCAATCAACACTGCTACCGGACGCATGGCTTCATCAGTCACAATTTTTTTCTTAAAAGGTAGCATGATTTTGTATATCAGATACAACGTTTACTATATTGATCGTAACTCCAAGACAGAAAATTGATGATGACAACTTTTCCAGGGTAAGAGCATCTCAATCAGGTTTGACACAAGGAATTAGAAGAATCTAGCTAGAATTGGCTGGTTTCAGGCCAAAAGATGCGATTGACCTACTTGTATCTAGATTAATGGTTTGCAAAGGTAAATACTTTCTTGCTTGCCTGCGTGGGATAAGTGACTTAGTGTTAAAAGAAATCGTGCAAACTAAAACCCTCATCCCAGAAGTCGAGTAGAAAGCTAGAATGGCAATTCCAAATAAAGAAGTAAAATCTAATACAGATATTTTAGATAATAGACGCACCCAAACTCGCATCCAGGTTCGCATCCCTAAAGACTTGCATGAGGAACCAGTCATTTCACGACTGGTTTCTCACTATGGGATCACAGTTATTATTGCTGATGCTCAGGTAAGCGCAAACGTGCCACAATATAGCTGCTTCGATCTGGAACTGCGAGGTACTGTTTCTCAGATTGAAAGTGCCCTAACTTACCTAGATGAACTGGATTTAGAAGTTTTGTACCAATCCAGCCCTGAAGAAGATGGCTGGTAAATTAAATTCTCAGTCCTGAGTTATGAGTGCTGAGTCAAAAACACTCAGCACTCAGCACTCAGCACTCGTTACTGGTTTTAGGCCATTTGATTTTCAATCGCCCACCGCGCTAGTTCAGTGCGGTTATGGAGATTGGTTTTGCCCAACATATTGGACACATGGCTTTCAACCGTGCGCTGACTAACATTTAGTTCTTCAGCAATTTCCCGGTTAGCTAAACCCCTAGCGACAAACTGGACTACTTTCAGTTCGGTTGGGGTTAATTGCACATCGAAGGGAACCTGGATGCGGGAACCGTTTTCGCCTCCTTTTGCTTGGTGTTCTTTCCAACGGATAGTTTGTTTCAGCGAGGATTCAACTTGGGCTACGAGTTCTTCTGGTTCAAAGGGCTTGACCATATAAACATCAGCACCTTTATTCAGACCCTTAACTCGGTCTGCGCTTTGTCCCTTAGCTGAAAGGAAAAGAACCGGAATCCAACTGGTGCGTTCGTTTTGCCGGACTTGTTCCACAAAAGTATATCCGTCCATTTCCGGCATCATCACGTCGCAGATAATCATGTCTGGAACATCTTGCTCTAAAATTTCCAGAGCTTCACGTCCATTCTCGGCGGTGATGACTTCGTATCCCCGGAATTCTAAGTAATCCTTCACCAGCAAGATGAGGTTAGGGTCATCATCAATCAATAGAAGTCGTTTGTGATCTTTCATGCTGGGCTCTTTCATAGCAGTGGCACTTGTCGCGCTTCGGTCCATCAAAGTCTTGAATATTTATCCTCTATGGTGGGTTATTTCGAGATGTTGTCCTTTTTCCTACTTAACTTGCCTTTGCTGTCTCGAAGTCTCAAAAATGCCGAGCATTTTCAAGAGACTAATAGCTCGATAGCAAAAGTCCAGCAAGGATACGTATAGCAGTAGTATCTATAATGCGCTATTATATATCGCATTGAAAGTGGCGGGCGAAAAAACACTGATTAAATAATATCCTTCTGACTCACAAGTAAGTATTGGCTTAAAGATGACCCTACCTCAAAACCAACCCGCACTTTCTTAAAGCTTACTGCTGTTCCATATCCTTCGGTTGTTAAGCCTCTATGAGGTGTTCACAATAAACTAGGGAAGTTTCTGGCAAAGGATGGTTGAAAAACGCATATTCTTTTACCACCTTATTGCCTATTAAGTGTTCTTGGATGATCCGCTCAATAACTTCCAGGTTTGCTTGGCGATACCAGACACCATCAAGGTAAACCACCATTATGCGTCTAGAACAACAAACGCGCAAGCAGTTGGCTTTAGTTCTGTAGACGCATAAGGAATAATTCTGTTGCGACTCATCAAGTTTTAACTCTTTAAGTCGCTCTTTTAAGTATTCCCAGGATTCCAGACTAGCTCGTTTTGAGCAGCAATTAGCAATTGTCTGGTCAGCGCAAATAAAAATGTGTCGCTGAATTTTTGCAAGTCCAAAACTTTCTACACAATTACTCAGGGCATTATATTCTACTAGAGATTTAGTGGCTTTGGGGATTTGATGGGTTGACTGGATCACTGTATTGTTACTTATCGAGCAGCTCCCTGATTACAGTTCTATAACAATTTCCCAGCTTTGCAAAAAAAGTTGACTGAGAAGAGAATGGGGCATTGGGCAACTTGTACTGATCAGAGTCTCTCAAAATTGGGCATTGGGAAAACTCTTCACTACTCCCGACTCCCTATGACCATATAAAAATATACGTAACTTACAGAGCAGAACCCGAAGGATATAAATAATTAGGCATTAATACTTAAGTACATCAACGCTCTTCTAGTTCGGGAACCCGTACTCAAGGAATTCTTGCCATTGGATGCCAATTTTAGGTAAATTAGCACTCAGGGGTTGAGAGTGCTAATCTCTGGAGAAAATAATTATGGCAGCCTTATCTTTAAGCGTTTCTACAGTTAAACCTTTGAGCGATCGCGTTTTCGTAAAAGTGAACGCCTCAGAGGAAAAGACCGCAGGTGGTCTGTATTTGCCCGATACCGCCAAGGAAAAGCCCCAGGTAGGGGAAGTAGTTGCCCTTGGCCCTGGCAAGCGTAACGAAGACGGTAGCCGTCAGGAATTGGAAATTAAAGTCGGTGATAAAGTGTTGTACTCCAAGTACGCTGGCACTGACATCAAGCTCGGCACCGAAGAATATGTACTGCTTTCTGAAAAAGATATTTTAGCAGTCGTTATTTAGTGGTCATTAGTCATTAGTCATTAGCCAATGACAAAAGACAAATGACAAATGACGAAGAAAAAAAGACAAATGACAAAGGACAACTAAAACAATTATGGCAAAGCGCATTATCTACAACGAAAACGCCCGTCGCGCCTTAGAACGAGGCATTGACATCTTGGCTGAGGCTGTAGCTGTTACCCTTGGCCCCAAAGGTCGTAACGTAGTCCTAGAAAAGAAATTTGGCGCACCGCAAATTGTTAATGACGGTGTAACGATCGCTAAAGAAATCGAATTAGAAGACCACATTGAAAACACTGGTGTAGCTTTGATTCGTCAGGCTGCTTCTAAAACCAACGATGCTGCTGGCGATGGCACCACAACTGCTACCGTTTTAGCTCATGCGATCGTCAAAGAAGGCTTGCGGAACGTTGCAGCTGGTGCTAACGCAATTTCCCTGAAGCGTGGTATTGATAAAGCTACTGCCTTTTTGGTAGACAAAATCAAAGAACACGCCCGTCCAGTGGAAGATTCCAAAGCCATTGCCCAAGTTGGTGCAATCTCGGCTGGTAATGACGAAGAAGTCGGTCAGATGATTGCCCAAGCAATGGACAAGGTGGGTAAGGAAGGCGTAATTTCCCTAGAAGAAGGGAAATCTATGTTCACCGAGTTGGAAATCACTGAAGGGATGCGCTTTGACAAAGGCTACATCTCTCCTTATTTCGCTACTGACCCTGAGCGGATGGAAGCAGTTTTTGATGAGCCTTTCATACTGCTGACCGATAAGAAAATCGCTTTGGTACAAGACCTCGTACCAGTGTTAGAGCAAGTAGCTCGTGCTGGTCGTCCTTTGGTAATTATCGCCGAAGATATCGAAAAAGAAGCTTTAGCAACCTTGGTAGTAAACCGTTTACGCGGTGTACTCAACGTGGCTGCTGTTAAGGCTCCTGGTTTTGGCGATCGCCGCAAAGCACTACTAGAAGACATCGCTGTTTTAACTGGTGGTCAACTAATTACCGAAGATGCTGGTTTGAAGCTAGATAACACCAAGCTGGATAGCCTGGGTAAAGCTCGCCGGATCACCATCACCAAGGACAGCACCACAATTGTTGCCGAAGGTAACGAAGCTGCTGTTAAAGCTCGTGTCGAACAGATTCGTCGTCAAATCGATGAAACCGAATCTTCTTACGACAAAGAGAAATTACAAGAGCGTCTTGCTAAACTCTCTGGTGGTGTCGCTGTCGTGAAAGTTGGTGCAGCGACTGAAACCGAAATGAAAGACAAGAAACTGCGCCTAGAAGACGCTATCAACGCCACCAAAGCTGCTGTGGAAGAAGGTATCGTTCCTGGCGGTGGTACAACTCTGGCTCACCTTGCTCCTGAATTGGAAGTTTGGGCAAAGAGCAATCTTAAAGATGAAGAGTTGATTGGTGCTTTGATTGTTGTTCGCGCCTTACCTGCACCTCTGAAGCGGATTGCTGAAAACGCTGGTCAGAATGGTGCTGTGATCGCTGAACGCGTCAAAGAGAAAGAATTCAACGTTGGCTACAATGCTGCAACGAACGAATTTGTCGATTTGTTAGCTGCTGGTATTGTTGACCCTGCTAAAGTGACTCGTTCTGCTCTGCAAAACGCTGCATCCATCGCTGGTATGGTGTTGACAACCGAATGTATTATCGTTGACAAGCCTGAACCAAAAGACGGCGCTCCTGCTGGCGCTGGTGCTGGTGGTGGCGACTTCGATTACTAATACTTTCTAGTTACATAATTTGTAAAACAGCTGCTTCCCTTGTGGAGGCGGCTGTTTTTTTGTGTCAAAAGAAGAGGAAGAGGGTGAGTTACGACAAGGCTTGTAAATATTTAGCTTGGCGGGTTTGTGGTTTGAAAAGGATTTGGTACGGCAATTTTTACGGGGGGATATTATGAAAGAATCTGTAATTTATCAAGATATCGTTCAAAAAGAAGCTTTTAAATTAATAAGTTGTCTACTTAAACGGCGTTTTGGTGATATCGCTGGATCGTTAGGTGAGCAGGTTCGGAATTTATCTGCTGAACAGTTAGAAAATTTGGGAGAAGATTTGCTTGATTTTTCTGAAGTTGCTGATTTAGTAGCTTGGTTAGAACAGCAGGAACAAGCTTAATCAAAATGAATAAAAATCCCCTTTATTACTAAGAGCGGTTAAGAAAATCTTCAGGTTCAATAGCAGTTTGCTTTAAAATTGCACGTAATGTTCCTTCTGGCATATCACCAGAATGATTGGGAATAGTAGTGTAACGATTAGTTTCAGGATTAAACCAGATTTCATGACTCCCTGCGGCTTGACGATGAAAAACAAAGCCAAAGGTTTTTAATATTTTGATAATCTGTCTATAGCTAAACCCAGCTAGCCGTCCCATGAATAAACTACTCACCTACAACTAAAGGATAGTTAAATTGTTCAGCTATTGGTTGCAAATAATCTAGTTCTTGATCCTGAGATTGTGCTTCTAATAACTTACGCGCTACATCACGGGCAATTTCTAAAGTTTCAGCAACAGTCCGTCCTTGAGCTACTAAACCTTGAAGCTCATCAGATGTTGCTAAATAAACGCCTTCTGGTAATTTTTCAATATGGATGTTTAGCAATCTTTCCATTATTGTATGTAGATGTTACTATTTGGAGCGATTTAAGTCTTATCGTATCGCTTTTTTGAACTACAGCGATGTCTACGACGGTCACTGAGCGCAGCCGAAGTGCGGGCTACGCCTACGCACTTCCACTTTTCCATAAAAACTCATGAGCCAAATTAATCCTGGCCGATTTTCTGAGTTTCGTTTCGTTGTCTTGGTCTTGAGATGTGCCATCACAATTACACCAAAAGGATTGGTAGTTTACTCTAAAGTTTTCCACCCTTGCTCATAGTCCAACAGTTTCGCCACAGGGAACTCAAATAATTCTAGAAAGCGGGGAAAATATAGCTCGATGACTTCTTTCCAAGAACTATCGTAATCAGTAAGTTGCTCGCTCATGAACTAAAACAAAAAGTACCTCTGTGCCATTGGTAAAACTGTCGCAGGTTCACAAATCAGCAACTCACCATCTGCTCTGACTTGATATGTTTCTGGATCTACTTCAATGTGGGGTAGTGCATCATTCAGCTTCATATCCCGCTTGCTCAATTGGCGTGTTCCAGAAACTGCTACTGCTGCCTTTTGTAAACCTAGCTGGCTAGGAATTTCGTTCTCTAAAGCTGCTTGTGAAACAAAAGTTAATGATGTGGCATGACGCGCCCCTGCAAAACTACCAAACATTGGGCGCATATAAACTGGTTGCGGTGTGGGAATACTGGCGTTAGCATCACCCATTTGCGACCATGCAATCATTCCGCCTTTAATCACTATCTCTGGTTTCACGCCAAAAAATGCGGGATGCCATAAACATAAATCTGCTAATTTTCCCTCTTCCACTGAACCTACATATTGAGCAATTCCATGAGCGATCGCAGGGTTAATTGTATACTTAGCAACATATCTTTTTGCCCGAAAATTATCTGCTTTTTGCTCGTTTCCCTGTGGGTTAAGAATTCCCCTCTGCACCTTCATTTTGTGAGATGTCTGCCAGGTGCGAATTATCACTTCGCCTACTCTTCCCATTGCCTGAGAGTCGGAGGAAATCATACTAAATGCGCCTAAGTCGTGCAAAATATCTTCGGCGGCAATGGTTTCTCGGCGGATGCGAGACTCAGCAAAAGCCACATCTTCAGCGATCGCAGGATCGAGGTGATGAC
Organism: Nostoc punctiforme PCC 73102; assembly: GCF_000020025.1. Lineage (GTDB taxonomy): Bacteria > Cyanobacteriota > Cyanobacteriia > Cyanobacteriales > Nostocaceae > Nostoc > Nostoc punctiforme. The sequence goes on along the minus strand of NC_010628.1, from coordinate 968,239 downwards.
ATACCATCAACATATCCAGGTGTTCATCTAAGGTGTTGAGGGTGTAAGGACGTGTGGGGTTAGTGGAAGATGGTAAAACGTTGGCTTGACCGCAAACTTTGATAATATCTGGTGCGTGTCCGCCGCCTGCGCCTTCGGTGTGGTAGGTGTGGATGACGCGATTTTTGAAAGCTGCGATCGTATCTTCGACAAATCCGGCTTCGTTCAGGGTATCAGTATGAATCGCTACTTGCACATCATAAGTAGCAGCAACACTGAGGCAAGTATCAATTGCTGCGGGCGTAGTTCCCCAGTCTTCATGAAGTTTTAACCCCATTGCACCGGCGGCTACCTGTTCTACAAGCCCTTGGGGTTTGCTGGCGTTACCTTTGCCCAAAAATCCTAAATTGACGGGGAAAGCATCAGCAGCTTGCAGCATTCGGTAAATATTCCAAGGGCCGGGGGTGCAAGTAGTGGCATTTGTACCCGTAGCTGGGCCAGTACCGCCGCCAATCATGGTGGTAATACCGGAAGCGATCGCAACTTCAATCTGTTGGGGGCAAATAAAATGAATATGGGCATCAATACCACCAGCAGTGAGAATCATTCCTTCACCAGCTAAGGCTTCAGTTCCGGGGCCAATAATAATATCTACATTGTCTTGAATATAAGGATTTCCGGCTTTACCAATTTTGAAAATCTTGCCATCTTTAATGCCAATATCCGCTTTGACAATTCCCCACCAATCGAGAATTAAGGCATTAGTAATTACTAAATCTACAGCACCATCAGCGTTAGCAATGGGGGATTGTCCCATTCCGTCTCTGATAACTTTACCGCCGCCAAATTTCACTTCATCGCCATAGCTTGTGAAATCTTGTTCAACTTCAATAAATAATTCTGTGTCTGCAAGCCGGATGCGATCACCTACTGTTGGGCCGTAGGTTTCAGCGTAGGCGCGGCGATCCATTCTGTAAGGCATATAAAATCCTTTTTTTTAACGCAAAGAGACGCGGAGGGAAGCGCAGAGGTACGCAGAGGGTTTTTAGAGGTTTCCATTAATTTTGGCGTTGAAGCCGTAGACTTGGCGAGTACCGACGAGGGGGACTAAGATGATTTCTTTTTCATCGCCTGGTTCAAAGCGGACAGCGGTTCCGGCGGGGATATCAAGGCGCATTCCTCTAGCTTGTTCTCTGTCAAAGTTTAAGGCGGTGTTAACTTCATAAAAGTGATAATGAGAACCTACTTGTATGGGGCGATCGCCTGTATTTGACACTTGTAATTTTATAGTTGGACGACCAACATTTAGTTCAATTTCACCTGCTGGTGTGATAATTTCCCCAGGAATCATAATAAATTCAAACTTACAAAATTAACGAATTGGATTATGTACTGTTACTAACTTTGTACCATCAGGAAAAGTAGCTTCAACTTGCACATCATGTACCATTTCTGGTATCCCTTCCATGACATCATCCCGCGTTAATAGTGTTGTACCATAACTCATCAATTCAGCCACAGTTTGCCCATCTCTCGCTCCTTCTAAAATGGCAGCAGAAATATAAGCGATCGCTTCAGGATAATTCAGTTTTAAACCCCTTCCTTTACGTCTTTCTGCTAATAAAGCAGCAGTAAAAATTAATAGCTTATCTTTTTCCTGCGGCGTAAGTTGCATTCTTATCTCCTCTGTGTTCTCTGCACCTCTGCGGTTTGTTCAAACCTGCCACACTCTTGGTATACAATTACCACGATTCAGAAAAGAAACTCGTAGCAACTGCCAAACATCAATAAACCAGTTTCTCACCTCAGAAGTAGAAGAACCGCGATATCGGCACAATAATCCATGTTGTAATCGGCTAGCACCCACTTCTCCTTCCCCATTCCATAAACTCCGTGTTTTTTCGACAATTTCTGCTGAAACTGCACCACCAACCCAAACTAAACTACCTACTATTGGTTTTCCAGCCAAGCCGTGGGGACTGTGGAAAATGTCTTCGCTACCTCGTAAGCATTGCCGATCAATCCATAAAGGAACGCTTTGCTGCCAAATCTCTGTGTGCGATCGCCATTCCCCTTGCAAGAATTTTTCTCCTCTAGCACTGCGACCAAACCGGGTAATTTCCCAGCCTAACCAACTGGCCCCGGTTGCTAATTCTACCCGTAAATCTTGCCGATAAATCGCGTCGTTAAATAAAATTGTCTCCTGCGGCAACCACTCCAAACAAGCACCAGGATCAACTTGCATCTGGATGGTTTGCCTAGCTTGTAATCCATTGCTGCGATATATTTTGCTTGCAGCAGCTGTAGTAATTAAGGCTTGGGCTTGGGGTTGGAGGTGGATGTTAGAGGATAAGCGATCGCCTCCCACCATTCCCCCAGCTGTATGTAAAATTACGCTATGACAAACTTTTTCCGCTTCTGGATAAAATGGGCGTTGTACCTTCAGGGGCGCTTGTTGTTGATTGTAAATTAACTGGGTTGCACCCTGGCGATCGGCATAGACTAAATTAAGTTTCCCATGCCAACCTTCTGCTATTTGTGAGTTACAAATCATTTATTAAGTAAACATTAAGTTTCAGGTAGATTACATTTTATTAATTCACTCTGTCAGTGTTTTACCTGCAATTTATCATTATTTTTTCACTAACTGGAATAACGGATGATAATCTCAGACAAAGACACCAAGAAAAACTTTTGATATCTGGAAGAAAAAGGGTGCGTAGGCGTAGCCCACACTTCTCTACGAGACGCTCCGCGTAGCTTGCTTCCACGAAGTGGTACGACAAGCTCAGTGACCATCGTAGACATCGCTGTAGTTCAGAAAAGCGAATAGTACTCCCATTTGATTGATTTATGAACTGCTTTTTTAAGGTAGTTAATGAATCAATACAGTTCAGCTAAGGCTAAAAATCTTTGCCAAAGTCAATTTTTATAACGTAGACGCAAAGCGACTACTCTACGAGAATGCCAAAGGCTAACCCGTAGGACACCTCAAAAGACGCGCATTCGAGTTCTCTGACATGCTACACAAACGTAGAGAAGCGTCTCTTAGAGAAGGACGTAAAGAGGAAAAATGCCTAATCCAAGGGTATTAGGTAATAGGTAACTGAATTACGAATTACGAATTATTTAAGAAACACCAGTCCACTATATAAATGAAAAGCTGAGTCCCAATTAGTCTGTTCCCTGCGAAGCAAATGAATATGTGACTTGATATGACCCAACATTTCTGTTTGATCTAATGTTGTATCTGCAAATGATGTGAAATCTGACCAAATTTTAACTTGAGGTAGTTGCTGGTCAATCCAACTTGATAAACTATTCCAATTAATTCTGATTGTATTTTGGCTAGCTTGGGGAATGATTTTTAAACCTTGCTGGAATTCATAGCCGTTATCATCAAATCGAAGAATGCAACGTCTACCAGGTAGGTGTAAATCACAAAATTGAGCATAGTCTTGTGTTTGAGTTTTCCATTCCAGTTTACGGCGGGCATTGACATCTACAACTTGTTCAAAAATGGGCAATAGTCCCACTACTCTGGCTGTAACTTCTGACCAGTCAAAGGTGAGAGAACCGAGTTGATTTGTATCATTACAGCAAACTACAGTAGCTTGTGGGGTAGATTCTTGAAAATGTTTGACTTGATAAACTTGAATTTGCTGAATTTGAGCTATTGTTGCCCAAAAGCAAGGAATACCAGCCTGCTGTAACTGTTTGCCGTAAAATTTTAGTTCTCCCACTTGTCCAGTACGGTACAACCTCCAGCCACGACTTGGCATTAATAGCCGTGCGGTATAGGGATCTAGCTGCATAATCTGGGCAAATTTTCGAGATGCGTCGGTTTTCATCTCGTTACTGAGTGGCTCTAAAACTAGTACGCCAAGTTCAGTGTTATTAGGTTCAGATTTTGCTTGGGAAATGGCTCTTTGTCTTTGTTCAATCTCAATTTCTTGCAGTCGTTGCAAACCTTGACGTGCTAGCGACACTATTTTGGTATTTGTCGTGTCTTGCAGCAGTTGCCGATAAACTTTTTCCGCATCCTGATACTTTGTGGATACTTCATGCAACCGACCAAGATAAAATTGTACCCAAGGATTGTCTGGTGATTCTATTAGCAGCTGTTTGAGTAATTTCGCAGCTGTTTGATAGTCTTTATGGTCAAAGGCGATCGCAACTTGCTCAATCATCACTTACTTTAAATACAGGATGGAGTGATGTCTCGCGCAAAATCACTTTTGCGTGAGCTATAAATCATTTATACTTCACAACTTGCGGTAATTAAGGATAATGCTACTACTGGGGCTGTAACTGCTCTCAGAATGCGGCGACCAAGGGAAACAGGTTGAAATCCAGATGCGATCGCATTCTCAATTTCTTGTGTTGTCCATCCTCCCTCTGGGCCAGTAGCAATGACAATGGTTTCTTGTCCTTTGTCACTTGTCATTTGTCCTTTGTGCTGTAAGCAATGTTTTAAATGGGGAAACTCAGCACGCGCTTCACAAATATATTGCTGACTGTTGGCAAATGACAAATGACCAATGACCAATGACAAACCCGTATTAAAAGCAACAGGCTCTAAAATTGTTGGCACAAAAGAGCGCTCTGATTGTTCGGCGGCTTCCGCAGCGATGCGCCGCCAACGTTCGAGCTTTTGAGGACTAGGATCGAGCAAAGTGCGATCGCTTAATACTGGTGCAATACAAGTTACTCCCAACTCTGTACAACACCGCACAACTTCATCAAATCCATTGCCTTTGGGTAACGCCACCATCAGCGTAATCGATACAGGTAATTCAGTTTCCACCAAAAGCGATTCTAAAACCTGTGCCTGCTCCCCTGCTAGCTGCGCTAACCACCATTTTCCTTTACCATCCATTGCAATAAAGCGATCGCCTTCACGCAAGCGCAACACACGCCCCAAATAATGTTGTTGTTCTTTGGTGAGTAAAATTTGCCCTTGTTGAAATTGGGAGGGTGCGATCGCAATTCTTTGCAGTTGAGACATTTTTCTTAATGAATTATTGCCTTGCTGTAGATATCTGTTGTCTAACCCAGGTACGGAAAGCACGAGTTGCTGCTATTTGTCCAACTTTCTTGCTTTCTTGGATAAATTGGGGAATCTCCGTCACCAAAACAGGCGCAAAAGTTGGACTGCGATCGCTTTGCGAGTATTGTCCACTGTTAAGGGTGTAGATCCTCAAGACATTTCCGTTATACCGCCAGAATTCTGGGACTCCCATTGAAGCATAAAGGCTTAACTTGTCTATCTTGGGTCTGGAATATTCCACTTCCAGTACTATATCTGGTGGTGGGTCTGTATTCAGGTCAATATTTTCTTTGTTGCGGACTAAGAATTCATTTTGGATATAGTAACTACTGTCCGGCTCGCCTCCTTGCTCCAAGTCATCCCGCATCATAGTCAATGAGCCAGCGCTTTTAACTTCTAAACCAAATTCTTCACACAACACAAGAACAAAACCTTCGATGAGACGGTTTGAATTCTCGTGCGGCATTAGCGGAGTCATAATTTCTACTATTCCGTTGTCATAAGCTAGCCTTTTATTTCGCTCAGATCCCATATCTGCCAGCATAGCTTTGAATGTCTGCCAGCTGATGTTTTGCAGCACATCCCTAGTTTCTGCGAATTTTGCTGTTGTTACCATACTTCAGTCTTCCTGCGGATGTGTTACCAGCTGTATTAGGATTTACGCGAGAAAGACACAGATGGATTTATCTGTGTCTCTCTTTAATTTCATTATCTTCAATTTTTCAGCTTACGAAAGATTCTGGAAGTAGGCTTCTAGCGCTTCAGTCACTAACTGAGTCATCGGCTTCCCTTGGCTTTCTGCTACTTCCTTCAACTTGCTATAAACTTCTTCTTTCAAATTGACCCGGTGACGTGATTTGTTTGCACCATTAGCGGTGTTAGGATCGTAGCTAGCAGCAAACTCGCGGATGGCATCAAAACCAACGCGATCGCAAAAATCACCGAATTTTTCCTTCGATTTCCGAGATTTCTTAAAGTAAACAAAAATTGGCTCTAAGAAGATTTCTAAGTCATTGTGGTGCAGCTTCTCTGTATAAGGTTGTGCCAGTCGAGTCTGATTTGGCGAACCTCCTAACCATAATTGGTAAGATTCTGGAGCGCTACCGACAAAGCCCAATTCTGCTAGGTAGGGACGAGCGCAACCGTTAGGGCATCCTGTCATCCTTACCACAAAATGTTCATTTTGCAAACCAACTTTATCTAAAAGGGCGCGAACTCTTTCCAAAATACCCGGTATTGCTCGTTCTGATTCTGTGATTGCCAAGCCGCAAGTGGGCAAAGCCGGACAAGCCATTGCATACCGTACTAAAGGTTCTATTTTACTAGGGTCGTCTACGATACCGTGACGGCTGAGAATGTCTTGAATAGCTTGCTTGCTATCTGGTTCGATATCGTAAAAAATCAGGTTATGGTTGGCTGTCAGACGGATGTGTAAGTTGAACTGCTCGACAATTTCCCGCAAAGCGGTTTTCAGTTGAAACGAACCTTCATCTTTGATTCGACCATTGTCAATGGAAATTCCTAAGAATAGCTTGCCATCACCTTGTTCATTCCAGCCGAGGAAGTCGTAATATTTAAACTCTGGCAGTGGTTTGAAGGCTTCGACTGATTTCCCAAAATATTCTTCAACTTGGGCACGGAATTTATCTAGGCCCCAATCGTTAATTAAATATTTTAATCTGGCATGACGACGATCAGTGCGATCGCCATAATCTCTCTGAGTAGCAACAATCGCTTTCACTATGTCGTAGACATCATCTTTCGCCACATAACCAATGGGGTCTGCTAACCTAGCGAAAGTTTCTTCTTTACCGTGGGTTCTACCTAAACCGCCACCAGCAAAAATATTAAATCCTTCTAATTGCTTCTTCTTATTGGTAATCACTACCAATGTCAGGTCTTGAGAATACAAATCAATCGAATTATCCCCTGGCACCGTCACGCAAATTTTAAACTTGCGGGGCATATAGTACGTGCCATAAATCGGTTCTTCGTTGTCATGGATAATTGTCCCATTCCCATTGCGCTGTCGCGCTGCTTTCACCTCTGGGTTCTCTTCAGCACTAATTGCTTTTTCCCCATCTAACCAAATTTCGTAATAAGCACCCGTCTGTGCTGTCAGCAAGTCAGCAATATTCTGAGCATACTCCCAAGCATACTGATACTCTGGGCGATTCTTAAAGGGGGCTGGTGGTGCCATCACATTTCGGTTAATGTCACCGCAAGCTCCCAAAGTCGAACCCAGATTCTTGACAATTGTGGCGATCGCTGATTTCAGATTCTTCTTTAAAATACCGTGCAGTTGGAAACCTTGACGGGTAGTTGCTCGTAACGTGTGGTTGCCATACTCATCAGCGATTTTATCTAAAGCCAGATACAGCTGCGGCGGTACTAAACCACCCGGATTTTTTGTCCGCAGCATAAACTGGTAATCTTTTTCCTGTCCCTTAGTGCGGTTGTCGCGGTTATCCTGCTGATAAGAACCGTGAAACTTCAAAAGCTGCACCGCATTTTCGGTAAAATGGGTAGTATCTTGAAGGATTTCAGTTGCTACAGGTTCACGCAAAAAATTACTATTTTCCTTGATTCCTTCTACTTTGGAAGGCTTACGGCTAGCGATTGGGGAAGGAGCAGATTTAACCATTAGACTTGTATAGTATTCTCAATAAAGCATTACGTAGACACCGAACTAGCACCCTTCGGCTACTTGATCCCCGGTAATTCGGCCGGAATAATGAGGAATGATTTAATTTTACCACGGCAAAAGCCGGCTTTGTCAGTGATGTAACACTTAACAAAACCAGCTTTTGGGAGTAGTGAGTTTTGTTAGCGGTAGCGGGGCGTTTAGCCCGTGCTAAGTCCTGAGTACTTAAGTAAAGTATAGAGTGACCGAGGACTCAATAATTTTTTATTTGAAGCGATAGCCAAGACCGCCATTGATGGTGACAGCAGAAGCATCGCTATTTTGGTAGGCACCAAGTCCAACTTTAGCGTTCGTGTAGACAAGGAAATTGTTAGCAACTTCCGATTCAACACCAGCACCTAGCACTACTGAATCTTTGTTACCTATAGGAGTTGGTGAGCCATCTTTTTCTACAAAAGAATAACCGCCAGTTAAGTAGGCGTTAGTTTTATTAGCGATAGGCACATCCACAGAAAGTTCTGGGATGATAGCACTTGTCTTATCACTCCAGAGAACATTACCGCGTGCAGAAAATGGCGTAGTTCCTAATTTCACGCGGCCTGTAACATTACCACCAAATGTGGCAGCATCATTGATACCTTGTCCGCCGCTAGTAACGCCAGCTGCAACACCAGCACCAACATAACTAGCATCAGTACCCTTTTTGGTTTCAGCAGAAGCTTGACCAGCTGATAGAAATAAAGGAGCAACTATTAAGGAAGATAATGCAGAAAATGTCACGAAAGACTTGAGTAAGCGTTTCATAATTTTTACCAAAATTTGTATTTTTTACTTGTATATTCCCAGTCGAAAATCATTTAACAATGTTCCAAATGCTTCCCAGATTTTATTAAATAAATGTTGCTAATGATGCATAAGAGTTACAGGCTAAGTATCCCAGGTAATCATAAATAAGCTGTTATAATTACATTCAATGTCTTTTCATCTGGGTTCTTTGTTCCAAAAATAGACGCTTTTAAAACTGTCACAATATTTGGAACTCAAGCTATGTCGGAATAGTGTAAATAAAATATCCGACTAACAATTTTTTGCCGAGCTTTTCACAGAGGATGAAAAACTTGGCTGTAGCATCTGTTGCAACAACCTATAGAGGGAATCTATAAAGTTAATTTTGAGCAGTTATTGTGGAGATTGAATAATGCTAACCGGTGCAAAAACGTTGTCTGGTTTGATGGGTTTATGTGTCGGTGATGCGTTGGGTGTGCCGGTGGAGTTTACTAGCCGTGCTGAACGAGTAAAATCTCCAGTGACAACGATGCAGGGTTATGGCACATGGAATCAACCACCAGGAACTTGGTCAGATGATAGTTCGTTAAGCTTTTGCCTAGCAGAATGCCTTTGTAGGGGGTATTCGTTGGATGCCATAGCCAATTCCTTCTGGCGGTGGTACAAGGAGGCTTACTGGACTCCCCGTGGCGATGTCTTTGATATTGGTCAAACTACCCATACAGCAATTATGCGCTTGAAACAGGGAGTTGTTCCCCATCAGGCGGGTGGGAAGGTTGAAAATAGTAATGGTAATGGTTCATTGATGAGAATCTTGCCAATGGCTTATTGTCACCGAAACTTAACTTTAGGCGAATTGCTAGCGCGGGTGCATGATGTTTCAGCGATTACCCATGCTCATGCGCGATCGCAAATGTCCTGTGGAATTTATATTAGTATTGCAGTGGCGCTCCTAGAAGGGGCTGACCCCCAAACAGCTTATCTACAAGCATTGCAAGATATTCAAACAATTTATTCTGTCCGAGAATTTTTGTTAGAAAAGCCGCATTTTGGCAGAATTTTTAGTGGTGAGATTGCCAAGTTACCAGTTGAAGAGATTAATTCTGGTGGCTATGTAATTGATACCTTAGAGTCATCCCTGTGGTGTTTATTAAATAGTTCGTCTTATTCTGAGGCGGTGCTGAAAGCTGTCAACTTAGGCGGAGATGCCGATACTACTGCCGCCGTCACTGGTGGGTTAGCGGGAATTTATTATGGGGTGGAAAATATTCCTCAAAAATGGATGAACCAAATTGCCCGTAGACAGGACATTATTTATTTGGCAGAGCGTTTTGCAAGGGCTGTCTACAGTTGAAGGGACTGGGGACTGGGTGAGAAGACAAAGGGAATAACCAATGCTCAATGCCCAATACCCAATGCCCGATACCTAATCCTAAACCGTAGACAAAGAATAGACCTGACCATCAATCAGCAATCGTGTGATGCCTTTAGCTTGCAGATGAGTACGAGCCTTATGGAGCATTTTACTATCAGGAACTTTAATTACGCGATCGCGCTTGGTAGAAAAACGCTTGGCGACGCGATGATTATCAAACACCGGCAGAGTTCTTTGCTGGGTTTCCAGGCTGGGAATTTGCCCCAAATCACCAAAGTCCTTGAGAGGTCGGGTAATTAATTCCGAGGAACGGTCAATTACCAAATAACAAGTTTTCGGCAAATTGGCTATCGACAGAGGTAAAACTTGAACTGATGCTTCACCTGGTCTTCTTTTTGTGACTAAAGGTCTTTCGTCATCCAGGTCATCATCATCAAAGTCTTCTTCCTCAAAGTCGTCATCCTCTAAATCATCATCTTCTAAATCATCCAAATCCTCCGATTCATCTAGCAAATCTTCACCCAGCATCTGCGCGATGACAGCAGCTCCTGGATGTTTATCCTTTAGCGGTGGAATGGAGATGCTGACTATTTCCGGCGGCTTTTGCTCTGGAGTTTCCAATTTCTCTGTAACTCGGAGCTTCGGTTTTTCCGCCGCCGAGGGGCGACGGCGCACCCGTCTACTAGCAGCGAGTGATTCTGCCGTTTCCTCTGAGTAAACTTCCTGCTCTACACGAATTACCCGACGTGGCTGCGGCTCAACCTTTGTCACTTCCAACGGTGGGCTTTCGATGGGTGGAACTTCTATCTCCGGCTCTGGTTCCGGTTGAGTCAGCAATGGTAACTGCTCGTAGCTTACCTGCGCCCTGCCTTCAGGAGTTCTCGCAGCCCGCTTTAAAGAGACTAAGTATTCATACTCATCCTCTGGCAAAGTGCTTTTGAGCAGGCGACTAATTGTCGAGTTACTCACACCATAGCGTTCTGCCAAAGTTGAGGTTGTTTCGGCAGTCTCTCGATATAACTTAAGAATTTCTTGCTTGTCAGAGTCTGTTAGTTTTCTCACGGTAGATACCAAAAATCTTTACTAAGCTCGTTTACGTCCACTGGTACGCCGCGTTCGTCTTAGTGATGCGTCATATTCTAAGACAGCGCCCATGCCAAATAACACCCCACTAAACACCCAAAACACTTCTAATATCTCCCCACTTTGATAGTTGGGGCCTTGGGCGTATTTAAACCACATATCTGCAATGTAAAGCGAAAAGGCCGCTGCTGCAATCATTCGCCAAGACTGGGAAACTCTTCCCCCCCAAAAGGCTAACAGCAGAGTGGTAGCAATAATTAACAGAACCACATCGCTAACTACGTAAAACCAATTCAAAATAGCGACTAGTAGTTCTGAGGGTGTTTCCTGTTGCATAGAAATCCACCATGCCAACAAACTACCGAACACTGCAATTGCTAACACAATTAGCCACTGCCATTTTTCCAGATTGATTCGCCTGGAAGCCACAGCTAAAATCATGCCTGCGCCAAGTAATAGATAAGTCAGTACAAAAAATATATCGCCTACAGACACATCTGGTTCATCTTTTAAAACTATTTCGGTATATCCGAAAATTATCCCCCCAACGAAATAGGAAAGCATACCTAAGCCAATTAAGAGCCAGACATTTCGCCCACTGACGATTTGTGGACTCAGCCAGTTCCTCAAGCATAAGATACTGGCACCCAAATAAGCTAAAGCTTCAAAAATATTTGTACCAATCACATACCACTCGGCCCGGCTTTCTATGCCATCAGCTCCGGGAACTTTGGCACTAAACAACAAAAAGTATAGCAGTGCTAGTACGGCCCAGCCAATATTAGCTAAGACAATGTTCTGAGTATTGAAAATCGATTTAGAAAGGAACGAATTCTCGTAAGAGTTATTCATAGGACTTGACTATGTAGATGCACTCTGGCAGTATTTTGAGTTAAATGACTGTATATATAGCAGTGTGTCTGCCAAGTAATACACAATTGGACACCAAAAGCAAGTACAAGTGGCCGGAATTTTGTTAAAATTTTCCATGCTACTGCCACAGTTTACCCAGTGGCGATTGATTTAGCCAACTGAGAAATAGCAACCGCTCGGCTTCTGGCATATCTTCTAACTTATAAATCACTTGTTTGGTAAAATTGCCATTGCCAAAATAGGCTTTTCCTAATCGATGCAGTTCTTGTAATAGAATAACTACATGATTTTCTTGCCAATCAGGTATTTTGGCGGTTGGCAAAGGATTGGTAGATACCAAATATTTAACCGCTTCTAGGGAAGATACTTGAGGAAATTGCTTTTGCTTGAACACCTCCGCAATATCTTTTTCAAATAATGCAGCTTGCCTAGCACCTAAAAACTCTTCAATGTCGATAGAAACACCCTGTAACAGCAAAATACTGGCTTGGACTAAAATCGCCGTTTTGCCATGACCACCTGTGTCACTATCCAGCTGCTCTAAACGGATTTTACCCCAGACGCTAAAACGTTCCGGTTCCTCCAGCAAAACACAGGCTTTACCCCGGTTATCCGTTAATTCTCTCCATAAGGCTCTAGCTTCTTCTTCTTGACTAGCTTTGAAAACACTAATCAAGCGAAAAGTCTGCCCTTGATAATTGAGAATCGGCACTTGCTGATCCTTTTTTGGGTGCTGAATGCTTGATATTTCAACATCCTGCCGTTTGAGAATAAACATGGCACTAGCAAAAACTCCTCACAGGGGCACTCTTAATATGGAATATATAATGGCATTTGGCAGTATTGCCAAGGCTGAAATTACCTAGCATACTGTGGGAATGAGCCTAGCGATCGCCAGATTCTTCCCGAAGGTAGCCACCCAGAGGGCATTGGCGTTAACAGGCAAATAACCCCTTGACAACTCAATATATCTAAACCAATAGTCCATCTGTTTCGTTTTTAGTGTAAATTGACTAGCTAGCGACTAGCATCTTAGCCTTGCTAGTGGTAAATCTGCAATTTTTGATTGCTTCTTGCTAAGTAAAGACGATATAATAGTTTAGGTGACTCCTTCAGGAGCCATTAATTTATGTTGGGCGCGTAGCTCAGTGGATAGAGCCACGGATTTCTAATCCGTTGGTCGCAGGTTCGAACCCTGCCGCGCTCGTTTTAACTTAATACGAACCTTAAAGAAGCCTTTTCATGGTAATTTACCAAATAGGCTTGAGAGTTCATATAAATGCACCACACAAAAGATAAGGGTGATCTAGCAGCTGCTAAAGTGATAGCAGATTTAGTCGAGAAAGAATATTCGGTTTTTGTACCAGTAGTAACTGAACATGCACCCTTTGATTTGATTGCCTACAAAAATGGCAAATGTTACAGAATTCAAGCTAAATACAGTTGTGATGGCACACTGAAAAATAAAAGCAATTGGGCAGACAAGAATGGTTGTCATGAGAAAAAGTACAAATCTGATGACTTTGATTTTTATGGCCTTTATTTGCCAGATATAAACAAAGTAGTGTATCCATCAATCAAGTTTGGCGGTTGCGGTATCAGGACAACGCCACCTAAATCACCCAATCCTTTTTATTGGTGGGAAGATTTTACAGATTTAACTGAAGTAGCACTTAAGCGAACCTACAAGGAGTTTGGCGTTGACTTAACAACTAGAAAGGTTAACCCAGACTCTAGGATTCATACCAGAAAAGTTGAAAGGCCATCGAAAGAAGAACTAGGTAAACTAGTTTGGGAAAAGCCAACCGCACAAATTGGGAGAGATTTTGGTGTGTCTGATAAGGCTGTAGAAAAATGGTGTAAGGCTTATGGGGTAGAAAAGCCACCCAGAGGATATTGGGTGAAGAAGGCTTATGGGAAAATGGAAGTACAGTTAACAATCCATGACGAAGATTGAACTTATAGTCAGTTGAAGTTTTACGTGAGCGGTAAACGTTACAGCTTTAATCCCATACATGGGGGGCAGTTTGCTAACAACAGGGACTTCAAAACGACTCAAGCGATCGCTAGCCAAATACAGAATGATATCCTAGCTAAGAACATAGATTCAGCCACCCCTGTAAATACCAAAGTCCTTTATTACCAATCATCTGAGTATGATGTCGTTTTAGAGTCAGGGGTAAAATACAGGGTGCATACTTCTAAGATGCCCGACAGCGATCGAGAGGTAATACTACAGACTTACCAATGCCTGTAGCCCCTAGAATCCACAATAAATCCCCAGAGGTCACTTAGTTATCTTCTAGGGTTTTTCACATGGGGTATGGTGGTCAACACGCGGTCAATAACGTATAACTAGTCATCAGTATATCCGTAAGCTTTATTTTTAAAATCCCCTGATATTGGACTTTTCCGATTAACGCGGCGCGGCTTGATTCCGTATTCCTCGATATATGCTTTGGCTACCCTTACGGCTAACAGGTGGAAATCACCCTTAGATACTACAATATTCTGTCTTTCTAAATATTCGTTTAAGGTTACTAAATCCTTGGCTTCCTCTTTATCAGAATCATTAAATACTGAATCCGCTACGGCTAACGAATACTCACGTTCTCTTTTCAATACATCCTCTAGGCGGTCAAGGATTTGCTTTTTGGTAAGGTTTTCCAATAATATGACCTCTACAACCTCTTTTTCACTTGCAACGGGTAGAACGTTTAAATAAACTTGCATGATTTTGATAATCTATCCTTACTTAGATTTATTAAGTATGTAGTTTGACAAAGCTATACTTAATACTAGCTTGGTTAACCCTATACGTCCACAGGGTGAAATTACATATTTCGCTTAGGTCATCTAAAAAGGCTGCTGAGGTTCATCAAGAACGCCTAAAGGTTCACCAGAGTCTTACAGACCAGCAAAGAAAAAGGCTAGAAGTCTACAGGGGGCTTAATCCAGAACAACGGGGTAGACTGATAGAGTTATTGGCGGCTAGAAATAATCCTGAGCCTAAGAAATCCCTGACACAGACTGAGGTTATCAAGCAGTCTAGGGTACTTCAGTCGAGCCAGGCTAGTAACCAGAGGTGAAAGTACTGAAGGATTAGGCAATGTTTACTATTACTCTGGATGGTATAGAGCTAACTGGTGATGATATCGACTTTGTAACAGCCGAGGATGAAAATGGTAATCCGACGGAAGATTTTATCAATGCACATAGCTACACGGTTACTCTAACTGACTCAGGTTTTGATAAGGCTGAGGCTGCTGAGATATTTGTAACGGCTGACGGACTAGACGCAACCACCTATGAGTCAATATTAGAGATTATCCAGCCCACCTAAGCACCCTGAAAATAATACCAAAGACTCAAATACACTTATCCCATCTAACCCTTAGCGATCGCCCTACTAGGTATCTAACTGATTCTGGGGGTAGACTTTGGTAAAACTCAGTCTACCCTCAATGGATATGACCTGGAAAGTAGGCTGACAGTCACCCTGTAGTTGACTCGGTGGCTCCCTAGGTGGCTAAAAAACGCCCTGAAAGTCAAGAGGCTTTGAATCATTGCCAAGCACCTTAAAGTGTCTTAAGCTTTAGGACACACTTAGGACAAGTTAAGGTGCTTTATGACTACTAGATTTGTCTGGCCTAAGCCCGTGACGAGGATTGAACTCGTGACCTCACCCTTACCAAGGGTGTAGCCTAACGGCTGATAATATAGCCCAGATAAGACCTTATCTGCCTTAAACGCAAAACTTAAGTCAAGTTTAAGGCAAATGAGAAAAATAGAGCCATCCAGGAATAACCAAGGAAGTATTCAGTTAAGATTTAGTGTTAATGGTAAACGTTATGGTTTTAATCCTGTCCCTGGGGGTAGATTTGACAACAAAAGAGATTTAGATATAGCCCAAGCGATCGCCACTACAATACAGAATGATATCCTAGCTAAGAACTTTGACTCCACATTAGACCGATACCGACTAACCTCGAAGCAATCTATACAATCCAGTAACCAAGCCTCAATACCTCAAACGCTACTGGAACTGTGGGATTACTGGGTAGACAGCCTCAGCCTTTCAGTAGCTACCAGACAACACCACTACAAAGCTATTAGGCAGCAGATTCTTAAAGCTAACCCTGATTTGATGGATACTCTGTGGCTGACCAAATCTAACTTAGGAGCCTCAACTTTCAATCAACGCCTGGGTTATTTGAAAAGATGTTATCGTTGGGCCATATCAAAAAACCTGGGAAATAGTAACCCCTATGACGAGCTAAAAACCCGTAGGGTGTGTACCAAGTCAATCAAACCCTTTACTTCCAGAGAGATTAAAGTGATTATCCAGGGCTTTGAAGAGTCTGCCATGCACTACGCGCCTTTTATTAAGTTTCTGCTGGCTACAGGTGTTAGGACATCTGAAGCTATTGGGCTACGTTGGTGTCATGTAGACTTTGACCAAGGGTTTGTAACCATCCAAGAAAGCCTATCTAGGGATTGGGCAGGTAACGGATATCAGAGGGTCAGAAAGGAGACTAAAACAGGTAGTAACCGACAGCTAGAAATGACCGAAGAGTTAAGGGGCTTATTGTGGTCGCTCAAACCCTCTAAAACTGACCCGGATTCCTTAGTATTTACTACAGTCAAAGGAAAACCTATAGATGATGGTAACTTCCGAGAGAGATACTGGGTTAAGGTTTTAACTAAAGTTGGTGTAGATTACCGAAGACCTTATACGACTCGGCACACAACTGCCAGTCATGCCATAGACCAAGGCACATCGGTTACGGGGGTGGCATATTTACTGGGACATAAAGACACCCGAATGGTTATGCAAACTTACGCTCATCTGGTTAACCGTCCCAAGTTACCTGATATACCTCTAAGGTAAAATAAAATCATCTAATATACTTGTTGCTTCCCTGGTAGGCTCAAAGCCTGCTTAGTTATCAGGTGGCTACCATGAAAAAAGCTAAACCGGGTACAGTCGGCATCGAGGAGTACCGCGGTAAATATCGCCTTCAACTACCCAGAATGATCGCTAATGGCTCCAGTCGTTATATATCTACCGGGTTGGATACTCATAACCCAGGAAGTATTAAGCAGGTACAAAGGCTTGCCTGGGATATTGAGGACGCGATCGCGGCTGATAAGTTCTGTATCGATGATTACCGGGCATCCAAGAGCCAACCAAAGAAACAGATAACCCTTAGCGAACTTTGGCAGCTATTTAGTGAACATAGAAAAACTGATTTAGCCGTCTCTACATATCATAAGGCTTACCAAGGTAAATGGAAGCGCCTAATCGCCTCTGTGCCTTACGAGAATCCTAATGATGCTGAAAAGATAAAGGACTGGATAGTACAACATAGGGGCGCTAGTTCCGCTAGGCAAATACTAATACTACTTAATGCCGCTAGTAACTGGGCGGTATCCCAAGGGCTACTAAAAACCAATAGGTTTACCGGGTTATCCAAAGGTATCAAAAGACCCAAAAGAAAACCCATAGATGCTTTTAGTACCTCTGAGATGTTAGCCATACTGGATGCTTTCCGGGGTGATCACTACGAGACCTTTGTTAACTTCCTGTTTATTACTGGTTGCCGGACGGGTGAAGCGATCGCCCTACAGTGGAAACAGATAGCCCCTGATTACCGTAGTGTTACCATAAATGCCTCTTATTACCTGGGGTTGGATACCAGAAAACCTACGAAAACCGGAGAGACTAGAAGTGTCCCTTGTAACCCTCAGTTGATTAGATTACTTAAAGGGCTGACTAGGGGCGCACAGACGGATCAGGTGTTTACCAGTGTGTCTGGAGGTATTATAAATAACAATAGATTTTTATCGGACTACTGGAAACCTAAGATTAACCAGTTGATTGAACAGAGATTAGTAGAGCGCTACAGGCCAGCTTACAACACTAGGCATACAGCTATTACTAGAATGCTTGAATCTGGTCTGACTGCTGCTGAGGTAGCTAGGGTGGTTGGGAATAGCCCAAGGGTTATTAATGATCACTATGCGGGTGTTAGTAGAAACATTGTGTTACCGGAGATATAAGAGTTAACCTGATTCTAGGCATTAAGAAGCCAAAGACTAAAATACATCGAATATTGGTTTAATCTCTCAGGAATCCTGGGGGATTTTTCTACGGCTACTAAAATACTACTTAAGGATCTTAAGTTATTAAACTATGTCTAAAGTACAGTAATATTACTGGTGCAGTCAACTCAGTCAAAGACTACTATGAATGTATGGAGTTCAGAGGGGAGTAATGAAAAACTTAACGGTTCGGCTGACGGATGAGGAATACCAACAGTTACTTAAAGCTCAGTTGGAATACAGCCAGTCAGTAGGGCAGCAAGTATCATTAAATGCTTACATCAAAAGTAAGATATTACCCAAGAATAACCAAAGTTAAAAGCGCTCCCTGATTGGCACTCAGAAAAGCGCTATAAATCCCTCAGTAATAACTACAAAACCAAAGGAATCTCTATTATGACACAGATTACCCAAGTTGCATCAGAAACCCCAATTGTCCAAATAGTATCTTCAGTATCCACTACAGCTACTCGTAAAACCTACATCCCCGTAGTTGAAAAAGTTCTCGACAGAATACTGAAGGCTATGGAAGCGGCTGGCTGGGTCTGGGACGGTACGATCAACATGGTCGATACTTTTTACAAATCAAACCCTAATGAGATTGGGGTTGATTGGGGTAACTTAACCCCTAAAAAGAAGTCTAGAAAAATCTACGTTATCTACACTTATGCCATCTAGCCGCCCACGGTAGCCCTTAGTCCTAGGCGATCACTTATGCTCAGGACTTATAAGTACGGCGGTTCGTCAACTTGACTATTTTTGTATATCACTGTGATATACAAACAATGACCAAAGCTAAGACCACCCAAGAAACCCCTGAACGCGCCAGCCTTGACCCTCGGTTAACCCAAATCATCCAGTTATACACCTTGGGGCAACAGGAATATGATGGTATCCGCGATTATCCCTTGCATGACTCCATAGCCTTTGAGAATGAAATCCAGTTCTTGATTTATAAACAAGGCTTTGAGGATGCCATTTATGACCAGTCCTTTAAGTCGGAACTAGTAGTGTACCAAGGTAACTTTGCTAAGTAAAACCTCTAATTGGTAAAATAGCCAAAAACGGGGTGTAACATGGCAAAAAAGTACATTGTTGACTTGAATGAAGATGAAGTTTCCCAACTGCAATCGATAATTAAGAAAGGTAAGCATAAGGCAAGAACCATAAGCCGTGCAAACATTCTTTTGATGGCTTCCGAAGGAGAAACGGATCAAGCGATCGCTAGCATAGTTAGAGCGCATGTTGCAACAGTGCAACGAATACGAGAAAAATTTGTCATTGGAGGGTTAGATTTTGCTTTAAAGGATGAAGTTCATCCACCAAAACATAAAAAATTAGATGAAAAGCAAGAAGCATTTTTGATTGCAACAGCTTGTTCTAATCCGCCAGAAGGAAGAGTGCGTTGGACAATGCAATTATTAGCAGATCATTTAGTGAACGTTGGTATCATAGATTCAATCTCAGATGAAACAGTACGTCAAACTTTAAAAAAAATGAAATTAAGCCTTGGTTGAAAGAACAATGGTGTATTCCTGAAGTTAACGCAGAATATGTTTTCCGAATGGAAGATGTGCTGGATTTATACAATGAGCCTTATGATCCTAAACGCCCTGTAGTCTGCTTTGATGACGTCCCAATACCAATTAGTAGAAGAAGTAAGACTTCTTTTGCCACCACAGCCCAGAGCAACCTGAACGTTAGGATTTTGAGTATAAACGTAACGGGACAGTAAATTTATTCGCATGTTTTCAACCCTTGGCTGGATGGCGGCATATCGAAGTTACAGAACGTCGAACTAAAGCCGATTTTGCTAAACAAATGAAAAATTTAGTAGATGTTTCCTACCGAGATGCCGATGTTATTCGTTTAGTAGTTGATAACTTGAATATTCATACACCCAATGCATTATATGAAGTTTTTCCACCAGAAGAAGCACGTCGAATTATTCAAAAGTTAGAGTTTCACTATACTCCTAAACACGCTTCTTGGTGAGCCAGTGCGTTGGGCGGGTTCCCCGACTTGAAGCAACTGGCGAACCCGAAGGGCTGAATCAGGTAGAAATCGAATTATCTGTTTTATCTCGCCAATGTTTAGAACGGCGTATTCCTAATGCAGAAACATTAACTTCTGAGATTGCCGCTTGGGAGAAAAAACGTAATCAGCAAAAAGCTAGTGTTTATTGGGGTTTTCAAACCAAAGATGCTCGCCGAAAAATGGAGCGTTTATATCCAAATTTAACATAGCAAAGTTAGCTTGGCAGACTACTAGATGACCCTGAGTTCATGGAATGGCAGCAGGGCAGTATTTATCGGGGCTGGACGCATAAGGGTAAAGAATACGATCAAGCAGGTTACTGGATTATCAGATGGACTAATAGCATCGGGCAGACTGGTCGTACCAAAGTAAACGCATAAGGCTTCACATTCTCACCTTGTAGCCCTTCAGATATCGACTCGCCCCAGATAGCGCAGCTATGAAAACCCAGCAATTCTCATCATGAGAATGATTATAACTATCATTAGCATCTATGCAAAATTTTCAGTTAAAGGTATGGTTTTTGTATCTCAATACTCGCGAACGCAGGAGCTTTTTTGAATCAGCCAGGAATTTTTGACGAAATAGTACAATACTTTCAGTCAATCCTGAAAGATTTACCTGATAAGCGAACAGGCAAAAACAAACGCTATCAAATGAGTGATGCAGCATTAAGCGCATTCTCCATATTTTTTACTCAGAGTCCTTCTTTTCTTGCCCATCAAAGGTCAATGGCACATAGTAAGGGACATAATAATGCTCAAAGCTTGTTTGGGGTACACCAAATTCCAAGCGATAACCATATCCGAGATTTACTTGATGAGATAGAACCAACCGTTGTGTTTCCGGTGTTTACCAAGATTTTCAAAGCATTAGAGAATGGTAAACACTTATCAAAATTTCGTTCTTTTAAAAATAATTTGCTGATAGCTCTAGATGGAACAGAATATTTTTGCTCCAATGAAATTCACTGTGAACACTGTTCGAGCAGAACTTTTAAAAACGGAACAACTCAGTATTTTCATACTGTGGTGACACCAGTAATTGTTTGTCCTAGTAATTCTCAAGTAATCCCGTTAATACCAGAGTTTGTTGTCCCTCAAGACGGATATCAAAAGCAGGATTGTGAGAATGCGGCAGCAAAACGTTGGATTCAGAAATATGCCAAACAGTACGCATCTCTTGGTATTACCATTTTAGGAGATGATCTTTATTGCCATCAACCTTTATGTGAATTATTACTACAAGAAAAACTAAATTTCATTCTAGTGTGTCGGTCTAAATCCCATAAAACACTTTATGAATGGTTAGAAGGAATGCCCCTTGATACATTTAGTGTCAAACATTGGAAGGGCAAAGTCTATGAGATTTATACCTACCGTTATGTCAACCAAATTCCTTTACGGAATAGCGAGGATGCTTTATTAGTAAACTGGTGTGAATTGGCCATTACTCGCTCTGATGGGACTATAATCTACAAAAATACCTTTGCGACAAATCATCGAATCACAGATATTAATGTTGAGGCGATTGTGTCAGATGGTCGCAGCAGATGGAAAATAGAAAACGAAAATAATAACACTCTTAAAACCAAAGGTTACAACTTAGAACATAATTTCGGACATGGGAAAACGCATTTATCCTCCCTATTAGCAACCTTTAATATCCTTGCATTTCTGTTTCATACTCTACTTGACATTATAGATGAGAAATACCAATTTATCCGCCAGCATTTACCAACACGCAAGACCTTCTTTGATGATTTACGCGCCTTAACTCGTTATCTTTATTTTGATAGTTGGGAAAGTCTGCTTAACTTTATGATCCACGGACTGGAATTAGAATTTCATCCCAACACAAGCTGAAAATTCATCTTACTTTTTGAGAATACTTACAACTCCGTGTAATACATGGAATTAGCTTGAATTGCCATGTATTACTTGGTAGTTCATTGTGTCTAAAAATCTGTTTGAAGTAGCCACTCCTAGTTCAAATTTATCATTCAGCAGAATTCTCAACGTCTCCCAGGCTTCATCGGTTAGTTTCGCTCTTAACATATTGATAACCATTCTCATAATGAGAATTGCTGATGAAAACCAAAAGATTACTTATCACCCTAAATGATGAACTTTACCACCAACTACAAGCCCTTTCAGCGATTAATGGACTCTCTATGGCCGCCCAAGTCCGGTACTTTATCAGCCAAAACAGACTACCTGAATGCACACAAGGACTAAAGGTTACAACTGATGACTAATGACTGAACCCTCAGAACGTTTTGGGGGGGTTCTTTGGTTACTGATTTATCTATATTGGTTATACGCCAAGTAGCAGACTGATTTAAGTAGGTCTAGGCTAGCTTGACTGTCGGCTATCACACTTACAGAGCCGCTAGGTGTTTCAGAATGCCAACCGGGAGCTTTCAGGTATCCTTAGTACCCTTAACTGGCTGAGACAGAAGCTTACCACCATTGCAGAAAGATGTGTAGGCTTTTACTTCTCTGTAGCCCTTGGCATCCTCTATGGCATAAGTGAAGGATGTCCAACCCTCCATACCATCATCCTCAGAGTTAGGTGGGTAGTTAGTCAAAGCGTACAGTTTAGCCCCATCTTTAGTTACTCCCATTAGGATATTCCTGGCTAGCACAGAGGAACTGGACAGCACTATGGACACCCCTAGCAGCCCAGAGATTATCTTGGTTATCATAAATAGTTATTAAGTACTTGCAGTCACTATGATAACACTGTTACTTAAGGCAGCCATATTCGTTACTAGTTATCCTGAGGATGCTTAGGGCTGACTCAGGTAGTTTAGGTCAGACAGAAATACCAGAATGATTGTAAAAGGGTTAACCGTGTGTGCCAGTTTATAGCATAATGTGTCAGTTACTAATGACACCAGGATACTAACTATGGTATCATTAATACATCACCAGCTAAGAAATAAGACATACATCACGATGGCTAATATGACCCTGAGATTGCCTGACGACCTGGATTCACAGCTTAAGGCACAGTTACAGGAAAAGGGCATTAGCAAGCATCAGTTAATACTTGATATACTTAGGGGAAGTTCAGGAATGTCATTAGAAGATCAAGAACAAGCCCAGAACGATATCAGAGAGCTTCAGGATCAGGTTTATCAGCTACAGAAAAAGGTAAAAATCTTAGCCGAACACGCTGGATATCCTCTAGGGACTTTCTAAGTTATCTCAACTACCCCCGCCTATCTCTGCAAAAGTAGTTATAGGCGTACTCTGTTGTACCCTTATCCCCCCTAGAATCATAGGAATATTTCATTATCTTTAGATTTTCTTAAGGTTTCATAGGGTAACTCAGGAATACCCAGAGGCTATAACCCTGATTCTACCGTTGATATCCAGACCTGACATTTTATTAGTAGTAAGGTCAACGGGGATTACAGAAATGACTAGGACAGCAAAGGTTAACTTCCGTGCTACTGAACAGGAAGTATTAAGGATTAAACAGCTTGCAGCGATCGCTGGGTACTCGCAGTCAGAATATATCAGGTTAGTGGCTTTAGGGTTCCCAGTACAACCCACAGAAACCAAATAGGCAACTAGTTCGTAGCTAGTTGCCTAAAGTTCGATATTCACAGTAAACAAAACCGGGCTTAGTGCCCAAGGATTCAAATAATGGCTTTCTTTAATAATAACGCAGATACAAATATTCAGTCAAGCTTTGATGATGATAATGATGATGCCAAAGAGAAGCGCTTTTTAGATGACCTAAGACACATAGACTTCTTTGCTGCTCCGGTTGTTTTAGGTGGCGATAAGTCTCGATTCAGTGACCCAAAGGCAGGTAACAATGCTGAATATATGCGAAAGAAAGCTAGGCAGTTTATTCAAAACTCTAGGGAAAAATCCTTCGCATTCTGGCAAGTGTTTGAGGCGGTTTATGGGGCTGATTTAGAGCTAGATGGATGGGCTAATATAGTACACTTCGATGATAAAGCTACTACCAGAGGTATGTTGATTGGTAGGCTAGAGAAGGCTTTACAGATGTCCTCCCCCCAAGCGACTAAAGGCTTCTATGAGAGACAACTAGTAGTCTGCCAAGCTAACTTTGCTATGTTAAATTTGGATATAAACGCTCCATTTTTCGGCGAGCATCTTTGGTTTGAAAACCCCAATAAACACTAGCTTTTTGCTGATTACGTTTTTTCTCCCAAGCGGCAATCTCAGAAGTTAATGTTTCTGCATTAGGAATACGCCGTTCTAAACATTGGCGAGATAAAACAGATAATTCGATTTCTACCTGATTCAGCCCTTCGGGTTCGCCAGTTGCTTCAAGTCGGGGAACCCGCCCAACGCACTGGCTCACCAAGAAGCGTGTTTAGGAGTATAGTGAAACTCTAACTTTTGAATAATTCGACGTGCTTCTTCTGGTGGAAAAACTTCATATAATGCATTGGGTGTATGAATATTCAAGTTATCAACTACTAAACGAATAACATCGGCATCTCGGTAGGAAACATCTACTAAATTTTTCATTTGTTTAGCCAAAATCGGCTTTAGTTCGACGTTCTGGTACTTCGATATGCCGCCATCCAGCCAAGGGTTGAAAACATGCGAATAATTTACTGTCCCGTTACGTTATACTCAAAATCATAACGTTCAGGTTGCTCTGGCTGTGGTGGCAAAGGAAGTCTTACTTCTTCTACTAATTGGTATGGACGTTCATCAAAGCAGACTACAGGGCGTTTAGGATCATAAGGCTCATTGTATAAATCCAGCACATCTTCCATTCGGAAAACATATTCTGCGTTAACTTCAGGAATACACCATTGTTCTTTCAACCAAGGCTTAATTTCATTTTTTTTAAAGTTTGACGTACTGTTTCATCTGAGATTGAATCTATGATACCAACGTTCACTAAATGATCTGCTAATAATTGCATTGTCCAACGCACTCTTCCTTCTGGCGGATTAGAACAAGCTGTTGCAATCAAAAATGCTTCTTGCTTTTCATCTAATTTTTTATGTTTTGGTGGATGAACTTCATCCTTTAAAGCAAAATCTAACCCTCCAATGACAAATTTTTCTCGTATTCGTTGCACTGTTGCAACATGCGCTCTAACTATGCTAGCGATCGCTTGATCCGTTTCTCCTTCGGAAGCCATCAAAAGAATGTTTGCACGGCTTATGGTTCTTGCCTTATGCTTACCTTTCTTAATTATCGATTGCAGTTGGGAAACTTCATCTTCATTCAAGTCAACAATGTACTTTTTTGCCATGTTACACCCCGTTTTTGGCTATTTTACCAATTAGAGGTTTTACTTAGCAAAGTTACCTTGGTACACTACTAGTTTAATAACTTTGTCTTTTGAGTATGCTGTTATTCCCAATCTGCCTTTGTCTACAAATATTCAACACTCAGAATGGGAAACAGCAAAAAATGGTTGGGTAGGTGGAGTTTTGTATTAGATACCTTGAGTTAAGCTGATTTTTCCATTCTGATTACATCTGGGGTGAATGCTTGATGCTTGGCTGCTTCTACCTCATAACATCTGAGAATCAGTAATGTCAGCTTATCGAAATCGCTGGCAGAAGAAATAATTACTTTTGATGCGGCATCCCCCAGAGAAGCTGATACTTCCTGCACTTCAAAGTTTGAAGCTAGAGACTTTACTTCATCTACGCTTAACCGAGTAATAAAACTTTTTTTCTGCGAAGACAGATATAGTCTCAGAACCACCAAGTACTTTTGCCAAGATTGATACCACAATAAGAGGTAGTATCTCTGTATTTGAGTTCAAAACTGTAAGTCTTTGAAGTTTGCGTAATTGCTTTAATTTTTTCAAAAGCTTCAATTTCTTCAGCAGTGGTTACTATTCTTGATTCTTGAGGGTCTTGGGGTTGTTCCTCTTCTTCAATTTCTGCTTCTACTTCAACTTGGACAGGTTGAGACATTTCTCGGCTAAGGGAGCTTGTCATTAAGTCTAGTAAACTTCCTTGAATCGACTTTTTAACAATTACCTTGAATTTTTCAATTATCCTAGCATTAATCTTACCTTGAAATTCATACCTGCGGTCAGAGGAACGCAATTCAGATACCAAGAAACGAATAAATTCTTCAGAAGGAGAACGTAAAAGATTTCCTACAAGCTGAGTCATGCCTTTTACATAAACCATTTCTTCAGCATGGCTGGTAATAGCTATGATATCAAAATTATCACGGTGAAAGAATTTGAGGTTATCAATATCTTTGGAATCATATTCAAGGATATTAAAAGTAAAAAATGGCTCCTTATCCATGACATTTTTATCACGCAAGTCTGTAAAGAAACGGTATTCAATACCGTTAGTGACGATAGCTACTTTTGTTGTCAAAAGTGCATTAAAATATTTGCTCAATTGCCCATCATGTGCCTCAGCTTTTTGACCACGGGCTTTTGCCTCTACGAGCATAACTTTAGTACCATTAATAGCTAAGGCGTAATCTACTTTTTCAAACTGTCCCGCTCTTCTAGTAGCAAAATCTGCTACATATTCTGGCATGACTTCGCTAGGATCATAGACATCATAGCCAAGAGCGCTCAGAAAAGGAACAATCAACGCCATCTTAGTAGCTTCTTCGCCAACAACTTGGTCAAATCGCTTACGCACTTGTTCAGACAGCTTGACAATATCTTCAGTAAATCCCATCTTGCTTACTCCTGGTAGATTAGTGATTATTGATACGTCTTTTTTGTAAAATAGGAGTGATTGCAAGGTGATGTAGTACATTTGAATTGAAAGTGTTAGTGCGATCGCCTTCTTTATCATTCCTATAAAAGTATTCCCAAACAAGTACCATGTTGTAACACTCATGACCTGTTCACAAGTGTTATGGCATCAGTAATGAATAATAATCAATCAGAATAATTTTTGATTAAGCCTAAGTCCATAGGGATTCTCAAAAGAAGAATGCTCAAGCTAATTATTCAAGCCTCCGTATTTATTCGTGGAGCTTTTGAGAAAGGAATATGTCTTTTTGCTTGTTGAATCTACCGTAATGAAAAAGCAATCAAGCATTTTGAGAAAGCAATATGGCTTTTTGCTTGCTAAATCTACTGAAATGAGAAAGCAATATGCTTAATTGTTTATTGAAATCAACTTGAGAAAATATTATAACCTAGGCAATCTTAAGTAAGTTATTTTATTTGTTAAGTACATTGACGCATCTCAGCCGAACCTTGAAAACCCTATAATTCTGTTGAGATGCGTCGAGTTTTTGAGCTAATTAAAAGCTGTTGAGCGCGAATTGTCTTCCTGCAATTACAAATTATCTTGGTCAGAGAAGGTTTTGAACTCAATCGCATCATGGCTACAAAAGAGGCGCACTTCACTACTGTGGTCGAGCGATAATGCACGCAACTTATCTTGATTAGAAAGTCGAGCCTTGCGGTCTACCTCCATAAACCATTGGTAGGCACGCAAACCAGGTGTGCAAACTCGTTTAGGAGAGCCGATTTCTTGTCGGTAAAAGTAAGCATCGCCTGCGTGTAAAAGCCAGCCTTCGGATGTCTCAATAGCGACACCTGCATGACCCAGTGTGTGACCAACGAGCGGTATCAGGAGAATTTCGGGCGGTAGTCCTTCGAGATTACGTACAGCCTCAAAGCCAAACCAAGGTTCACCGCCAGCCGAATAATACTTCCAATTTTTTACTTCATCCCACTGGCCAGGACGGTAACGTTGCGATGAGACAAAGCCCTGCCGTTCCCGCGCTGCTTCAATTTCACTGAGCATTACATGCACGGTTGCTTCGGGAAAATCTTCCAACCCGCCTGCATGGTCAAAATCGAGGTGAGTAAGTACTATGTGGCGGACATCGCGCGGGTTTAAACCAAGCTGTTCAATAGCCGCAACCGCCGTGTATTTTTCTTCAAACTTGATACGATTCAAATTCATGAAGAAGGGGCTGAGTCTTGATAATGGCGCTTTCATATCGCGCTGACCGAAGCCTGTATCTATGAGAACGAGTCCCTGATTTGTCTCAATCAGCAGACAGTGACAGACGAGACAGGCTGTTAGCCCACGGCTAAAACCGTCGAAGAGTGCCCCACCAATTGGGCACATACAACCGCAATTAAGATGATAAATACGCATAAATGATCCTACCGAGCATTAATCTCTTTTAAAGATGAAAAAATACAAATAATCACCATACTTAGGAGTGAACAAATTTATGTTTTTACAGAATTAGATTGCTGAATTAGTTTTGCTGTCTGTGTCTAAAGTCTAGTGAAACCGATTTGCGGGTTTGACTTGTTTAGGTTGTAATTGTGAGAATGAGTCTGACTCGCTACGATGGCATTAGAAATTTATCGCATCTGAGTATGGCAAAGCAGGACGCTCCACTCACAGGAGAAGAACTGATTAAGGAAGTGTGTCGGCGGATTCGGGTAGCCCGCAGCTATTGGGATGCTCACAATAACGCTGCTTGTCGAGGTGAACGCGATCGCGCATTAGCCCTTTACAATACATTGAGTAAGGAACAAAAAGATCAGATTCCGCAAGTGTTGCGGGTGTGGTTGCGCTATCGCAGTGAGAAGTACTTTGGCGCACACCGAACACCGCCCAAATCGGCACGAAAATCAAAATAGTCTTTATTGGGTTTTTAGATAGGGGCTATACTCTGCGGGTACTCTGTTGGAGAACTCGTAAAGTATTGCCCCTACAGCGTGTGGTTTTGCGTAAGTTCTATAAACAAATCATTGATGGTTGGAATGAAGGGAAATAAAAATAAAAACTAATGGAAAAACAGCAACTTATAAAATTGCTAATTGGTGATTTTACTTGGCAAAGACTGCTTAAATCTTTCATATTTATTTATATATTTTTTGCTGGATATATATATTTACGGGTAGATAGTATGATTTTTCTGCCTCGTCCTTCTAGTTATCAGGATAATCCAAAAATTATTAAGTTAAAAAGTGGGGAAAATACAAATATCTCAGCTACATACTTATTAAACAATCAAGCTAATTATACTATTCTTTATGTTCATGGTAATTCCGAAGATTTAGGAGATATCAAAGAGATCCTAGAAAAATTACACGCATGGGGTTTTAGTGTCTTTGCTTATGATTATCGTGGTTATGGTACGAGTCAAGAAAAGGCGACAGAAAATCACGCATACGAAGATATTAATAGCGCTTACAATTATTTGACCCAAAATTTAAAAATACCACCTGAAAGAATTATAGTTTTGGGGCGTTCGGTTGGCGGCGGTTCTGCGGTAAACTTAGCAATGCGAAAACCGATAGCTGGTTTACTTATTGAAAGTTCGTTTATTTCCGCTTTTCAAGTAATAGTACCTTTTCGGATTTTACCTTTTGACAAATTTCCCAATCTGGACAATATCAAAAAAGTGAAATGTCCGATACTAGTGATTCATGGAAAAGCAGATGATGTCATTCCTTTTGCTCATGGAGAAAAGTTGTTTAATGCTGCAATATCGCCAAAGCTTTATTTGTGGGTTGAAGAGGCAAATCATAATGATTTATTCTGGGTAGCTGAAAAAAAGTATCAGAAAGCTTTGCAAGAGTTTACTACTCTTGTAAAGACAAATCAGTAATTATCCTCTCATTCTATTCTCCTTTAACCCTCCTTAATCACTTTCGCCATCATAAAAGTTGAAATACTTAGTACTCATTGTTTATTTACTTAAATAATCTATTACAACTTTAGTTTGCATAAAAAAGTCCGCTTTCGCGGACTGTGGACATTGGATAAGGTTAAGTTATCACCAAGAGTGTCTACAAGATGTTAGACTCAATATTCATTCTTTCTTAGTACACTTTAAAAATCAAGTTCCTCAGAGCAAACTTTAGGACATAACTAATTGATTTAAGTCTTTAAAAAATGTTATCTAAAAATATATTCTACCGGATTTTAATTCTAGAGCAATACAGTTCAGATAATACCTAAACACTTGTAGAGACGGCGATTTATCGCGTCTCAAAACCCACGGTTTTGTACAAGTGGCGCTTAACCCAAGCGTATTGAATTATAGCGGTTCTCGTTTGGGTGCAATACAGTTTGACCTTTATCCTAAAAGAAGAGAGGCTTTGAATCTTACTCCCCAACACTAGTAGGGAAGGGGCTGGAGGTTAGGTCTGTATTGCACTCAACTGAGAACCGCTATATATATCTAGTTTATATAAAAGCTATTCTTGATAATATACTTGCTAAAATAGTACTGTATTATAATCTAAAAATAGTAATTAGTATTACTATTTCATTAGACATAATTAAGGAATTTATGTCTGGATTAATATAAAATCAAGTATTTTTATTTTCTGGCTTAAACCAGGTTTTTGCAATTTTAAATTAAGTAATGTAGAAATTTCACTTAGTTTGAAATATATTTTGTACCATTTTCTTGCCTACATTCGCCGCCGCCTTATCTAACTCTGCAATCTCGCTGACGTTTAATTGCCAACTTAAAGCACCAATATTCTCTCTTGCCTGTTCTACGCTCTTTGCTCCAGGGATGGGAATGGTTCCTTTACAGATGCACCAATTAATTGCTACCTGTGACATGGTTTTGTTTCTAGCTTGTGCTACCTCTCGCAAACATCCCAAAAGCGAACTGCCAGCAGAAGCCGCTCCGCGTCTACGCATTCCTGGTAATATCTGCCTAAACAGCAGACCTCGGATGCCTTTTGGCAAAGGGCCTTGCTCAGAGTATTTTCCTGTCAGTAGTCCCAAAGCTAGAGGGCTATAGGCAATCAGTTTAATTCCCAACTCATCACAAAGGTCTTTAAGCCCCAATTGGGTGACAGGATATGTAGACAACAAAGAGTATTGAACTTGCAGAGTAGTAATAGGAACACCTCGTTCAGCAAACTTTTTCTGCACTTGCTTAAGCTGTTTAGGCCCATAATTGGACAGTCCTACTCCCTTAACTAGTCCTTGCTCATATAAATCGGCAAGACCATCTAACAGCCCTACCTCTTGCCAAGGGGCATAATTCGCTGTTGACCAATGCATCTGTACTAAATCTACGTTTTTTCCCAGGCGTTGGGCAGATGACTTGCAAGCCTTTACCATTGATTGCCGTGTCCATCTCCACGGGTAAGCAGCCAGCTTAGTCGCAATACAAATATTTTCTTTGTTTGAACCTAGATATTCTCGGTTGAATCGTCCCAGCAGTAACTCACTTCGACCATTCAATCTCCCAGTTCCGTAAGAATCACCCGTATCAAATAAAGTCACACCGTTGTTTACACAAAGGTTAAACACCGCTTGCAAATGGTCATCCATACTTTCGTCATATCCCCAAAGCAGTTGGTTGCCCCAGGCCCAAGTTCCGCAGCCCATGCTTGGGAGGGAGAGTTTTTGGAGAGTCTGCATGTTTGCTCTCTGTAGATTGCCTTATTAATTATCAGGCATTAACGCACGAGTAGCATGATTAGCTGGTAAATGAGGAGAATCTTCTAG
This sequence comes from Nostoc punctiforme PCC 73102, assembly GCF_000020025.1. Lineage (GTDB taxonomy): Bacteria > Cyanobacteriota > Cyanobacteriia > Cyanobacteriales > Nostocaceae > Nostoc > Nostoc punctiforme. The sequence goes on along the minus strand of NC_010628.1, from coordinate 936,852 downwards.
CACTCGTGCAACCTTGCCTATTTTGTTTTAAAAATTGACAAATATTTTAGACATTCACCAAAGTAGGTTTGCTACTTTTGTATTAGATAATATATATTTTTAGTTGCTTTTAACTAGCACCTTAAGCACTAAGCATTAAGATATTGTCGAATTAGCAAGAAGCCTAGCTTTCTGAGTCCAAGCGTTATTAAAAAACCCAACCTCTGGCACTTCTAATTCAAATGAATGAGGTGGTGATTGTAGCAATAAGGACGAACCTTTGTCATGAGCCTCTACTAAATTAACTATCCAGGGAAGAAAGTCTAAGATTTCTTTTGGTAGCACAGTTAATTCAAAGTCCCACATCAAATTAAGACCTCGGCAGACTTGTCCTTTTCTAAACGTCGCTACTCTCCCAGCGCTCTTGTTTATAGCCAGCCGAAGAATGAACGGACGGAATGGGACAAATTCATCAGGTGCGGTATAAGCATATACATTTATATAGTTCAGTCTTTCCCTACGATCCATCCAAGATGCGATCGGGGAATTACTACTATAAGATGTACCAGTTACGATCACCGGCATATTCATAGAAGCAGCGAAGTTAGAGTAGAACTTATGCCTTAGTTCGCTAACAATATGTTTAGCTTCTGGGTTCATGGCTGCTACACCTGTTACAAAAACGATACCTACGGAAAGCTAGGCTAACAAAAATCAACAGAAGCACAAAAAAGGCAGACGGCCTTGTCTGCCTTCAAGACTTTCTTTAGAGCTAAATTCTTAGCTTTAGACCTTAATAACGGCGAGAGGAACCACCATCACCACCCCTTCTACCGCCAGAGGAACCTCCATCAGTCTTGGGTTTAGCTTTATTCACTTTTAAGCTCCTACCCATCCACTCAGCATTATCAAGGGCTTCAATTGCTGCTGTTTCTTGTGCGTCTGATTCCATTTCTACAAAGCCGAAACCTCTCATCCGACCTGTTTCTCGGTCGATAGGCAATTGAACATTTTTTACCGTTCCGTATTCTGCAAAAACGTGGCGGAGGTCCTCTTCTTTAACCTCATAAGATAGATTACCAACGTAAATTGACATACAATATCTCCAGAATCAGAGGGTGCAGAGATTTAGATGCGGAGAGGTCTGTAATACAAGTATATATAAAAACAAACTACACAGCCGAATTTAATCTTCTATGGATACTTTATCATAAATTGAAAACTTATGTTCATAAGCAACATTTTAGTTATCCGTTCAGCTAAATACTCGGACAATTGGTGAAACTCTTTTAAAATGAACCTACCAGCGATCGCACTAAATTTTAAGTCACAAAAAAATTCAATTACTGATACTTATTTATCTTCCAAAAGGATTATTGCAATCTGATTTGATTTCTGGTTCGTAGGCAGGCAACAGGCAATAGTCAATAGTCAAAAAGGCTCTTTGAGCTATACTGAATTTTTTCAAGAATCAAATATAAGTCCTATAGTAGTTTTTAAATTTTATTCACTCAAAATTTCAAGAGAGTGCAATTAAATAAAACCAGTGCGATCGCTTGTAACGTAAAATTAGTTTTCATCCAGCATTTGCTAACACCTTGACACCCATGTATTGCGACTACCTTATCCAAATTCTGACTGCCCGTGTATATGATGTTGCCCAGGAAACACCACTGGAGTATGCACCAAATTTGTCTGCGCGGTTGAATAATCAACTCCTGTTGAAGCGTGAGGATATGCAGTCAGTATTTTCCTTTAAACTGCGGGGTGCTTATAACAAAATGGTGCAACTACCACCAGATATCTTGGCACAGGGTGTAATTGCAGCGTCTGCGGGCAACCATGCTCAAGGAGTCGCCCTTGCAGCCAATCGTTTGGGAACCAAAGCAATTATCGTCATGCCAATAACCACACCTCAAGTCAAGGTGGACGCAGTGAGAATGAGGGGCGGAGCAGTCGTGTTACATGGAAACACCTACGACGATGCTTATAGCTATGCCCGTGAATTAGAAGTGGAAAAAGGTTTGACCTTTATTCATCCCTTTGACGATCCTCATGTAATTGCTGGACAGGGAACCATTGGGATGGAAATTTTACGGCAATATCAGCAACCCATCCATGCAATTTTTGTTGCAATTGGAGGTGGTGGATTGATTTCTGGGATTGGGGCTTATGTAAAACGATTGCGTCCTGAAATCAAGATTATTGGAGTTGAACCAGTAGATGCTGATGCGATGTCTCAATCGCTCAAAGCCGGGCATCGGGTGCGTTTGTCTCAAGTGGGGTTATTTGCTGATGGTGTGGCGGTGCGAGAAGTAGGTGAAGAAACCTTCCGTTTATGTCAGCAGTATGTAGATGAAATCATTTTGGTGGATACTGATGATACTTGTGCTGCGATTAAAGACGTGTTTGAGGATACGCGATCAATTTTAGAGCCAGCCGGTGCATTAGCGATCGCAGCTGCCAAAGCCTACGCAGAACGAGAACAAATTGAGGGACAAACCTTAATTGCCGTAGCCTGTGGTGCAAACATGAATTTTGATCGTCTCCGATTCGTGGCAGAACGGGCCCAGTTAGGCGAACGTCGGGAAGCAATCTTTGCAGTCACAATTCCTGAAGAACGGGGAAGTATTCGCCAGTTTTGTGAATGTATTGGCAACCGTAATCTTACTGAGTTTAATTATCGCATTGCTGATGAAAAAACAGCCCATATTTTTGTAGGTGTGCAAATTCAAAACCGTGCTGATGCTGCAAAGATGGTAGAAACCTTTGAAGCTCAAGGATTTGAAACTCTTGATTTAACAGACGACGAACTAACTAAATTACATCTGCGGCACATGGTGGGTGGGCACTCTCCCCTGGCTCAAAATGAATTACTCTACCGTTTTGAGTTTCCCGAACGTCCCGGCGCATTGATGAAATTTGTGACTTCTATGAGTCCAGCCTGGAATATTAGTCTTTTTCACTACCGTAACAACGGTGCAGACTACGGACGAATTGTAGTTGGTATCCAAGTTCCTCCTCACGAGATGGAAGAGTGGCAAGCTTTTCTCGATAACTTGGGCTATCGCTATTGGGATGAAAACAAGAATCCCGCATACAAGCTGTTTTTGGGATAGTTTTGGGATAGGGAGATGGGGTAGATGAGGGAGATGGGGGAGATAAGGGAGTAAATTCTTCCCAATGCCCCATGCCCCATGCCCCATGCCCATTTAACGAGCCTTCGATATCAGATTGGAGTCCCAAGTATAGAAGCCAATTTCGTTAGGAACCCTAGAGAATCTGCCTGTCCGATAACCTCTAGATAATTCATTCAACACCTTATTTTTGATCTCTCTAATTTGCTGAGAATCTAGTTCTCCATAAATTCCGGCAATGACTTCAGCAACACTGAAAACTTTACCTGGATTTTCTTCAAACAGAGAGGTGAGAGCATCAATTAAAAATTGACCCTCAAAGGCTTTGAGCATCGGTACTGCTTTTGGCGGGGGTACAAAAGGCTTCTTATTTTTGTTTCTAGAAGCACCATTGCGTTTACTTGGGGCTACCAAATTTAAATCCAGAGTATAACAACCTGGCTCATCGGGAATAGTTACCCAGTAATTCCTTTCTCTACCTTGGGTGAGGGAAGATTGAACCCTACCTTTAACTACTTTGAATAAATTGGAATCTAACTCTCCATAAAGCGATCGCACGATGAAATCGATATGACAGACAGTGCCTATCTGCTCTTGCAATAGCTGTTTAATGGCTTCCATTCGGGAGATAGCGTGATTGTACTGGGGTAGCATGGGAATTTCTGCCACCTTCGTTGAACTATCGTTGTTCTCTGAGGCTATCTTTGCATCTGGCGATGTAGTTGGAAGTTTTCTCTCTTTTGTATCAACAACAGCAGAAAAGGAATTGTCGATCTCAACCTTATCCGAGTCTGTGGGTTCTGACTGTAGAGACTCCACTAAGTTGATTTCGTTGATGTCATCAAGAGGTGATAAAAACCGCAGAGAGCCTTCTGGGGAAACATTTGAGGTTTCATCAGCCGCCGCCAGTCTTGATATTTGCTTGTTGGGGTCAGAAAAAGACCAGTTAGACAACAACGCTTCTACATGATCGAGTTGCGATCGCGCCTGCACAAAAAGGCGTTCATACTCTTCCGTGAGGCGAGCATAATAGTCTCGTAATTCCAACAGTGGTGAAAGAAAAGTGCCCGGAGGTGGTTCTAATTGTCCATTTTGAGTCATAAGGCTTCAATCAATTTAAATCGATGTCACTTTTGTAAGACATTGGTCTGGGTTTTGCTTTGTGAGATGTTGGTTGGGATTTCTTCGGCGCTTGGGGAGGGCGACATCTTTCACAATATAAAGGTCGAGGCCCGAACGTCTCGCGTTTTGTCAGATCGTTACACTCTTTACAGACAAACTGGAAAACACGAGTATGAATCTGTCTTTTGTGCGCCCTGACAGTGTATTCTCTAACATCAATGAATTTACTTGCCATAATCAGGATTGTGAATTGCCTTCGGATCAACGTCCTATCAATATAGCTATTCAAGCAAATCAAACTGCATCAGTGTGTGTTTATGTAGAAGTTTTATTCAAATCAGTGAATTTGACATTGAACATAAAGTACAGATGAGCAACTTGAGAGTTAGCCATTGACTATCATCTCAGCATATAGTTGATGATGAGGAAAAACTACCACCATTTCTATGATGCTTGATTGTGAATACAATTCCCACTGCCTATAACTAGCTGCTGTTGCCTGATGTGATGCACTTTCGATACAAATGGGTAGTCTTTAACTAAAGCACAATCTCTCTCAATCATGCCAGTGTTGTAAATTGAAAAGCACATATCAGAATAATCTTGCCAAGAAAAGGCAAGCATAAACTAGTTTGGCTGGATAAGATTACACTTCGACAATAGTTTCTTAAAGACCTTTTGGAGGTGCTTGAATAGACTGTGAATTAAATCTTACCAGAGTATCCTTCAGTCCCTGATTTTGATTCATCTGGATGTAGAAACGATTTTCATCGACCTCATCAGGGAAATTGAGCATAGGGGAGTGCAAGATTATTCGCTTCTACTTTTATTGATGGAAAAATCAAGTTATTACCAGTGTGTATAATTGCCAATTATATAAAGTAGACCACTTTTAAGCCCTCTTCCCCATAGTAGATGGGTTAGGAGTAGCAAAACAATTTATGTATAAAGAAGAACCACCTCCCGTTTTTAAGAAGGCGGTTCTCATCGCTAATCAAAATATCAGAGAAAGTCCAAGACTCCCGAATGTTGAATTGAATTAACCAAGATTGACTTTGACGGCTTTGTGTTTTTCTGATTCCGCTTTCGGCAAAGTTAACTGGAGAATACCATTTTTGTACTCAGCTTGCACTTTGTCATTTTGAATTTGGGAAGGTAAGGGGATTACCCTCTGAAATTTCCCATAACGGAACTCAGACCGAGTAATACCGTTTTCTTCACTCTTGGTTTCAGTTTTACGCTCACCGGTAATCGAAATTGATTCGGGAGTTGCTTCTACATTGATATCTTTTGCTTCTAGACCAGGTACTTCTAGTCTCAAGCGAATTGCATCATCAGTTTCTTCTAGTTCAGCAGCAGGACTAAATATAAATCCAGACCTCTCACCACCATTAGTAGTTGGCATCAATCTGTCAAATAAACGATTCATTTGCCTCTGCAAGGTGTCGATTTCTCGGAATGGTTCCCAAGATTCAGTATCCCGAAATGGTTCTAAACGTTCACTATCCCGGAATGGGTTCCAACGCACCAGTGGCATAACTATCACCTCTAAGATGAACTATTTTGTCTTAGGAGGCTCAATCTCAAGCTTCTTAGCTTGCGAACAGCTGATAAAATGGGTTGTTAAGCAATCTTAAATTGCACAAAGCTCAATCTCAAGCTTCCTAGTTATTAGACTAAATCAACCTTCAAGTTCAGCAGGTTCGGTTTTATAGCAATGTGCGATGTCTACGACGGGCTACGCCTACGCAATAACCGTACCTGTTGAAATACTGACAAAAAATCAGGAAATTCTACATCCTTCTAGAGACGTAATACTTTTACATCTCTACTCCTGACTTGTAGCAGGCGGTGCAGTAGGTTGCGATTGAGGTTGTTGGCGTAAACGGCGCAACGAGTCCCGCAATTTATTCTGGTTAGCGTTATCTCTTCGCCGCCGCCTATTTGCGGTTGGTTGTGGCTTTTGTGATGAATCGTTAGCTGTTTGCTCACGCCGGATGCGGCGTAAAGACTCTCTAGCAGTTCCTTGAGTGCGAGTTGTGCTAGCTCCAGATGATGAGTTGGTAGGAGTACTTTCCGCTGTTTGAGGTTCCAATCGTCTACTAAATCCAGATATTGCTGGTCTTGTAGCTCTAACTTCATTAGATGAAGGTGGTGTCAACTCTCTGCGTCTACGTTTTGGAGCTTCTTCTGTGGAATTTGTGGAGTTAGCAGCCGTTGTCTGTTGGGTTCTCTCTTGTGCTTCTCTTTGTCTTTTCCGTTCTTGAACTTGGCGCGATCGCCGTGAACCTTGTATGGCAAATTCAGTGGCTATTGATACCCCTTGTCTACCACCTTCTGCGGGTTTTAATTTCCAGTCACGCGCCTGTCTTACAGTTTCTTCATCCAAATCGCGGTTTCCACTGGAGCGAGCAACCCGAACATTGGTAACATTGCCTTGTGCATCAGTATCGACAGCTACTTCTACTCTGCCTTCAACTCCTCGCTGCCTTGCAGCTTCTGGATATTTGGCATTACATTCGCGGCAGGCTGCACGACCATTACCATTACCTGAACTGTTAATTTTTGGAGGTGTTGGTGCTGTTGGCGCTGTTGCTACTGGCGGACGATTTTCTGTTTGATTACCAGTACCTGAGCCAATTCCTGAGCCAACACCAGTGCCAGTACCACTGCCAATGCCACCACCAGAGCCAGTGCCAGTTCCTCCACCAGCGCCAGTACCGCTGCTTGTACCTACAGCAATACCACTACCTGAGCCTAAACCAACACCAGAGCCGCCACCGCCACCACCACCACCACTCTGAGGAGCAACAGTTGTCACAGGGACGAATGGTTTGGGAGCAATTTCCCTATTTACTGGCTGTGGGTTTTGAGTTGTTTGTTGTGGTTGTTGTTGAACTGGCTGTGGGTTTTGAATAGTTTGTTGCGGTTGTTGAACTGGTTGAATTGTCGATCTTTCAATCAATTCTTGTACTGGTTTTTGTACTTGTGGAGTTTCTATAGATTGTTTTTGAACAACTTCAGGTTCTTTTTTGGGTTCTTCTGGAATTTTTTCAAGCGGTTTTTCTGCTTCCACAGCCGGAGAATCGACGATCGCTAACTCTATCGCTTCATCTTCTTCTTTAGGCACTCTCGTCAAATAATTACCTATGCCTGATGACAATACGCCGATATGCAGCGCCAGTGAACCTATCAGACTGTAAGTCAGAAAAGACTTGAGAGCCTCAACTTCTTTGGAACGTTGCTCGACAGTAATGCCAGAAAAACTCATAGCTATTGCTACCTATTCTCACTAATTTAGCCATCTTAGAATGCAAGGTTACAAATATCAAGTCAAAAATTAAAATTAATTGCGATCGCCTTACGGAACCCTTCACTAGCAAAAACATCTTTTAAAACCACCAATATCATGGTATTTGAACAAAATTAATTTTTGTTTCAATCCAATTAAATTTTTTTATGCAAAGCAAACGAACAATTAAATAAAAATCATGATGGCTACATTTGAAAAAGTTATCATTATATTTTATATTTTATTGAGAAAAAGTTTCAGCTTTGAACTAGATTCTGGTAGTCTGATTTTGTATTGTGGATGATGTTATAGAGGCACTACATGGGAATTCAGAATTTGTTTGCAGCAGGCGGTGTGGTCATGTGGCCCCTGTTGGCGTTTTCGGTATTGGGTGTGGCACTGATCATCGAGCGGATCAGGTTTTGGGTACGGATTAATCAGCGTCAAAACCGTGTAGTGCGAGATGTTTTGAATCTCTACCGTCTTGATAATGTTGTCGGCGCAATGGATAAACTTCAGAAAAACGCAGATTTACCATTGGCACGGATTTTTCTTGCGGCTTTAGAATTGGAAGAGCCAAATCCAGAAGAATTTCGTTTGGCGTTAGAAAGCGAATCCCAGGCTGAGATACCTGTGTTAAAACGTTTTCAAAACATTTTCGAGACAATCATTAGTCTGGCACCACTGTTGGGTCTTCTCGGCACAGTATTAGGATTGATAGCCTCCTTTGCTTCCCTAAATCTTGGTGATGTGGGAGGTAGCAAAACGACAAATGTTACCGCCGGGATTAGTGAAGCTTTGGTATCAACAGCATCAGGATTAATAGTTGCTATATTCATACTCATGTTTGCCAATACCTTCCGGGGATTGTATCAAAGGCAAATTGCCTTAATTCAAGAGTATGGGGGACAGTTAGAATTACTCTACCGTCGTCGTTATGAAAGAGGAGAAAAAACTTATGCGTCTACCAGATGAGCCAGAACTTCCATTACAGATCAACATCGTGCCGATGATTGATGTGATTTTTGCAATTTTGACATTTTTTATCATGTCAACTCTGTTTTTAACCCGTTCAGAAGGGTTACCAGTAAATTTACCGAAGGCTAGCACAGCAAAACAACAGCAAGTTCCAACTAGAATTACCATTACGGTAGATGACAAAGAACAGGTAAGTCTGAACCGGAAACCAATTGCAGTTGATGATGTAACAGAACAAGTACGTGCTTTAGTTGGTTCTAACTCAGACGTGTTGGTGATTATTAATGCTGATGAGAAAGTTGATTATGGTCGAGTAGTAGCGGTGATGGATCGGGTTCGTAAAGTTGAAGGGGCAAAGTTAGCGATCGCTACCCAAAAATAAAAAGTAGAAATATTGTACATCAGAAGTTCAGAGAGTCAGTAAAATTCGATATTCTGACTCCTAACTCCTTTTTCTCTAATAACTAATATCAGCTACCGTTACGCATCTGCAATTCTTGATATATAAGTTTAAGTAATAATTCTTGGTGTGAATGGATGAAAAAGTGGTCGCCGTTGAACTCATGTAATGAGAAAGCAGCGATGGTCTGTTCTCGCCATGCTTGCAAAGCTTCATGACTAATGTCTTGGTCTTGCAAACCACCAAAAACACTAATAGGACACTCCAGTGGCTGCTTTGGATTGTAAATATAAGTTTCTAGAACTGCAAAATCTGCCCGCAAAATCGGGAGAAATATCTGCATTAGTTCCTCGCTTTCTAACACTGCTTTAGGTGTACCGTTAAGACTGTGTAGCTCGTTTTGCAAATCATGGTCTGAGAGGATGTGGAGGGGTGGTTTTATGGGTGGCAATTGCGGAGCGCGACGAGCAGAGATGAAGAGGTGAAAGGGAGCAAGATTATACTGAAAGCGAAGTAGACGGGTCAACTCGAAGCTAACTAATCCGCCCATACTATGACCGAAAAAGGCGAATGGTTTGTCTAAGTATGGTAACAGAACTGGAGCGATCGCTTCCACAAGAGGTTCTAATCGCGTCAAGGGTGCAGACTTAATCTGCCTTCCCCGTCCCGGATATTCCACAGCACAGACTTCGACATTACTAGGTAGATTATTAGGCCAAGTGCGAAAAATTGCCGCGCTACCACCAGCGTAGGCAAAGCAGAATAAACGCAAGTTTGCTTGCGGATTTGGTTGGGGACAGATAACCCAGGAATTGAAGCTTGGTCTAGTTGTCATAATATAACTTAGAGTTGATAATACAACTTTGTTTTAATTTTTAAGTATATTAACTGATAATTTTATGACAGGAATGGAACCTTGGGCGATATCAGCCGTTAGCGGTGTCGCCGCTATGTTTGCCCAAATCGGTGGTCAGGTTTTAGTAGGATTGGGTAAAACTCTGGATGAAAAAACCAAGAAGTTAATTTTTGCTGCATCAAAGCAATATGAAAAGAACTACGAAGAACGGCATGGCATTCTCAAAGTATTAGGAATGCGTGAACCTGTCAAGCTGGAATCGCTCTATACAGCTGTGCAGTTTTTAGATGATGATGCTATTCAGAGCTTTGAATCTATTGAAAATTTAGAAAATTTATATCGCCAAGCTAACAACCGCAGATTTCAACCTCAAAATTGTGGCAAACAAGAAGGAATAAAAGTTGCTAACGATAAGCAATATCTGATGGTACTTGGTGGCCCTGGTGCAGGAAAGTCTACATTTGTGCGGAAGATGGGACTAGAAGCGCTCCAAGGTAAAAAAGGAGGATTTAAACACGACTGTATTCCAGTTTTTATCGAATTGAAAAGGTTTGCATCTAGCAATATAAATATTGAAACTTTTATTACTGAAGAGTTTCGTATTTGCGGCTTTCCATCACCAGATAAATTTACAGCCAAAGCTTTAGAAGCAGGTAAATTACTAATTTTGCTGGATGGGTTAGATGAAGTACCAACAAGAAATTTGACTGAGGCAATTAGCGAAATTCAAAATTTTGTTGATAAGTACGATAAAAATCGTTTTATTGCCTCCTGTCGCACGGCGGCTTATCGCAGCGCTTTTCGCCGCTTTAGTGATGTGGCAATGGCAGATTTCGACAATGCTCAAATTCAGCAATTTATTGATAACTGGTTTCATTGTGAAGCAGACAAGCAGGCGAAGACAGGCGAGAAATGCTGGGAGTTACTACAAAAACCAGAACATGAAGCTGCTAAAGAGTTGGCGCACACACCTTTATTGCTGACATTTCTGTGTTTAGTTTATGACCGTTCCCAAAGTTTTCCAGATAATCGCAGTGTTCTTTACCGGAAGGCACTGCGGATATTGCTAGAAGAGTGGGCATCGGAAAAGCGAATTCTCAGAGAAGAGATTTATCAAGGACTGCATACAGAATTAGAAGAGATATTACTATCAGAAATTGCTTATACAGGTTTTGAGTCTGACAGGCTATTCTTTTCACAACGAGATATTGTTCAACAAATTAAAACATTTTTAGCGAGTAATCTGAATGCACCTCAGCATTTAGATGGAGAATCAGTGCTGAATGCGATCGCAATTCAACAAGGAATTTTGGTAGAACGAGCCGAGGATGTCTTTTCCTTCTCTCATCTAACGCTACAAGAATATTTAACAGCACAATATATTGATGACCATCGCCAAGTTGATAAGTTAGTTACTGAACATCTAATAGATAAGCGCTGGAAAGAGGTGTTTTTGTTAGTAGCTGGGTTAATGCGTGGTGGTGCAGATAATTTGCTGTTGCTAATGGAAAAAGAAGCGCAAAAGTATATTAATATCCCGAAGTTGCAAGCTTTATTAAACTGGGCAGAACAGGTAACAGTTGGATCGACAGGGGATTTTAAACCTGTTGGTAAACGTGCAGTTGCGATGACGATCGCCAACGCCTACGCCAACGCCTACGCCAACGCCTACGCCAACGCCAACGCCAAAGACTACGCCAACGCCATCGCCAACGCCTACGCCAACGCCAACGCCTACGCCTACGCCAAAGCCTACAACAAAGCCAACGCCAAAGACTACGCCAACGCCTACGCCAACGCCTACGCCAACGCCGAAGCTATCAACTACTCTCGTCAACTAGAAAAATTAAAAATCTTCAATAACATCAACTTTACTGTGCTGATTGCCCGTCTAGAAGCACTGAGAGCTAAAGTTCCTGATGTTAAACAGCCAAGGGAAGCGCGTCTGGCATTTGCTAAACACCTACAACAAACCTTACTTTATGCTTTCAATCTCACCCTAGAAATGATCGATTTATCTGAGGCAGAAGCGGAAGCATTCGGCAATTATCTCTACGCCAATCACCTCATCATCCAGTGCAAACAAGCAGCAGTGCGGGTGTCACCCCAAACCTGGGAAGCAATTGAGGCGCGGATGTTGTTGGTTCCAGGTGATTAAGCAACAATAAAAAAAATAGAAGAAGCTAACAAAAATATATTTAGAAGAGTTTTCGCTTGCTGAAGTCGCTACGCTAAAAGCTTTCATTAGCAGAATTTAAGTTGTTGTAACAAATGCTCAAGCTGTAGTTACTACAACTCCAGTTGTTATAAGTAAAATTGAAGCTGTTGTTAATACAATTTAAGCTATTGTTATGAATGCTTAAGCTGTTGTTATAAACATTGAAGTTGTTGTAACAAACCCTCAAGCTGTTGTTATAAACATTGAAGTTGTTGTAACAAACCCTCAAGCTGTTGTTATAAACATTGAAGTTGTTGTAACAAACCTTCAAGCTGTTGTTATGACACTAAGTCTTGTCCTTAAGAATGCAAAAGCTGTGCTTTTTTATCTTCACCCACATATATATCATGTTCTCTGTGAATAAACACTTCAGATAATGCCTGATAAGCTTCAGTCCAAGCTGCCATCACTTCTTCTGTAGCAGCTTCTCCCAAAACATCTTTCATGGCTTGCAGTAAACTTTCTCCGACAATAGGATATTGCTCTGGTGTAACATGAGTCTGCACATGACGATGGGCAATCTTCTCTACCATCGACTTTAAAGCAGGCAAATTATCAATTTGGTTAGCATAACTATAAACTGCTGTTGCTAATCTTGCAGGCTGAGAACCATCTGCTTGAGCCGCCATACTAAATTGTTCTTTGACTTCTGGATGATTTTGAAACATGATTTCATACATCCGAGTTGTGATTTGCTGACCGTTCTTTTTCAAAACAGGTGCTGTAGATTTGACGATATCTATTAGACTTGTCGGGAAATAAGAGAGAATAGACAGCAGTGGTAGGGAAGAATGATGCTGAATATTGAAGGTGCGCTGAAGCAAGACCGACTGTTGAGGGCATTAACTGGGTTGAACCGGAAAGCATTTGATGCCCTTTTGCCCACGTTTACCACGATGTACCTAGATACTCAACAGGCCAAGCCTCGTCAACGTGGCCTGGGTGGAGGACGCAAAGCCCGCTTACTTACAGCCCAAGACAAATTGTTTTTCATCCTTTTCTATTTCAAATGTTATCCGACCTTTGATGTGGCGGGACTGCTCTTTGATATGCATCGCTCCCAGGCACATGAGTGGATGCATCGATTGCAGCCAATATTAGAAGCGGCTTTGGGACAGAAGATGGCGCTGCCGGAACGCCATCTCGAAAGCATTGAAGCATTTTTGTCACGCTTTCCAGGAGTGCAACGAGTGATGATTGATGGGACAGAACGCCCAATTGCGCGACCTCAAGAAAGAGAACAACAACAACAGAATTACTCCGGTAAAAAGAAACGTCATACGCGTAAACACTTGGCGGCAGTTGATGAAACCAAACGGGTCTTGATCTTAAGCAAAGCACGAGAAGGCAAACTGCATGACAAACGTTTTCATGACGAAGATGACATTGCAGGTAGTGTGCCTGATGAAATTCCGATTGAAGTAGACTCGGGCTTTCAGGGATTACAGAAGCAGTATGACAATCTCCATCTTCCTCACAAAAAGCCCAAAGGGGGCAAGTTAAGTGACCTTCAAAAAACGGAGAATCGTCAATTGAGTCAATCCCGTGTAGTTTGCGAAAATGCCTTTGCTGGTGTGAAGCGCTACAACGCCGCCAGTGTCATTTATCGTAATCGGATTGAAAACTTTGATGACCATTTGATGCTGACCGCAGCAGGATTATGGAACTTCTACTTGATGGCTGCTTAAGAGAATCCCAATTACAAGACCAGCATTGCCTCACTTATCTTTTATTTCCCGACAACTCTATTGTTTGTTGGCTAACCATAGTTTTTGAACCACTTAGAATCTTGATTGACTTCACTTTAGTGATTATTCCTATTGGTTACTATGAGCTACCTCAGTTAACGAGTAATATCATTTCAAAAACTGCAACAAAGATGAAAATGTAAGAATGCAGGTATGTACATCGATAATTTATCAACCAAAATTTGATATGCATACCATTGAGAAAAAGTCAACAACAAAAGCCTGGGCAGGTGCGATCGTACAACCAGCAAAAGAATTTCCCTCTACCCAACTGCCAATTATCTCTGGCAAAATCCCAGATGGATTGCGTGGCACTCTTTACCGCAATGGCCCCGCACGGCTAGGACGCGGTGGCATTCACATGGGACACTGGTTTGATGGAGATGGGGCAATTCTGGCTGTAAATTTTACTGATGCAGTTGCAACGGGGGTTTATCGCTACGTGCAAACCTCTGGCTATCAAGAAGAAGCCGCAGCAGGTAAACTACTCTACGGCAATTATGGGATGACTGCACCAGGGCCAATTTGGAATCAATGGCAAAAGCCCATCAAAAATGCTGCCAACACCTCCGTGCTAGCACTTCCAGATAAACTTTTGGCACTGTGGGAAGGTGGTAAACCCCACGCCCTCGATTTACAAACTTTAGAAACTTGGGGCGAAGATCATTTAGGGGGATTAACAAAAGGATTAAACTATTCCGCACATTATAAGCGTGACAAGCAAACAGGGGAGATTTTTAACTTTGGCATCAGCCCTGGGCAAAATGCGACACTTAATATTTACAAAAGCGATTCCACTGGCCGGATTATCAAACAAGCCGCATATCAGCTAGATGGTGTACCATTGGTGCATGATTTTGTTTTAGCAGGACAGTATCTTGTATTTTTCATTCCGCCAGTGCGGTTGAATGTCTTACCCCTGCTAATAGGGATAAACAACTATAGTGATTCGCTAGAGTGGCAACCTAGATTAGGAACTCAGATTTTAGTTATTGATCGAGAAACCTTATCTGTAGTCAGTCGTGGAGAAACCGAACCTTGGTTCCAATGGCATTTTGGTAACGGTTATGTAGATGCTAGCGGCTCAGTGATTGTGGATATCGCCCGTTTTGAAGATTTTCAAACTAACCAATATCTTAAGGAAGTAGCTACAGGTGAAACTCACACCCCAGCTAAAAGTACACTAACGCGAGTTCATCTGCATCCCCAAACTGGTAAAGTTACGTCAATTCAGCAGCTATTCAACGGACACTGCGAATTTCCGAATGTACCACAGCAAAACGTGGGGCAAGCTTCCCGCTACACATATATGTCAACATCCCGTTCAGGAACAGATATTAGTCAAGAAATATTAAATGCGATCGCCCGCTTCGATAACAAAACCGAAACCCTCACCGAAGCAGACTTTGGAGAAAATCGTTATCCTTCAGAACCCATCCACGCCCAAAATACCCAAAACCCTGCACAAAGTTGGGTGTTAACCGTTGTCTACGATGCTAATTCTCATACTAGCGAAGTTTGGATATTTGATAGCGATCGCCTGGATGCCGAACCCGTTTGCAAACTAGGATTACCCAGCGTCATCCCCCACAGCTTCCACGGCACTTGGAACCCAGCCTAATAACCCCACAGCGTTACCTCTGCGTTCCTTCCTCTGGTTAAAAAACAACGGCATTGATCAGACATAATTAATCGCATCTGGTCAATGTAAAATCCTAGGGTTGAGACAGCGAGTAGAGAGGAGACACTGCGTTATGCGGGTTAGAATAAAAATAAACCTTACATACATTACGCTGATTAAGCAGAATTGCCCATGACCACTTCTAAACGCCACTACCACATCACTACCTTCGGTTGTCAGATGAATAAAGCTGACTCAGAGCGCATGGCTGGCGTTTTGGAAGACATGGGCTTTGAATGGTCAGAAGATCCGAATAATGCAGATGTAATTCTCTACAATACCTGCACAATTCGGGATAATGCCGAGCAAAAGGTATATTCTTACCTTGGCAGACAAGCGAAGCGCAAACATGATCAGCCTGATTTAACCCTTATAGTTGCTGGCTGTGTTGCCCAGCAAGAAGGCGAAGCGCTATTGCGGCGAGTTCCAGAATTAGACTTGGTAATGGGGCCACAACACGCCAATCGCCTCAAAGATTTGCTGGAGTCGGTGTTTGACGGCAACCAAGTTGTCGCAACCGAGTCTGTTCATATTATTGAAGATATCACCCAACCACGACGGGATAGTAAAGTCACAGCTTGGGTAAATGTGATTTACGGCTGTAACGAACGCTGCACCTATTGCGTGGTTCCTAATGTGCGAGGTATTGAACAATCGCGCACACCGTCAGCTATCCGGGCTGAAATGGAAGAATTAGGACGGCAAGGTTACAAGGAAATTACTTTACTTGGTCAAAATATTGACGCTTACGGTAGAGATTTACCAGGAACAACACCAGAAGGTCGGCATCTGCACAACTTCACAGATTTACTTTATTACGTCCATGATGTGCCGGGAATTGAAAGATTAAGATTTGCTACTAGTCATCCCCGTTATTTTACAGAGAGATTAATTAAGGCTTGCGCTGAGTTACCCAAAGTCTGCAAACACTTCCACATTCCCTTTCAATCTGGGGATAATGAACTTTTGAAGGCAATGGCGCGGGGTTATACCCATGAAAAATATCGCCGGATTATCGATACCATTCGGCGGTATATGCCAGATGCTTCCATTAGTGCCGATGCGATTGTTGGTTTTCCTGGGGAGACAGAAGCACAGTTTGAAAATACTCTGAAACTGGTGGAAGATATTGGCTTTGATATGTTGAATACAGCAGCATATTCACCGCGTCCAGGGACACCTGCCGCTTTGTGGGACAATCAACTAAGTGAAGAAGTTAAAAGCGATCGCCTCCAAAGGCTCAATCATCTAGGAAACTTGAAAGTAGCCGAGCGATCGCAACGTTACTTCGGACGCATCGAAGAAGTTTTAGTAGAAGACCAGAATCCTAAAGACCAAACCCAGGTGATGGGACGCACTGATGGCAATCGTCTGACATTCTTCAGTGGAGACATTAAAGAGTTGAAAGGGCAGTTAGTGAAGGTAAAAATTACCGAAGTTCGTCCTTTTAGCTTGACTGGTCAACCAGTTGAAGTGAGACAAGCCATACCAGTATAAACAAGAGGGGTAAAGGCAAAAGGTTAAGGGGAAAAGGAACCTCATATTTAACCTTTTTTCTTCCTCAAAGCTATTTCACCTTAGCGCGAAAACGGACAAAACCGTAAAAATCTTTGACGAGATTGGGTAAATCTGGACTCCGTGTAATATTCACCACCACTGCCCCATTGATGTTAGCGCCGCAGTAAGATGGGACTGTCTCGTTAGCAGTATAAAAACGTCCGCGATCTGCATCTTGGGCATTAGTCAGATAAACCGTAGGAGTGCTAGAACTAAGCGCAAGAGCAATACCTTGATCTGCTCCTGCTAAACCACCATCATTAGGAGTCATACTACTAAAGGCAGTAGGAATAAAAGTACTATTGACAGGAACTAAATCACAGATTTGAACATTAGTTGCATTACCTAGACCATTGGAAAGGAAGTAGATAGTGTACTCTAACTCATCTCCTGGTTTGACTATCCCAGCGTTAATCAATCCGCGCAAGTAATTAGTGGGCCAAGTGTTACTACTATCATCATCAGTGTCACGTGGAGATGCTACGTAGTTAGCAGCATTAGAAGGAACGTCGCTGCGACCATCTACAATGTTGGTTAAATTCTGGCTGTTAATTCGGGTGATGCGTTTAACTAAAATTAACTGAGGTTTGCCAGATGATGACGCAGTTAATGGCATAGTTACCGTAGCAGGTGTGGGATCTTCTTTGCCTGCTTTGTCTATTGCGGCTACAGTGAAAGTGATGGTTATAGCGCCATCTATATTCGGATCTACTGTTAATTTGGTCGAATCGTAATTAGTAATAATTTGATTCGCTGTCACAGCTACACCGTTGTAGTACAGTGTCCCATTACTTGGCAGACTAACAATCTTGAAACTGTTGCCAGAACTAAGGTTCCCATCTTCCGGGTCAGTGCCTGATAATGTTGGTACTTGTACAGTATTGGTTCCCCCTGGATTTGTTGTTGTCGATCCATTGACATTGTTAGTATCAGGTAACTGCTCAATTCCAAAGTCCTTACTAGAGATGTTTGTACCAGTATTAAAAGTAGCTGTCGTTAGTGGGCTAGTGTTGATCCAGTTAGAAGGGAGGGATGGTGCAGGGGCAGTATTACCTACAGTGCCAGCAGTTGTACTCAAGATAATTTTAACGTTGTTTTGATTCAGGGGAACATCGAGAAAGGTGTAAGTACCATCTGCTGCAACAGGTATTGTTTTTAATACTTTATTATTAGAATCTACAAGAATAGCATTTAACAATCCACCAGCATTAGTGCCAGTTTCTGAGCCAGTATTGATATTAGTAAAAGTATTGTTAGCGCTATTATCGGCATCATCCCAAACCTTACCACTGAGGAAATCATCATCATAAATTGTGTAGCTAGAAGCGATCGTTGGGGAACCGCCACAAGTTGTTGTTGAACTGGCGAAAAAACTAGATGAAGGTTGTATAGTGAATACGATTGTCCTCACACCTTGAGGAACGTTATTGTTAATAACAGTAAAAGGAATGGTAAAGACACTAGTAGCATCACTGCCGTCGTAGTTGCCCGCAGGAATATTGATATTAAAAGTGGATGTGTTTGATATTGTGTTGTAGTCTGTACCCAAAACGGCTGTACCAGAAACTGAAATTGAAACACTGATCCCACCAGTTGGCACTAAACCAACAATCCTAAGTTTAGGTGGGTTAGTAGTAGGGTTAGTTTCCGATTCTGCTGCACCACCTGAACTCGCCGTGAACTCAAGCACCGGTTTACCAGCAAATTGGACTTCATCAAGGAAGTTGCCTATAGTATTGTTTCCGCCCGCCGTGGAAACAGCCGCAAATCCTACAGGTTGATTCCCACTAGCACCAGTGTAAGGCACTGTACCAGTGTATCTTACCCAGCCATTTCCTGCATTATTGTTAGTTACAGTAGGAATAGTTGCACCATTCTGTGCTACTGGTTGTGCCGTAACTGTTCCATTGCTAGTTGTTGAGAATCTGCCAAAAATAGTTGATGTTGGATTGGTATTTAGTCCAATTAAAAAATTGGCCACATCAGCCACAGATGAGCTTGACCGCCCACGATGTAAAAGAGAGAAGGTAATTGTCTCATCTTTAATTAGGCATATATTCTGATACAACTCAGAATTTTGCTCTGCATTTAACTCAGCAAATTGATTTCCTGCACTAGTTGGTATCGTTGCTGTGCTAGCACCATTAAATCCTGTTTTCCAAATCTCAATCAGTGGTACATTTCCTGGAGATACATAACCACTACAAGTACCTGTTCCCGCCTTGACTGAGCCATGAGTCGTTTCCCAACCAGGGATAATACCTGGCGATACTTGAACGTAACATTGTTGACCAACATTACCAAATACAGGTTGCTCAAAGCTGGGGTTTAGGAACGATCGCTGGATATATTGAGCTTGCGCTACTGTAGGTTGAAGTACTAATGTCGCACCGAGAAGTCCCCAGCTAAAAATATTAATATTTTGCCATAAATTCTTCATTAGTAAATCACCATAAAATAACCTTTAAAAAATGCTGATTAACTGAACCATAATCATCAATGAGGACTGATTCTCCTCAAACTAATCTTTAGTCTTTAGCTTTCCCAAAATCGTAGATAATCTACCATTTGTATTCAGATTTACAATGGTATTGTTTTTAAATAATCGTTTTATATTTCACGCTTTTGCATCCCCTTCGTTGCGGCCTTGAGTTTACCTACCAAAGTTTTCATTGCAGATTCCTGTGGCTGACGTGGCACTGGTTTTTGCTGTCCAAAGCCATCAAATAATTCATTGAGTTTGACGCTGACACCCAAATATGCACCACCTGCGGAACGTGTTCCTGAGAAATCCCGGTCATCAACTTTACCAAATACATATCCAGCAGAAACACGCAGGTTAGGCGTGAGATAATAGCCTGTTTCTACAATAAAGCCTGTTTCGCTGTAACTAGACTGACTAATTACACGAGCCTCACCCACTAAATCCCAGCTATATCCCAAACGATAGGTAGCGCGTAATTGTCCCAAATTTACCGTATTTGTACCAGCTAAATCGCTGGCTATGTAAGAAGTGCTGTTACGCAAGGCATATTTACCATAGAATTCCCATTGCCAGTTAGGAGCATAAATAGCTTCCAAAGCAAAAGTATGGTCTTCGGAACCTGTACCACTACCTAAGAGGATGGTGTCAGGGATAGTTGATGGATTTTTGCGATATTCATAACGCAATAAGGCATTAAATTTATCGCTATTGGGGTCGCGATAAGCTAGTCCCAACTTCAAAGTAGCTGTATCCCCCAATCCCGAAAGCTTTTGATTGGATGAACCAGCTTGTTGATAACGTACCAATGCTGTGAGAGCCGGAGAAATTTTACCCGCAGCACCTGCGGTAATTACTGTATTGCTACCACCAGAAGAAGAACGATGTTCGTAACGGGCACTGGCTTGAAACTGCGGATTATCACTGTATTCTAGACCCACACTGTAGCTATCGCCACCATCAAATCCGATCGCAGATGCTGATTGACCAAAGGCGAAGGGTTGGGCATATTGTTGACCTGCCGCAGTCCGTCCGAAGAAGTTGCCAAATACGTGTTCGTAAGCAACATTCAGCCGCAATCCCGAAGCAATAGTCCAACGGTTATTTAGACCTATCGCCCCTTGGGTAGTCATTTCATTCGCACCACCTAAAATTGAGTAACGACCAGTCAAGGTAGTATCCGATCCGAGTTTGTGTTCACCGTTGACACTCAAGCTGGTGATGGAATTACCCGAATATTGACCACTAGTGTAAAACTGTTGGGCCAGACTGATATTTACACCAGGAATTGCTGCCCAATTTAGCCCGAAGATGGTACGGTCAGGGTAAACACTATCTTTTTGGGAAGATAAACTGATTTCATTTTGGGCTTGGAAAGTCAGATTTTTAGCAATAGGAACTGTAAAACGCGATCGCAATTGATCCGAAGTACCACTGAGGGCGCTGTCGGGAATGCGGTCTTCTCGATGACGATGAATCCAATCCACATCAATAATGGCACTACCCAAGCGTTGTTGAATCCCGGCGGAAATTGTCGTTAAGGAATTATCAACTTTACTACCAGGTATCGACTCATAACGGGGTGCAAACAGTTCTTCAAAGGTATCTAAGGGTTGGGGAGCAATGCCAAAATTGTCTTCGTGGTCGTACTGAGCCCTGACGTTAGTGGTTGAACTGAGTTTAGCTGTAACCTGCGCTCCATAACGGGTTTGTCCTGGGACAAAGCTGATAGTGGCATTATTAGCAAAACCTGTATCGGCAAAGCGATAATAGGCACGACCTTGAATCCCGTCAGTAATTTGTCCCTCAGCTTCCAACCGATACGCTTCACCACTAACCTTTCCTACAACATCAGAATCATTAGTGGAATGGGCATATTCTGCAATTAATCTACCTTGATTACCCAAAGAAATCAGCGCATCTGCACCGTAGAGTTGAAAGTCACGTACTCCCTGATTTTCTTGGACATAAGTTGCTCCTATCCAACTTTCCTGGTTAAGTTTGCGGGAAAGATTATATTGCAAACGACCAGCATAGATATTGCTATCAGAATCTTCGCTGTCATATTGATAGCTAACAACAATCCGGCGTACCAATACTTGTCCGGTTTGATCGATATCGGTACGAAGGATAGGTTCGCGGAACAATAAGGTACCGCGATCGTAGTCGATTTCATAGTCTGGACCGCGGTTAAGCTGTTTCCGTTCTAGTACAGTCCCAGGACGATTGAGTTCTTCTAACTCAATAAAGACATTTTCACTACCTGGTTGTAGTATTCTGCGAGAGAGGAAGTAATAACCGCTAGTGCCATCGGGAGCAATGGTATCTCGTTGGAAAGCTTCTAAGTGGTTGCCATACAAACCTGTAATTTGTAGATTCCCTAAGTTGTAGTTAGCCTTAAAACCGTGGAGTTGACGGGTGATAGAAGTAAATTGCTGCGATCGCCGCGCAAATTCTTCTGTATTGTAGTCACCCCACATGGCATAATCAGGATCGGCTCCGGGGATACCAGTTGAACGCTCAAGACGCACATATAGGCTGTCAATGGAAGGAGCAACAACATCAACTTGCGAGCTATCGCCATAGACAGGATAATTTTGCTCGCTAGATTGGTAAGTTCTAAACAGGCGATTATCGCAGTTGCAATCTTCATTGAGGTTACGAGAACTGTTGTATGCGCCTGTAAACAACCATTCTCCGATCGCACCAGTGGCAAATATCGCTGAATGGAAATCTAATTGCGTTCTGTTATCTTTGTCAGGCGGGAGAAAATCACGGAAACTACCATAATAATCTGTACCTCTAGCGCCCAAACGTAAATCTATTACGCCAGTAACCAAACTCGGACGCAGTGATGTTTCAAATTGTAATTGAGTAAAGGCTTCTAAATTATTAGCGATGGCGCGAATTGTGACAGTTTGGGCTTTGAGTTGCGATCGCAACTTAGCCGTAAATTGCCCCGCTTTCGCCTCTACTTGAAATCCGGGTTCATCGGGTTTGAAGTCTTTCCCAACCAACTCCCCAGCAGTAGGTATCAAAGTGATAACAGCATCACGATTAGAGCGATTACCACTTGCATCGATCAGTTGACCCCTGATTGTAGCTGTAGAACGTCCATCCGCCGGGATACGAGACTCAACAGTTTCTAAGGTTAGTTTCTGTGGCGCTCCCCGGACTACGACTTGAACCGTTACAGGAGGTTCTGTCCCTCCTACTACTTGTGCAGAGATGGTGTTATTACCTTCTTTTAACGAAACACCATACCATGTCTGCGTTACTAAGTTAGTACTGGCATCGGTTTCTGTTCGTCCAATTGAAGAAGGATCGACTAATACGCCATTAGACCGTAATTCTACTGTGCTTCCAACGGGAAATTGCACAATCACTGTGGTAGCAGGAACATCCACAATGTTGTTAGCCGTTGGCATCAGGAATTTTATTCCTGTGGAGATGGGGGAAGTGGGGGGAATTTTCTGATTTTCCTCAATTACTCCAGCTATTTTACGTAACCCTCTAGGTAATTGAGCAGAAAACGCTGGTTGAAATCCTTGTATTTCCCTTGGAGAAGTTTGAAGCTCTATTTTTGTGTCTTTGCGTCCTTCATTCTTGATGACTGCTAGTTTACCTAAGTCTCTGGGTAAATCAACAGAAGTTGCTGGTTGAAATCCTTGTATTTCCGTTTCACTTGGTTGAACATCTGGAATTGAAGTATTAGTTGAAGAAAGTTCAAGAGGTAGAAGTTGCTTGTCAGAACTTCCCAAAAGATGGGGAGAACTTGAATCCATACTTTTTTCAGCAACTTTATTCCGATCTGCTTGATCCTCATCCTGATTTTTCACATCATCTGGAAAAACCAAACCTCTAACCCCCTTCTCTTGTAAAAACCTACCGTGTACACGCAAATCGGAGTTACTTTGAGATCCGGGTTTTACCCCCCTTAATCCCCCCTTGGAAAGGGTGGAAAGAAAATCTAGTTCCCTCCCCTTTCCAAGGCGAGGGTTAGGGTGGGGTAATTCGATAACTTGTGTGTACAGCGTAGCTTGTAAAGACGGGGGAGAATTCAAAGCCTCTCCCGTTTTAAAAGAGAGGTTTTCTAGATCCCTTGAAAAGTCAGGATCTTCGACACCCTTGTCTGATTGCGAAGGCGATTCGGGGGAAAAAAGATTTTCATTTGTAGGTTCTGCCTTAACTATGGCAGGATACAAAACGAGGCTGAGAGCTATTGGCATCACCCCCATCATCTTTAGGTTGAAAATATTTGTATGGTGCAGTCTGGGTTTCATTTTTTGACTGGCTCCTGGAAGGCGGGGGTGACAGCGAAATTCATACGTACCAAGCCACCAGGTTCTAAACGTACTAAGCGAGATTGGCTATTCCGTTCACGAAATTTTTGGTTGGGAGCTAGGGTATAACCAGGTACACTGCTGAGGTCTAGTACGCCTGTATGACTTCCTGGTAAGGCATTAGCTAAGGAGAACAAACCATTCGGATCTGTGGTGATTCGGTTTCCGTCCTCCAGAAAAATCACTGCATTGGGGACTCCAGGCTCACCAGGTTGTTGTTCACCGTCAAAGTTTTTATCAATAAACACGCGACCGATAATCGTGCCGCAATCAGAAACGATTCCTGGACGAATTTTTAACTGGTGCGTTGCTGGTCCATCCTTGGTGCTAAAACGGTTATCAGCTCGTTGGGCATTCACGATCGCACTATTGCGACCGTTACCACGCACAGCATCGGCTGTTAGTTGAGCCGCGTAAGCAATATTCAGAGTTTTTTCCGTAGGAATTGTTACGTCTGTGCGGAATGTCACTGTGTTTCCATTGCGTTCTGAGGTGATAGCAACTGATTTGCCATCCAACTCTCCGCGCACAGATTTAGGTAAAAACTGGAATCCTAAAGGTAAATTGTCGGTGACAAATATATTATTCAAACCAGCATCAGCAAGATTTTTTACTGAGAGGCGGTAGATTACCGTATCCCCAGGTTCAGCAGTAGCGCGATCGCCTGTTTTGACAATCTGCAACTGATTGGCTTGGCACAAATTTGTACTGAATTCAAAGGCTAATAAGTCCAGTCCTACTACTTCTGCATTCGGAACTAAGACAACTGTTTGCTCTACCCTCGTCTCACCTGTAAGGCTGATTGGTTGGCCATCCAGAGAACTAGCGACATATCGCACAATATTATTACCTTGTGTGCCAGTGCTACCAAGGATTTCAATCTTGATCCGCCGTTGCTTATAGATAGAATTTGGCGGTGGATTAACTACAAAAATATAAGTTCTACCTGGATCGGTTTGACCCTTATTCGGATCGAGTAGGAAATTGTAGACACCCGCAGGGTTATTAGTAACGAAGTAGGGGTTACTATTCTCGGTATTTGGCGACTTACCGCCAGGAACGTTGTTATTAGGAATATCGGGTAACTCTGTTCGAGTCAAAGAAAGCAAGCCACCTAATTCTGTCCCCGTTGGGTCGCTAGGATTAGATTCGTATACGCCAACTGAAAAACCTGTATAGTCAGGCAAAATAGTACCAGCGCAACCTAATATTCTCCCTAATGGATCGAATAATGGGCTAGGAGTAACATTAAGCTGACTAGAAGTTCCGTCATATTTCTGATTATTAGCAGAGTCTGTATAAGTATAAGTAGCTTGATTTATTAATGGCAAAGACGCACCGAGATTGTTAGTCTGTTGTGCGATCGCTGGTATAGATATAGTAGTTTGCAAAAAACTTCCCAGAAGAACAGTAGCTGTTAACCTTTGATACCAGCTACTCCTATAAGTAATTTGTTTTTGCTTTTGAGGATGGCTCACTGAACACATCTCCTCTGGAATGCCACTTTTTTTGTTAATAAAAGCACTTGTTTATCTATCGAAGATGCCCTCCGACTCTCCTTATAAAGCACGGTTGTTTTCCGCTCTTGACTGCCTTAAAAAAAGGTCTCTACAGGCGGGTGATATCAGGCATAACGAATCAGCGCACTTGGACTTGATAAGTAGCTTTAACCGTTTTCTTGGCTGGAACTGATGACACTTGCAGACGGATGTGGGTGTAAACATTTGCTGGTGCTGGTTTTGTTTCCACTTTCCCGTCAGGAAGAGTAAATTTAACAGTGGGATTTTCGACAAAGCTGCGTCCGCCATCAATGCTGTAAGTAACTTTAGTATCATTAGCGGCAATTGCAGATTTCAGTATGTATACCATTCCTTTAGGAATAGGTTGATTGAGAATCAAATTCTTCACGGGGCGATCGCTCTTATTTTCGCCACTTAATGTATATCGCAACACATCTCCTGGTTGCACCACGGCTTGACCTTTTAAAGGTTGCCATGTCTTACTTTGCTTACCCTGCTGATCCTGTGCTATCACTTGCTTCTCAGCTTCTAAGCGCAATTGTATTTGCCCTTGAGTTTTGACATTTTGGGCAACAGCACTGGTAGAATGCCATAGAGAAGCGATTCCTGGCACTTGACTAACAAATGGCACTGTAGCAATAAGTGCGAACGCTCCTAAACTTGCAAAAGAAAAACGCTTCATAATCAATAACCTCAAAAAACTTTCATAATGCCGATTGCTGATTTATCTTTCCCTGTTTTCGCTGGAGAACAATCATTTTGTAGTTGGCACTTTAGGATTAAAGCACCAGCTACAAATACAGATGTGCTATACACCCCTCTTTGCAAATTAAAGAGGGGTGAAATCAAACTATCTAGTTAACCTTGCGTTGGAAGGTAAATGTTCTTTGAACACCAGGTGCAATCTGTCCAGTGGCAGTATCTACATACTTTGTGACATCACTGTTTAGCGTGGTTCCAGTTTGATCGATACTAGAGTTAGTAGCCGGATTACCATTGAAGAACTGGATAGTTGAAGCCCCAGAATCCTTTGCTGAACCAACAATGTTGCTAGTATCAATTTGAGTGTTATTGTCGTTGTCTAGCGCCCAGTTGTTGCCCCCTGCTGTACCATCTTCAGTAATCACAACTTTGTTAGCATTCAAAATCACGTTACCGGTTCCAGATTGAGCATCAGAAATATTTGTGTATTGAATTTGGTACTCAATAATGTTTCCTGGTGCAGGCTTCTTCGGAGTAATACTGAATGTCCCATCAGTCCCTTGCACTGCTGGGCCACTTCCTTGTAGAACTCGTGACATTTTCAACAGTTTTAAGAAGCCAGTGTAGACGCGATCGATGGAGATATTGTACGCTTCCCCATTAACCGCAGTATTCGGTATACCATTATTATCAGTGTCAATAAAAGCAGTGATCGGTACTGGGAAGCCCTTACCAATATCAGTCGATAGTTGCGTACCAGGTGGTAGGTCAACTTCTACACCATAATTAACAATGCCACCAGCAGGAACAGCAGGGATTTTAATTGGTGTATTACCGTTTGCTATGGTAAAAACACCAGTAGCACTGTTGTAGGTATAAACAGCAGATTGACTATTATAACTAACAGTCACCTTTGTATTATTTGGCAAATCTGTAAATGTTGCTGGTGCGGTTGGCACTATTGTGATGTCGTTAGGGTTAGCGCCGTTGTTCTTAATTGTATTAGTGAAGCCAACCGATTGCGGGTCAAGTGTACTACCAGGCGGTGTGTTGGGAGGAACAAAGGAAGATTTGTTAGTGAAGTCATCGTTGGTTAAACCCGATGGGCCAGTAGCATCCGGTGCATTATTCGGCCCGTTTAAAACTGAGTTTGCCTGGGCGACTGAAACAGTATAAACGTTGACATTTCCTGTAACAGAATTAGCACCTTGGTTGTTATTGCCTGTGTCAACATTACCGGGAGTAGTGGGATAATAACCAATGTCAGGTGTAGTAGGAAAGGCTCCAGTAGAGGGGTTGATGTTATCTGGGTTTTGATCGCCTGAATCGTCAAAGAGCAGGGGGCTATTTGGATCGCCAGCAGTTTTACCAAACACTTGAGCGATGTTGTTAACATTTGTCGGTGTTGTTACTGCGATTCCAGTGGTCTTTACTTGCACCGTAAAGCCTGTAACAGTTGTGCCAGTGGCAATTGTAGAGATAGAGCTAGGATTGTTAATAAAACCAACCCGTTTGACTATACCGCCTGTTACTTGAGTTTTGTCAGTTTTCCACAGAGACTGATCGGCAGTTGTAGTGGCAGGATCTTCGCCAGCATAAACCACTATCCACCCTGAAGGAGCGGTTGGAGTCCCATTAAGAGTTGTGGATGCTGGAAGTGCATCAGAAACTAAGATGCGAGGAACTAGACTACCATCTACATTGATATTTGTACCAGCTAAAGCTGCGGGTGTTAGCCCCCGATTGGTTACGTCATTGCTCTCAACTCGCAAGCTTAAACCATAAGTCAGCAAGTCATCATTGAGTACGGAAGCATCACCAGCGTTGTAGGCTGTTCGAGTTTTGAGTATTGTGGCTAGAGCAACGGTTTTAACAGTGTTACCCACTTGAATTTGCTGGGTAATACTAGATTCTCGTGTACCGTTAACTGGTGCGCCAGCAACTTCTCCACCACCTGCGTTATCAGCGTTATCTACAGTATAAACGTCACCACCATCAGGACTCCGGAGTTGGTTTTGGGCATCACCAGGAGTATTACCAAGGGTAACTTTAATTACGTCACCGGATTGAGCGCCAGTTTGTACAGTCACTGGCACACGCACCAACACAGTACCGCTAACCGGAATTGAGGCTGTATCTACACCACCTGCTGCTACATTTGTCCAAGTTGCACCACCGTCAGTACTGTATTGCAGTGTGCCACTAGCTGGTGTTACCCCATTTTTATCAGCAGGAAGTACACCAGAAACTGTACCAGGCCCGGTTGTCGTTGCTTGGTTGGGAATATGGAATTTGGTGGGGTCGTTACCTACGTTCGTTAGGGTGTAGGTGTAAGTTAGTAAATCGTTAACTCCAACAGCGCCACCATTGTTATCTGTAACACCCGACGCAGTGACGGTGATCCCAGCAACTTCTGCCACAGTGACGGTTACAGTATTAGAGGTGGCATTTATAGTTGTCCCTGGCGCGTTGGGATCTTCGTAGGTAGCAGTCGCTGTGTTACTAATAGATTGACCACCAGCTGTACCGTCAGCTAGTACAGGTGCAATAAATTGGAAAAAGCTACCAGTTAACAATGCTGTTGCTACTAGAGATTGGTAATGCTGGCGCTGCTTGTTGACAGATTTATTTCGGTTTACCATAAAAGTAGTTTGTTTATTTGCTGAACTTGTATCTTGGGTTTTGAGACAGGATAAAGTTCGGCAATTCTTTAAAGAATTACCGACTAGACTTGCCCAAAGCCTTAAGGTTTTGGGCAATGTATATATGAGGAGTTAATTTATTGGCTACTCCTGAAGAACTAGATTGAGGCAATAGGCAGAAAAGCTATTGCCTCTTGTTGTATGTTTTACGCTTACCGTTGATTATCAAGGTTAGCAATCGTAAATATGGGTAACTTACTACTGTGTCCTGCTGAATCTTCGATGTAAATAACAATGTAGCTTTTATGCCAAAAAAAAACTTCCGTATAAATAAGTAACTTCTCTAGCGATGGATGAGTGCATCAAGGCTGAAAAATTAACTTTATTTTGGCGACACACATAGCAATTTTAGTGTTTAAAACGGAAGTAAAACACACCACAATCTATATATAAAAGCACTTTTGAATATTTGCTGCCATGTATGCATAGTACCATGTGGAGTAATTGGTATAAAGAAATAAAAAATCACCTCAGTGATCTGGATCACTAAATAAAGTGATGCTAATTGAGCAAAATGCAAATAACTCATGGATAATATGCAATTTAATTATATGAATACTCAGTGTTAAAACTGAATAACTGAAGTTTTTATCTAATTTTGAAACAAATAAATGTAAGTGTAAATACTTGATACTACGATTACGGTCATAAAAATTTTACAAAAATCAGTTTTTCCAATACTAAGAATACCCGACATTTTTAGTCGGGTATGTTTGACTGGTATTTTTGCTCGTGTTACTATCAGGCGACAGCCGACAGACAAACAGGGAAAGCTAGTTTATGACTCAGGCCATCAAAACCCAAACTCAAACCCAAACCAGCACTGCCTACTTTCAAGCCTTAAAGTGTAAAGAATGTGGTGCCGAATATGAACTCAAAGCCAGTAATGTTTGTGAGTTATGTTTTGGGCCGTTAGAAGTCAAGTATGACTACAGCGCTCTCCGTCTGACTGTCACTCGTGAAACAATTCAAGCTGGGCCCAATTCAATTTGGCGCTACCGTCCCTTTTTGCCTGTCGCAACTGACAATGTTATAGATGTGGGAACGGGGATGACTCCCTTGGTTCGTTCTCACCGTCTTGCCCGTCGCCTGGGTCTAAATAAGCTTTATATAAAAAATGATGCGGTTAATATGCCCACCCTTAGCTTTAAGGATCGGGTAGTATCAGTTGCTCTGTCTAGGGCGCGGGAGTTGGGTTTTACTACTGTTTCTTGCGCTAGTACCGGTAACTTGGCAAATTCTACAGCTGCGATCGCAGCTCATGCCGGTTTAGACTGCTGTGTGTTCATCCCCGCAGATTTAGAAGCCGGTAAAATTATCGGTAGCCTGATCTACAGCCCAACGCTGATGGCGGTCAAGGGTAACTACGATCAAGTAAACCGTCTCTGTTCGGAAGTTGCCAATACACATGGCTGGGGTTTTGTCAATATTAATCTGCGCCCTTATTACTCTGAAGGTTCCAAGACGCTAGGTTTTGAAGTTGCTGAACAACTAGGCTGGGAACTACCCGATCATGTTGTTGCTCCTTTGGCATCTGGTTCGCTGTTTACAAAAATTTATAAGGGTTTCCAAGAATTTATAGAAGTTGGTTTAGTAGAAGACAAGAAAGTCCGTTTCAGTGGTGCTCAAGCAGAAGGTTGTTCGCCCATTGCCCAAGCTTTCAAAGAAGGACGCGACTTTATTAAACCAGTTAAACCAAATACAATTGCGAAATCGCTAGCGATCGGTAATCCAGCAGACGGTATTTATGCTGTGGAGTTAGCTCAGAAAACTGGTGGTAACATTGAATCAGTCAATGATGCAGAAATTATTGATGGCATCAAGTTGCTGGCAGAAACCGAAGGCATCTTCACAGAAACGGCTGGTGGTACAACCGTGGCCGTGCTGAAAAAACTGGTAGAAGCTGGCAAAATCGATCCAGATGAAACTACCGTGATTTACATCACCGGCAATGGTTTGAAAACCCAAGAAGCAATCCAAGGCTATGTTGGTGAACCCTTGACTATTGATGCTAAACTGGATAGTTTTGAACGCGCCCTAGAGCGATCGCGTACTCTCGATCGCTTGGAATGGCAACAAGTCCTCGTTTAGTTAAAAGCTATGAGTTATGAGTTTTTTACTCATGACTCTTAACTCTTAACTGTATTCCTAACTCTTCACTCTGAATTTTTATGGCTGTAACAGTTTTAGTTCCTACGACTCTTCAAAATTTGACTAATAATCAAGCTACTCTAGAATCTAACGGTAGCACCATTGCTGAATTGTTGGATTCCTTAGAACAAAGCTTTCCTGGTATTAAATCCCGGTTGTGCGATGACGAAGGAAAGCTACGTCGGTTTGTAAATTTTTACGTCGATAGCGAAGATATCCGCTATTTAGATGGTATCAACACAACCCTGAAAGATGGCGATGAAGTAAGTATTGTCCCTGCTGTTGCTGGTGGTTAATACAGAGAACACCAAATAAATTAGAAGACTGAGTAGACAAACCTTTGATAATTTACCTTATTCCCAGTCTCAGACTGGGAATATTTGTTAGAGTGGCTGCCGTCTCCCTTACTACCCGCAGAGTCGATGTGATTATTTAAGCATTTGTGCCCAGGATAGAAGAGTCATAGTGCTGTAGCAAATCTTCTGGATCGTTATAAATTGCCAGCGCTTGAGACAGTTGTTCATCACTAAAGCCACCGCAACGCAAAGCAATCACGCCTACCCCTGCTTTACCGGCAGACTCAATATCATAGGGAGAATCTCCTAGCATCACTACTCGATCGGGTGCCATTTTTCCTTTTTTCAAGGCGGCTTGTACAATGTCAGGAGCAGGTTTAGATGCTTCCGCATCATCGGATGTAGTTACTTCCGATATTAAATCATCTACTTGGGCAATTTTAAGTAATATATCTAGTTCTTGAGAACTTGCTGAACTAGCAACAACAAGATGCAATCCCGATTTTTGCATCTTTAATATTAAGTCTCTGCTACCATTGGCAGCAGTAATTTGCCGTGTATATTTGTTCAATATAAGTTCTTTGCGTCGCTCGGCGATCGCTTTGCCAGTTCCTTCTTCATTATTTAATCCTGGCGTTACTTTGGGAATAAGTTGATCTCCACCCATACCTATAAGTGGTCTGACTTTTTCAAATGGCACTTCTAACCCATAAGCTGCAAATGCCTCTACCCAAGAATTTGCATGAACATCATTACTTAATACCAGTGTGCCATCAACATCTAAAATCACTCCTTCTAATGCCATGAAAAACCTCAACTGACGTTTTGTTTCATTGATGATGGCATGGCAAATAATTTACTTCATCGTCCCAACAGAGGAGAAGGAGGTTAGAGAAGAGATTGGCTTTTACTTGATATCGTCGCAGAGATTGCGATCGCTCTGACTCACTTTCGAGTTATTTTTCAGATAATCATGCAGCCTGACATAGCACAGTGAAGTGTATAAAAAAGTGTTATATGTTATATATTAATTGCTTAGTCTGAATATATTAGAATTATTATCCAGTCTAACGCAATACTTCTGAAAGTCGCAGCTTCACGGCTAAAGCTTTCTGAAGCTAAACTTGCTGACAAAAAGCGCAAGGCATTTATCGACTCGTTAAGCAATTCGCGCTGACGGACTACTGGCGTAACATCCAAAGCAGTTCGTACTCCTTGGCTAATTTGCAAAAATAGGGGAAGTACAGAGTTAATAGCCTTTGGTAATGGTGAGGGAATCCAGGCTAACTGATTGGCAACGGTAGCTATGCCTTCAATTGTCTGACAAGAATTAAGCGCATCCATCGCAACACTAATTAATCCTTGAATAGCAGGTCTTTTCCTGGGACTGGAGTTGATAAGATATCCAACAGCTACGCGAGCATCAGCTAAATTTCCATCATAAGCTTCTATTATTAACTCTAAAGTACGCTGAAAGTCGAGTTGATCTAAAGGATAGCTAGGTACTACTGGCATAGGAATCATAGAGCTTAGTAGCGTTACCATTGCAGGAATTAGAGGTAACCACCAACCTAGCATAAGAGCCAAATAACAGATACCAGCAAGGCAAGTCATTGTTATTAAAATACTGGGAGTTGATAGTTGTGTAAAACGCAATCTCCATAACCCTAAGCTAATACTAGCTCCTACCGTTGACCAGCCAAAGATCCACAACCATTCCATTAGTTCAGGCAAGATTTTGATTAAAGGTCGGTTATCTAACACTGTACTGAGTATTTGGCTAACCATTTGCGCTTGTACTAATACTCCTGGCATTTGCTCGTTCAAGGGAGATCCATAGGGCGTAGCCCAGGTATCTGGAAAATCCCCCTTTGCCACCGAACCAATTAGAACAATCCGGTCTTTGGCAGGACTGGAGTTTACTGGACTAGATAAAAATTGGGTTAGCGTTACCTGTTCGGCTATGTACTTTGATGAACGATAGTTAAGTAAGATTTGACCGCCATTGGGATCGATATTATAGCTACTACGGGGAGAAAAGTTTTCAAAAACAGTATTGCCTAGCTGAAAATTCCCTGCACGAGTGAATTGGGGTCGAATTTCAAAGGATTGGAGATAGAGGAAAGTCAGTTGTAGACTAAACGCATAGGAAGCAGGACATAACGATGTAACTTCTGGGTTCATAAACAGAAGATACCGACGTATAACCGCATCACGATCGCGAACAAAGTCATTGAATCCCAGGTTGACTATGGGGATTTCTGGCGGTGGTTTAATGCCTTGGATATTTGTTGTATCACTCCCCTTGCATATTCCAATCAACTTTTGAGTCTGTTTGAGACGACTAATTAAATTTTTATCTTCAGCCGGAAAATCACGATAAATATCCAAGCCGATCGCACGAGGTTTTTGCTGGTTTAGTTTTACCAGGAGTTTATCTAAAGATTTCTCAGAAATAGAAGCTCCGATCAAAGACTCACCATTTTATCTTTGAATTGCCAGATCGTCATCGTCAATTGTTATTACCAACAGGCGTGGATCGGCTCCCTCATCAGGGCGTGATCGCATCATCTGATCGTAAGCTGCTAACTCTAAGGGTTGCAGCAAGCCATAAAGACGCACAATAGAAACACAGCCTGCAATGCTAATAGCTTTAATCAAGATCATTAATATTACCCAACCAATCTTAATTTTTTGCTCTAGAGGTTCCCGCTTTGCTTGCTGTTGGGCTGTTGTCAATATGTTATTTGCATTTACTACACGAGTTAATCTGTCTTCACTCACCTTACGTCGTGTTTTTTCCTTTTCAAGCTCTGTAATTAATTTATCTCCTTGATGCTGGCGAATAAGAGATACTAAATAATCATGCACCAGTTGATAACGGTCAGCAGGTGATTCGGGTAATAGCAACACTAACCTAGATTTGACAAATATTTCTAATACTAAATCCAGTTTCTCGGTTTCTGCTGCCAAATCTGCGGCTAACTCAGCGCGAGTCTTCAGTGGACGAGTACCATTTTCATCTGTGAGTAAATATAAAACTAGTTGTGCAACCTGTTCATTCTCTAAACCACAATCTTGAATAACTTCTTCTAGAAATCGTTCAACCAGTTTTTCTTTAGTACCAAACTGACGATACTTTTCTAAAGTTGTAATTTTCTCAGTTTGCAGTTGCTTGCCCACAATTTGTAACTCAATCGGGCGTACTTCCCCCAACTCGCCTGCTAAATCCCGCACTAATTCATCAATTAATGCAGGTTCTAAATAAAAGTGAGAGCGTTCTGTTAAACTCTGCACAACTGCTTTAGCATCTGCGGACGAAAAGTTACCCAAATAATAGCGAATATTTTTATCAAGAATATTATTATTAATTGCAGTTAAATTAAATAAACGGTCTAACTCTAATAAATAATGTAAATAATCTTCCCGCAAAGACAGAATGACTTTCACAAAGGGAATATCAAGACAAACTCGCAAAAACTCATAAAATGCTCGTCGTTGACTTTGGTTGGGATAAACAAAGAAAAACTCCTCAAACTGGTCAAACATTAAAACCGTCAACAAATTCCGGTCAGCATTTCTCCGTAATTGTTCTAAAATAGCTGCTGAAGAATCAAAATTAGCAGATAATTCATTACCTCTGACTTCCTCAAAAGCCTTAGCCAAACTCTGCCCCAACATTCCCACCCAATCTGTATAAACTCGCAACAAAATAGGTAAAGCATCTCGCTCACCAATTGCTTGCTGTTGCAGCGCCGGAATTAACCCACCCTGCAAAATTGAACTTTTACCCACTCCTGATTGACCATGAATTACAGTCAATTTATGCTCAGTCCCGCCAATTCTTTCTCGCAACCGCTTCACATCTTGTCCCCGCCCAGAAGCGGCAATTTCTTGAGCAATTGTTTCCGGGTTTTCCACTTGCGACTGTGCAGAATTAATTGCCTGTCGTTGCGGATTAAGATAAGATGCACCAACAAAGGCGCGAAAACCATACTGTTGTTCAATTTGTAATTGCTCTTGCTTAATATAAAAAGCTTTTAGATATTCACCCTCCCCAAAGTAGAGTGAGCGTAGCCTCTCTAATATAGATATATATAAATGCGGGTTGTACTGATGATTACTTTCCTTTTTTGCAGCTTCTAAATTATTAATTGCTGCTTTAACTTGACCTAAAGCCTGTTGCGACTTGGCTAAAATAAACCGATACAGCCCAAATTCGTCTGATTTAATATTAGGTATATCAGCTAATATTTGTAATGTTTGCTTCGCGAGTTGATTAGCTTCATCCCAGCGTGATTGCTCTAAAGCTACCTCTGCCAAAAAACCATAATCTTTAGCCAATTGCAACGATGTGCCATAATTCTGATGTAGCGGCAGAGATTTTTCAACAAGGCTTTGCAACTCTATCCATGCTTGCAGATGTCGCAGAACTTCACCCAGTTTAGTAATATATTTTGCAACTAAATCTGAACGTTGTGCTTGTTCAAAAATTCCAATAGCTTGCTGAAGGTAATTTTTAGACTCTTGCCAATAGCGTTGATTTTCTGTCTGATTTTTTTCAGCTCGGCGATTATACGCCAAAGCAATATTAACGAGTAATATACCTTGTCGTTCTAAATAGTTACTTTCTTGCCAAAACCCCAAACTGTGTTGATAATCTGCGAAAGCATCATCTATCTGGTCATGTAGATAATTATTTAAACCAAGCACAAACTCTAAACTTGCTTGAAGTGCTGGTTCTAATACTTCTCCTCGATTTTGCAAATCCTGACGGGCGGTTTTTAGTTCTCGGCACATTTGGGGATTAGGCGTTACCTCATCAGCAAATATTTCATCACTTTTTTGCTGAAGAAAATTTACTAACTCATCGGTAGGGTTTTCAAACTCAATGATAGTTGCCCAATTCTCCAAATCAGTTGCTAATCGAATAAATTTTTGCAGAACTGAATCATTAACCCATAACAAGATCGGAAACGAGAAGTTCTTTTTAAACTCTTCCCGTACTTGGTTAGCTGAAGTCAGAACTGTATCAATATCTTTAACAGACTCCAAACCAAAAATCATTAATGCTGGTGGCTGTTCATCGCCCAATTGTTCACGAATATTTGTGTAAAGCGTTTTAACTGATGCAGGTAAAGTAATTTCATGAATGCGTACAGGAGATAATTGGCGCAGACGTTCTACCATCCGCTTACGTAAAGCAGCATAATTACAACGCAGCAAAATCAGCGAAAATTCTCCCTGAGAAAGCCTAATTGTCCGCACTAAAGTTTGCAATGAATGCTCATTGTCAAAGGGTAAATTTTCTGGCTCTTGCTGATTACTCATAATATAAATAAGTAGCTAATTCACAGAGAATTGGTGTAATACCGCTCCCGTTAACCCTGGAACCGCTCCCAATACGGTTCGGTTAAGATCCTCCCGCCTGCGGCGACCCCCTTAAAAAGGGGGTAAAAGAGGATTATAAGCCCCCCTTTTTAAGGGGGGTTGGGGGGATCTCCAGGGCAAAATATCACTAATCGAACCGTATTGGAACCACTCCCGTTAACCCCAGAACCACTCCCGTTAACCCCAGAACCACTCCCGTTAACCCTGGAACGGTTCCCGTCAACCCTGGAACGGTTCCCGTCAACCCTGGAACCGTTCCCGTCAACCCTGGAACCGTTCCCGTTAACCCTGGAACCACTCCCGTTAACCCTGGAACCGCTCCCGTCACGACTGAGATGCTTAACGTTATAGCATTTCACAAAATACCTGATAAGTAAGTCGGCACAACCATTTCAAGCTATGTTAAGGTGATTTTTGACAAAGAATATACCCAGGTTGATGAGTTTCGACTTCGCTCAACTCTCGACCACTCAGTTGATTGAGCGTACCCCTCCGGGGAAGCAAGCTACGCGTAGCGTCTCGCAGAGAAGTCGAAACCAACGGCTATGGTAATTTTATTACTAGAATTCTCCTTAACCCAAGCGTATTGATTCATAACCTAAATTCCTTGGCTTCAGCCAAAATCGGATTGATATCAAACCAAGAACCATCCTCATCCCGGTATTCAAATACAAACATACTACGGAGCAAAAGGTCGTATCTTTCATGACCTCTTAAATTTTTCTCTTGCGCTACCTCATGCAGTAATTCCCATTCATCGGGCGTAATTGCCAAAGTTAGCTCATTGCGGCGTTGTTTAATCACTCTATCCACACACTCCCGCGACAAAGGTGGGTCTTCTTGCTGAAGACAGCGAAACAATAACATCAGCAAATTACGCAAATGACCGCCGCTAACTCGGCAAAGTCGCTCTAAAGTATCAAGACTATCAAAAACCTCGGTAATTAAATGCCGGCTTTGTTCCCAACTGACACCAGGAAAAGCCCTCGCCATAACCATCTGTTGCAGCAGCGTGATTCCTTGTAAAAATTGCGAACCATCTTGTACTTGCACAGGAACCATCGGCAAAACCTTGGGGTCTATGCCAAAACGATTTATTAACCTTCCTAAAGCGTTGGAAAAAATCAACACTAAGGGAATGGTATAAACAACATGACAATTTAGCTGGTTTAACTGTTCACCCCGTTCCACAAAGAGATATTCTGGCTGGTAATAACCCGAAGGCTTCAAAGAATTATCCACTCTGTCGAGATTATCTATAATTACCACCAGTCCTTTTTTACCTTCCTGCTTGAGTTTTTCTCTAGCAGGCTTGAGCAATTCTTTGTTAATTGATTCTAAAATGCCGTTGGTGCGCGGTTCTAAATATTGCCGTAACTGGCCGCGAAGTTTGGGACTATCTTTAGTTTTGGCAGTAATCTTAGCAATACCTACAGATAATTCAGCCTCTACCCCAATATCTAGAGGCGTTTGCAAAAACTCAGAAATTTCCGTAAATAGATTTTTAAAGTATCCTGGTTTGAGATTAATTTTTATTGCTTCCAGGCTTTGACTCACCTCACGAGCTACTGCCAGTAAAATATCTGTAACATCAATATCAGCCATATCGAGGCTTTGGCTAGACTCGAAATAAACCACATGAAATCCCTGCTGCTCTAACTCTGCCTTTAGCCGCAGTAACTCAGTGGATTTGCCACAACCGATATGTCCGGTAAATAATTGACAAGTAGGTTGTTCAGGTGAAAGGCGGGTGATAGTTCGCCCAAGTTCTTCAATAATCTTGGCACCACGAACTTTAGAGAAATCAATATAATATTGTCTATCCTCCGGCTTGCTCACAACCAGAGTTTTACTGGGGTTGCAAGCTTGAAAAAACCTGACTAAATCTAGTTTCATCACAAATCACCCGAAATTAGCCTGACACTCTTGCCCATTTCAGTAATTATACAGATGATAAAGCGGCGATTTCGGAAAAAACTTCTTCAAAGCGACTGATTAAGAACTTCCATAAAAAACGTGAGTTCGACAGACCTCTCCCTGCCTTGAACTTGCGTTCAAGTCTGTCCCTTTCCGAGTCGGAGAGGGACAGGTTTTGCGTAGTAAAACCAGGAAGAGGTCTTTTGTGTGGACAGGTTCAGTTAAGGCTAAAACTCTGTTGTCAAAGTCAAAAGTAAATGCACAACGCAGCTAGCAAACGTCTATAATTTCAACTTTTCACCCCGAATTGAATAATCTAACAACTCCATCGGGTGAATAACTGAAATATTCTTACCTTGTAACTGCAAATGCTTCGTAATTTGCAAAGTACACCCCGGATTAGCAGAAGCAATTAACTCAGCACCAGTATTCAACAAATTCTGTACTTTTTGCTGGCCCAATTCTTCAGCAACTTCCGGTTGCAGCATATTATAAACTCCAGCACTGCCACAACATAAAGCCGCATCTACTGGTTCTCTCAACTTCACCTCTGGAATTTGTCGCAATACCTGACGCGGTTGCACGCTAATCTTTTGACCATGCAATAAATGACAGGCATCTTGATAAACTAAATTCAACGGTTTATCAGTGAGTGGCGA
This sequence comes from Nostoc punctiforme PCC 73102, assembly GCF_000020025.1. GTDB lineage: Bacteria > Cyanobacteriota > Cyanobacteriia > Cyanobacteriales > Nostocaceae > Nostoc > Nostoc punctiforme. The sequence goes on along the minus strand of NC_010628.1, from coordinate 897,721 downwards.
CAGTTTCGCTGTTATACCAACAGTTGCCAAAAACTCTTGAGCATCTTTAACTTTAGCTGCAAAATCCTTCGCCTTTTCCCGATATTCAAGGTCATCTTCTAAAATGTGACCGTATTCTTTTAAAGTATGACCACAACCAGCAGCATTGATAATCACAAAATCGACATTAGTGTTAGCAAAACTATCAATCATCTGCCTTGCTAAAGCTTTCGCCTGTTCTGTTTGTCCTTGGTGTTCGGGAAGCGCCGCACAACAACCTTGAGATTTGGGAATCACAACTTCACAACCATTCGCTGTTAAAACCCTCACCGTTGCTTCATTCACTGGAGAGAAAAACAGCCGTTGCACGCATCCCAAAATTACTCCGACTCGATAGCGCTTCTCACCTTTAGCAGGAATCACACTAGGCAATTTATCTTGAAAAGATTTGAGAGTAATTTCTGGCAGAATTGATTCCATTGCTGCCAAACGAGGGGATATTTTATTGAGTAAACCTGTAGCCCGAAAGAATTTAGTAAACCCCAATTTTTGATAAACCAACAACGGAACTAATAAAATCCTTAAAAGATTGGGATAGGGAAAAAGAGAAAATATCAGTTGACGAAAAAATTGATCTGGCAAACTGCGGGGATAATTCCGTTCAACTTGGTGACGAGTTGCAGAAATCAATTTGTCATACTGCACCCCAGAAGGACAAGTACTCACACAAGCAAGGCATCCCAAACAAGAATCAAAATGTTCTACCGTTGCCGTATTGAGAGCAATCTCACCCTCATTAATTGCATCCATTAAATATATGCGTCCTCTAGGAGAATCCATCTCCTTACCAAGCACCCGATAACTGGGACAAGTCGATAGACAAAACCCACAATGTACACAGCTATCAATCAACTTTGGGTCAGGTGGATGATTAACATCAAACCCCTTCAAATTCTTTAAACTAGCCGTATTATTAACAGCATTTTCTGAAACTTGCATAATTATTATTTCCCCTCTTTATCTCAGCGCCCTCAGCGTCTCTGCGGTTCGTTTTCTTCAAACTAAATACCACCCACAAACCGACCAGGACTTAAAATATTCTTACTATCAAACTGTTCCTTAATACGGCGCATCAACGGCAAAGCATTGCCATTATAACCCCAAACATCTACTTGTTCTTTAACCGCCATTGGTGCTTCCAAAATTGTTAAAAAACCACTATTTGCTTGAGTGCCATCGCTTCCGGCGGAGCGTAGCTGCTCGCGCACTTTTAAAACTTGATTTTTATCCTCTAATTGTAACAAACCTAAACCACTACTTATATGAATTAAACCCAACCCCACCTGAGTCAAAATATCTACAGCAGCAGTAGGTAACACTCCTATTTTGCAGGTAATTACAGATTCTGTGGCAGTACTATGTATTCGTTCTTGCAATCTCTGCCATAGACTAGCCTCATCAGCATCAGCAAAAATTGCCCCATCTAAACCTAACTTTTGACCTACTTCTAAAACTCGGTTTGACTGTTCTTTAACACTCTCACTAATACTTTGAAAACGGGCAATTAATCCTAGTCCTTCACCCAAACCTAAGCTAGACACCAATTTAGTTGATAGCAAATCAGCCTGAACTGGTGTTAATGCCGAACCTCGAAGGATATCAGCTGCTTGGGATACAGCCTCGGCACTACCAGTTAGTACCACCGTCCCCGATGCCTCTGATAGCGGATACACCCGAAAAGTTAGTTGACTAATAAAGCCTAACGTGCCGTAAGACCCAGTAAGCAACTTCATCAAGTCATATCCAGCAACATTTTTAACTACTCTTCCCCCAGCTTTTGCGATTTCTCCATCAGCACGGACAAAGGTAACACCTAGTAACTGGTCGCGCACACTACCATAACGCTGCCGCAGAGAACCTGTATCACCTGTGGCAACAATACCGCCAATAGTTGCTGACTGCGGTGCTGTGGGGTCAAGGGCGAGAAATTGCCGCGATTTTGCTAAAAGTGCCTGCAAATCGGAGAACTTCATTCCAGCTTCTACTGTGACAGTCAAATCTCCAACAGCATGTTCTATCAGTTGATTGATGCGTTCTGTACCAACTACGACATCAACGCCCTTAGCTAAACCACCCCAGCTAAGTTTACTGCCACTACCACAGGGGAGGACGCGCCAGTTGTGACTGTAAGCTTTGGCGATGACTGCGGCTAGTTGTTGTTGGGTGCGAGGATAGACGATACAAGTGGGAGGTTTTCCAGAAGTTACAGCCTGTTGGATACGTTTTTGCTGGCCTATTTCGATATTTTCCCAAAGGCAAACAGCATTTTCTTCGCCAAGAACAGATGCAAAATCAGTAGCGCACACGCCTTGCGGCTTGTCGTTAGATATCGCTTTCATTGAGTTTATTTTTTTACGCTCTACATCTAATTTACTGGCTAACCTGACCAAAAAAGCGTATTGCCATTAATATACGGTGGCTGTAGATGCCTAGGTTGGACTGCGCCAACACGACGCTACTTATTTGCGATAAACAACGCTCATAACGAATGATCTACCGATATTACCAACCTAATAAAATATTAAAACTTTATTAAATGTTTACTTAATTGTCTAAATAGTCTTAACTGTCCTTGCATTTTCATTAAAAGAGTAAGAGTATTTTTATAAAAAATTAAAGTAATTTTCCTTAACCATTAAGTTTATCTAAATACATAAGTTATTCGCACTCTACTTAATGGTTAAGTTTGCCTTTTTCTCATTGATGCAATAAAACTAGGCTTGAACTAAAGTTCAAGGCAGGGAGAGGTTTATCGAAATAACTTTAAATAAAGTTATGATGCTCTTGCATTAAAAATGATGGGAGCATCCACTTTCGGCGGATCTACTTTTTTAGATGAACTATATAGTAGGGTTTTTGGAGTACCAAAATTATGTTTCTTCCAAAAGTGGATGCTCCCAAAGTGATCGCGCTTTGGTTGGATAAGGCTAATACCTTATCCAACCTATACTTTTGGGAAACTTTCTTATATCCTGATGGCAATTTTAAAATCTCAAAAGAAAAAGTAGTAGATCAGTTAAATTAACTAATCTACTACGCGTAGAGTTAGGAGACAATTTTGATATATATAGCAATCCTAAATTAGTTGTAAAAATTATTTTTTAAACTTAGACGCAAAGTGGTGAGACAGTCCGGTTGTTATCTTAATGAAATTTCATGCTAATTTGATTAACTTTTAAAAAAGGTAGCAGATGGGGAGAAATTACCCATCCGCTACGAGTAAACGGAGGTATAAACTTGATTATTTAATTGGCATGAACCAATTCTTGAGGCGCTGCGGCATCATAAGCTACAGCTTTTACAAATTCTTTGAGTACATCTGTGAGCCTTTGCTCAATTTCCTGATCTAGCAGAACGCTGTTATCAGCTTGCCGTTGAATTTGTTTGTCTACCGCATAAACTGTAGCTAGGATATGCCGCGCTCCTAATTCAGATAATACAGGTTTCAGAGCATATTCAATTGCCAATAAATGAGCGATCGTTCCACCAAGGGCAATTGGTAATACGGGTTTACCTGTCAATGATTTTTGTGGCAGCAAATCTAGAAATGTTTTCAGCACTCCTGTGTAAGCAGCTTTGTAAATGGGCGTGGCAATAATTACACCATCTGCCTTTGCTAATAAAGCCTTTGGCTGTTCTAAAGCAGGGCTGTCGTATCTTCCAAAAACTAAATCTTCAGCAGGTAAATCCCGAACTGAAATAATGTCTATATGCAAGCCTTCTTGTTGTAAAAGCTTGGCGGTGTATTCGACCAAACCATAAGTTCTAGATGGATGGGTTGGACTACCTGCGATCGCTAAAATATTTGTCATTCAATTAAACTCCCAATTTATAAAATGGGTTCAGTATGTTTTGCAGTTTTAGCCTTCATAGCTGATGCTGTGTTGACCTTCTCACTCAGACGTTTGTAAGGACGGCGCAAACTCATACTTTCTACTTCCCAGATGTAGCCATGAATAACTATATCTTGGGGAATTAAAGCAGAATTACGCAGCAATTCCACCTGCTGTGTGCAGATTTCATCCACATCAGTAAACGTTTTGATCCATTTGGAAAAAATGCCTTTTGGTAGCTTCAACTCTGGCAAAGCAGGATCTACACTAACTCGATCCACATCAATACCTTGATTTCGCAATACCTCACTGAGAAAGTCTCCTGATGCTGTCATCATGCCACATTCGGTATGATTAATGACGATGATTTCTTTTGTGCCAAAAAACTGTGTAGTTAACAATCGCTGACCGAATTGCATCATCCGTAACTAACCCCCCAGCATTACGGAAAATATGAGCATCTCCTTCACCAATTCCCAATGCTTTTTCTATCGGTAATCGCTCATCCATGCACGCCAACACCCACAAGCGTTTATTGTTAGGTATCCCCAACTGACGACGCAATGCCCACGCTTGTTTTTCTGAGATTCTTTGGTCAATTTGTTGGTGCAGCATGGCTGTTAATCTCCTAGTTCTTAATTACTAGGATATGGACGTTGCTCTTTCCTGATGCTGTTGCTTAGGGAAATCTTCATTTGCCACAATCTCGCCAAATGGACTCAAGACATCTTGCTTCTCCACTGTGGGCAGATTTTCTAAGGGCAAATGGGGAAATAGAAGTTCTGCGACTCGATAAGCTTCCTCTAAGTGAGGATAGCCAGAGAGGATAAAGGACTCAATACCTAAATCTGCATATTCCAACATTCTGGCCGCTACGGTTTGGGGATCGCCTACTAAGGCTGTTCCTGCACCACCCCGCACCAAACCAACTCCTGCCCAGAGATTCGGGCTAATCTCTAAAGCCTCACGATTACCGTGGTGTAATTGAGTCATCCGTTGTTGTCCAACTGAATCCATCCGGGCATAAGCTTTTTGAGCTTTAGCGATCGCTTCGTCATCGACATATTTAGGGCTTGCTGAAAAAAAAGAAAAGGTTGCAGTCTCTAGATTCTCAGACCAAAGAAGTATATTCAGGTGCAAGACAAGAAGGTAAAATAGCCCAAAATCCTTGCATCACAGTGGTTCGTCGCAGCATAGTGTATCATTATTAACTATGTACTGAAAAGAAGAATCAACTCCAATTCCAGCAGAAAGTTTTGAGCTTCCATTTGAGGGAAAGTTATCATCAGATAATCGTTGGGTAATTATGGCCGATTTAATACCCTGGACAGAATTTGAGTCGGAATATTCTGCCGGATTCTCCGCAGAGATAGGGGCACCAGCAAAGTCATTTCGGATGGCGTTAGGTGCATTAATAATTAAAGAGAAACTAGGTATAAGCGACAGGGAAACAGTAGAGCAAATCAAGGAGAATCCTTATTTACAGTACTTTATAGGGATGTCATCTTATAGTAACAAAACTCCATTTGACGCATCCATGTTAGTACATTTTCGAGAAAGAATCAGTGCAGAACTAGTCAATAATGTGAATCAAGAAATGGTTAAGAAGATGCTAGAGTTAGCATCTTCTATTGACACCGAAAAAAAACAGAAGACGCTCGCGAACTCGCTAACGCTGCGCTATCGACAGAAAAAGCAGCAGAACAAGGTAATACGCTAAGAAATCGAGGGAAATTAATATTAGATGCGACTTGTGTGCCTAGTGATATCAGCTATCCAACAGATTTAAACCTATTAAATCAAGCGAGAAAACAGACAGAAAGAATAATTGACTTGCTTTATGAACAGATAAAGGGAATATTAGAGAAAAAACCAAGGACTTACCGAGAAATAGCTAGGAAAGACTACTTAGAAGTAGCTAAAAAACGTCGTGTATCTCAAAAAGAGAGGAGAAAAGCGATTAAAAAACAACTCCAATATATTAAAAGAAACTTATCCTATATTGACCAGCTAATTGTAGCAGGAGCATCTCTAAAAAGTTTAACTAATAGACAATATAAGATGTTGCTGGTAGTCGCAGAAGTATATCGTCAACAACTATGGCTGTATGAAAATAAAAAGCAGAGCATTGATGACCGTATTGTAAGTTTAAGCCAACCACATATCCGTCCAATTGTCCGAGGAAAAGCGGGTAAAGCCGTGGAATTTGGCGCTAAACTATCTGCTAGTTACTTTGATGGATATGCATTTTTAGACCATATTAGATGGGATAACTTTAATGAATCAGGAGACTTAAAAACACAAATAGAATCCTTTAAAAACTACACTGGATATTATCCAGAATCTGTTCATGTTGATAAAATTTATCGCAAAGCGAGAAAACCGATCTTGGTGCAAAGAAAGAGGTATTAGAATCAGTGGAGTTCCTTTAGGAAGACCGCCAAAAAATGTGAGTAAAGAAAAAAAGAAGCAAGCTTTACAAGATGAGAGGATTCGTAATTGTATTGAAGGCAAATTTGGACAAGCTAAAAGAAGATTTAGCTTGAGTAGAGTAATGGCGAAACTTCCTCATACAACTCTAACTGTGATTGCTATTACTTTTTTAGTCATGAATCTTTCTACTCACCTGTCACGGTTTTTTTGTGCCTTTTTATGTCTATTTTGGAAAAATAGACATTTTTTAGCGATTGACATAACCAAGCATTATGATTTTGCTAGCTATAGGCAACAAAAACTTATCTTTGACCTTGCTTAAATAACTAGTCAACCCAAAAGAATTGCTTTTTTATGACTTTTTCAGCAAGCCCTATTTAATTAAATCATTGGCTGCATCCCAAGCTGCACTCTCGGTTTCGCGCACAATCACATGTAAACGAATCCCAAACCGCAAAGTCCGGCCTTCTATTTCTGCAAGTCTGCGAACTAATGAAATCTTTTCGGCTACTTGCGCCGATGGTTCGCCCCAAGTTAGATAGACATCTACGTGCTTGGCAGCAATTTTTTGGGCAACAGGAGAGGAACCACCAAACCACAACGGTGGATATGGCTTTTGAACAGTTGGAAACAGCAGCTTACCATCTTGAATATTGAGATAATCGCCCTGAAGATTGGCTTGTTCTCCACTAGCGATCGCTCGCCATACTGTCAAAAATTCATCTGTTAATTCATAGCGCCGATCGTGATCCAAATGCAAGCCATCTCCCGCCAACTCTACGAGATCGCCTCCTGTCACGACATTAATCAGCAAGCGTCCTCCAGAGAGACGATCGAAAGTCGCCGCCATCCGCGCCGCTACTCCAGGCGATACCAAGCCGGGACGAATCGCCACCAAAAAACGCATCTGTCGTGTCAGCGATAGCAGCGTTGACGCTACAATCCAAGCATCTTCGCAAGAACGTCCCGTGGGCAGCAATGCCCCTGTATAACCAAGGTCATCCACCGCTTGGGCAATCTGCCGCAGATAAGGAAAGCTTACTGCCCTTCCACCTGTAGCAGTTGCAAGGTAACGTCCGTCGCCGTGGGTTGGGATGAACCATAGTAGCTGCATGAATCCTGTACTTTTAAACCACGGTAAATTGATAAGATTACCGTGCTTTGTTTATAGATGTAGAGTATCACATATTCTACAAAAGCCCGCAAGAAGTTTTTTTAAAAACTCCGGTATTCCTATCAAACCAATGTATATTAAGCTGTGTTTAATTAAGATAGCGATCGCCAAGATTGGGAATCGGGAATTGGGCATGGTTATTTTCCTTCTTCCCTTTTCCTTCTCATCCCCCGATCTACCCTTGCTCCTTAGCCCTCTTCCTGTGGTCTCTAAACAGAAATAAATTGGAGTTCAGATGTGGTAAGGTCGCGCCATTCACCCAATTGTAAGTCATCTAATTGTAGGTGGGCTATGCTGACCCTAACCAGTCGCAAAGTTGGAAACCCAACAGCCGCAGTCATACGCCGAACTTGGCGGTTTTTTCCCTCTGTCAAAGTCATTTCCAGCCAAGCTGTCGGTACATTTTTGCGAAATCTAATTGGCGGGGTGCGTTCAGGTAGCTCTGGCTCTTTTGATAAGAGCCTAACTTGTGCTGGTTGAGTGCGGTAATCTTGAATTTTTACGCCTGTTTGCAACCTTTTGATCGCATCTTCATCTGGAATTCGCTCTACCTGTACCCAGTAAGTACGTTTATGACCAAAACGCGGATGGGCAAGGCGATGTTGCAATTGTCCATCATTCGTTAACAGCAGTAATCCTTCACTATCCCAGTCTAAGCGTCCTACAGGATAGACATCAGGTACATCTATATAATCTTTCAGAGTGCTATGTGTGGGAGCATCTTTTGTAAATTGGCTGAGAACGCCATAGGGTTTGTAAAAAATAATATATCGGTAATGATTTGTCATTTGTCATTTGTCATTGGATATTGTTATTCTTTTCTTGCTCCTCTGCCCCCTGCTTCTATTTTCTAACGAGATTTAAACATTTTTGAGGGGACATAAGCGTTCAAATACTTCCCCACATTAAGATGCGTTTATAGGGGAAAAAGAACGGACGCTCGTCTTCTAGCAACTGGAAGAGTTTCTGCTGATAACGTTCTACAAATCGTTCATAGGTTTGGGCATCTAACTTCGATTCGTATGCTGTTAGCAGTGTCCCGCGATACCACTCTACTACAGCTTCTCGTGAAGGCAGCACATGTCCATACACCTGAAGCTTTACTTCCTGCTTCACAAACCCCAATTCATAAAGCAGTTTGGCGTATGTTTCTGGAGCAAGTACCTCTAAACGCCGCACGTATCCTCCCAATTCTTGACTAAATTCTTTTGCAGTCTCAACTGCTATTTTATGTACTGGCTCAGTATCCATCGTTGGTATTTGTACAGCAAGCTGTCCACCAGGTTTTAACTTACCCCGCAATTTCTCAAATAACGCCTCATGTTCCGTCAACCACTGCAATGCTGCATTAGAAAATATCACATTAAACTCCCCATCTCCTGGATTCTCCTCAATTTTTCCTTGCTCAAAGCGTAGTCCGTTACCTTCAAACTGACGAGCCTTTTGCAGCATTTTCTCAGAAGCATCTATCCCTAAAGTCTCCTGTGCTGCTAGTGTGTCATGCAAATACTTCGTTAACTTTCCAGTTCCGCATCCTAAATCGAGAATTCGTAAGTTTTCTTGCCGATGTATCATATCTACTAAGTCGTAGAACGGGCGACTTCTTTCCGACTCAAATCGTTCGTATAATTCTGGATTCCACTTATCTGGCATCTCTTAATAATTCCTCATTCGTAATTTATAAAGCCGTATTTTTTGATGTAAACGACAAAAAACGATATCGTCAGAAATTGTGAGTTGAAATTTGCTTAAGATACGCACCCAATGCCCTATGACTAACTACTTTCGCTCCAATGTTGATGCAATGGCTAGCTATGTTCCCGGTGAGCAGCCCCAACGCGGCACACAGATAATTAAACTCAACAGCAACGAGAACCCCTATCCTCCTTCCCCTGCGGCACTAGCTGTACTGCGAAATATTGAGGGGGAGTGGTTGCGGCGGTATCCAGAACCTTTCGGCGGGGAATTTCGGCAAGCCGCAAGTAAAGTTTTAAGAGTTCCTAGCGATTGGATTATTGTAGGCAATGGCAGTGACGAATTGTTGAGCGTAGTAATTCGGGCCTGTGCAGAACCTGGAAAGAAGGTAGTTTATCCGATGCCAACTTATGTGCTATATCGTACATTGGCAGAAATGCAAGGTGCAGAAATTATTGAAATTTCCTACAGCGAGGACTACAGTTTACCTTTGGAAGAAATGGTTGCTGTCAATGGTTCTGTCACATTCATTGCGTCACCGAATAGTCCATCGGGGCATCTGGTAGCAATTAACGAGTTGCGCCAATTAGCCAACCAGTTATCTGGAGTTTTAGTGATTGACGAAGCTTATGTAGATTTTACCGAAGAGAATGCGTTGGCTTTGGTAAAGGAATACGAAAATGTCATCATAATTCGTACCCTTTCTAAGGGGTACTCGTTGGCTGGACTGCGATTGGGATTTGGAGTGGCGAATCCTAAACTGTTGCAGGGATTGTTTAAAGTGAAGGATAGCTATAACATTGATGCGATCGCTTGTGCAATTGGCACGGCTGCTATTACCGATCAAGCTTATAAAAATGCTTGTGTGGCAAAGATTAAAGCATCGCGGAATCAGCTATCAACAGACTTAAAACAATTAGGTTTTCATATCTGGGATTCCCAAACTAACTTTTTGCTGGTACAGCCTCCACAAAGAAACGCGGAATATCTCTATCAACAACTGAAAGAACAGGGAATTTTAATCCGTTACTTCAAGCAGCCTGGGCTAGACGATAAATTACGCATTACTGTTGGCACAGATGAACAAAATCAAGTTCTAGTAGAAGCGTTGATTTATTTGTTGGGGACTGGGGATTAGGGCAGGGTAAACGCATCTAAATCATTGATATATAGTGAAGTTAGCAAGACTACGGATACATCGGTATATTCTCAATTACCTTTTTTTGTCCAAAGTCTAAGAGAAAGCTCTACCTTACATTTCTACCCCAGTTTTACCCTAGTTATTTACCCAAACTACCCAAAATTACCCCAAAAATATTGGAAGGCTCTGGAAACAAGCCCTACAACTACCATTAAAAAAGGGCTTTAAAGCCCTGTAATACTTATATTTCTTAAAGGCGGCACCCGGATTTGAACCGGGGGTGGAGGTTTTGCAGACCGGTATTGCATACCCTTTGGCTTCAAAAGTGCCTATGTGGTCAACAATCTAGCAATAATCGCTTGACTTTGAATATCAAAATGAATATCATCATAGGGAGATAGAGGTTAGTGATATTCAATGGGTACAGCCAAGACAGCTAGGACAGCCAGGGGTAATGTTGGGGTTGAGGAGTTCAGAGGTAAGCTAAGGCTCCGGCTACCTCGGTCAGTAACCCCAGGTGGTAAACAAACCTTCATTAGTACTGGGTTAGATGCTAATGAGATTAATCGGCGGCGAGTTGATTCAGTCGCCAACTGGATAGAAGAAGAGATAATCACAGGGCAACTAGACCCGACACTAGAGCGCTACAAAGAAAAACTAGAGAGCTACAAGAAACCTCTGTTAACCCTGGTTAGCCCCAGGACACCTCAGACTGACCTAATGGAGCTATGGGAGCAATACTGTGCATATATGAAACCCCAGCTAGCGGCTACCACATATCGGCGCGATTATGCCAGAAAGTACACTAATCACATTAAGGGGCTACCTACAAAGGACTTAACCCAGGCGATCGCAATCAGAGATCACCTGTTAACCCAACTGTCCCCTAATGCTGCCAAAAGAGTACTAACCTACCTAGCTGCCTGTTGTAAATGGGCTATGGGGTCAGGGCTGGCTAAGGATAATCCTTTTGCTGGGATGTCAGAGGATATCAAGCTACCCAAGCATGACTCAGATGCCATTGACCCATTTAGTAAACAGGAGATGAATAACATCATCCAGGCATTTGAGACTACTAGAGCGCACTATGCACCATTTGTAAAGTTCCTATTCTGGACTGGCTGTAGGACAGGTGAAGCGATCGCCCTACAGTGGAAACACATCAACCCTGAATGCACCCAGATTAACTTCTGTGAGTCCTATGATAGTCAGTTAAATATTAGGAAGGGGACTAAGACTGGTAAGGCTAGGAAGTTCCCCTGTAATACCCAAGTTAGGGAACTGTTGTTATCCATTAGACCCCAGGATATTAATCTAGAATCCCAGGTGTTCACTAGTCCCACTGGGGGGATAATCAGTAATACCCGATTCTCTACACAGGTCTGGAAAGGGGGCAGGACAAGTAATAAAAACTACAATGGGGTTATGCAAGGGTTATTAGATGCTGGTGAAATCGAGCGCTATCGATGCCCATATAACACCCGACATACTTTTATTACCCTGATGCTAGAACAAGGGTTAACAGTCTCCACAGTAGCCAAGTTAGTTGGTAACAGCCCTGAGATAATCCTGAAGCACTATGCAGGTAACACAGTGCCCCTAAATCTACCAGAACTCTAGCTATCTTTGATAAAATCTAGCCAGCTATCCAGAGGTTTGAATAAATGCCTGGGGACTGCATAGGATAACTCCTGAGACTTGACCCTTAACCAACTGGTTTCTCTGGTTAGCTTATCCGCCTCAGTTACCCTGGCTTCCCCTGTGGTGCGATCGATGGCAACTATGAAGTGAACAGGGAACCTATATCTGGCCCATCTGGTTGTAATACCGCCAACTAGTATGTTATGGTTTTCAAAGATACCCGATTTGGACTTGACCTCTAAGTTGTACCCTTTGCCATTGTGGATAACTCGGATGTCCCTTTGATACTTTGAGTACAAGTCTTGGGCTAGCTTAGACTGATTCCGCGATCGCCAGTTATCCGGGTCAGCCTTGTAACTCCCATAAACCGCCCTGTGGGTCATATAATGGTCTACTTGGTAAGCCTTGTCTAACCCTTGAGTTTTCAGACACTCAGTTAGGCTATATTCCCATGAGTTACCGCAGGCTAGCCGGGATTCCCAAGAGTCTTGGAAATAATCAGAGTTTCTACTAGCACCATTGAGCGCTAGATGTGTTATAATGCACATACAAGTTATTTAAAAAATAAGTATTTATTAATCGCCCTATGTGTAGCTGGTAACTACTCATAGGGTTTTGCATTGGTCTTTGGTGTTATGCAAAAGTAATGCTTGTATTCATTTAGTCAAGTAGTATAGGTTAGTGATAAAACATCACTAATAGCGATCGCAGGGCTACAAGGGGCTACAGGAACATTAAAAATCCCATAGAGGCATTTGTATCTCTAAGGGATTCTAGGGGTAATCTGGGGGATTCTGGGGGATTCTGAGGAGTTTACCTAATCATGGGGTAGATTTCCCCCATTGTTCCCATAGTGCGCCCAGTTGTCCTCAGTAGCTTCAGGAATACCTAATGATTCCTCTAGGCTCCCAATCTGAAAGGTTACATGGGTCACTGGGTCAGGCTGGTTGTACTGTAGCTGGTACTTCAGAAGCCCTGAAGCTGTCTCTACCATCTCTCTAAGTACCCTAGCAGTGCTTAAGTCGCCAGTAGCATTAAAGGAATCATTCAGGTTATCCACAACACTCAAGGATATCTTTGTTAGCCTCTTGAGTTTATCGGAGTCTGAGTAGTCATCATAACTATCGGGGTCTACAGGAGTAGTTAGGGTAGCCTTGGGTACTGTGTTAGCCTTGTAGCCATAAATCTGCCTAGCTGTTACCTTATGACCTCTGGCTACTAGCCATTTGGCGATCGCGGGTGCTGGGATACCTTTAGCTAACTGGGTGTCTACAGCTTCCTTAATGTCATCTGGTAGCAGATCGACTACACAGGATTTCTTGTTAGCCATTATTTACCCCTCAGACTTCTAATCTTGGCCCATTCCATACTGCGCTTATCGCAAGCTTTAACCCTAGATGCAGCTTGGCTTTCCTTAGAATCCTCAGAAGCCTCAGATACTGGCTGCTTGCGCTCTAAGACCTCTAAGAGCCTTTGTCTTTGCTCAGGGGTCAGTTGGCGGTATAGGGATTTTTGTTTAGGTGTAGCTGCTTTTAAAATAGCTAGTTGCTTAGGGGTCATCGGGTATCCTTGGGTCTTGGTTATATCTGTATTTAGTCCTGTCTGATTGGTATACTTGACCTCATTTATTTACCAGAATAGACTGAGGGAAGTAATATTAGATACTAGTGATTTTAATGTTAAATAAATATCTAGACCTTATTGAAAAGCACCCTATTAGATTAGCTGCCATAATAGCTGTCATCTGTGGGTTAGGGTCTTTACCATCTATGGTGTTTCAAATGAGCGCACCGAGAACAGATCAACCCAGGATACAGGAACAAGCCCAGGTCAATGATCCAACCGATTATGAGGATGATGAACCCTTTGACAGAACCCAGTGTAAGGTTTATTATGCTGGGGTGTTATTGGGCGCTAATGTGTTCTGGTTCAAGAATGGAACCAGTGGGACATACATTATGTTTACTGACAGTGATGAGTTGGTGGATAAGGCTAAAAACAGAGGTACAGATATTTGGCTGGCTAAATCGGATTTCCTAAATCTACTAGGCAATGACCTAATGCAGCAGATGGAGCCAGAAGTGAAGGAAGTATTTGCTAGGCGGTTAGATGGCGCTAGTTATGTGGCTGTAGTGGATGATAGCCTGACTAGCAGAGCGATGGGGGCTGCTAAGGATTGTGTGAGATAACATCAAGGGACTGTGGGCATTTGTTGGGATTATTTAGGCAGTTTATTAGTCCCCCTATCGCCCGTTGGTTGTTCCCGATGTTCTCAACCTTGTTCTCTATCTTTTAGGTTGAGAACAAGGTTGAGAACAGCTATAACCCTTAATTAGCTTAGGTTTTACCCTTCTGTTCCCTATGTTCTCTATCTTTTGAGATTCTGAAGTCTTGTATAAAATAGGTGTTTTTTATATTAAATATACTAAATATATAAAAGATAGAGAACAAAAACCCTGTAAACCTTATGATACAAGGCTTTTGGCTGTTCCCTATCTTTTTAGGGGGTTGGGAACAAGAAGGGTAAAAGAAACCCTATAACTGTTACTTAGTAAGCATTTGAGGCTGTTCCCTATCTTTGTTCCCTATCTTTCCCCAGTCCAAAATATAGAGAACAAATAAACCCTCAACGGAATCCGTTGAGAGCCTATCGGGTTATCTAGGTAGATTACAGTGTGCGGCTAATCTCTATTATTTGGGACTTGGTTAAGTGATTAACCTTATCTCTGGGTACATCCGCTTTAGCCCATTGAGTAATAGGAGTACTCAAGCCTAATACTCTGGTTTTCTTCTTCTGATAACCTAAACTCTCAAGCAACTTACCAATCTTAGTATCTAATCTACCTTGCTTCTGTGCGCCTAGATGAATGCCTAAGCCTTCCATGATGTCCGGTAAGGTGAACCCAATACCCTCTACTTCCTTAATAGGCTGTCCCTCTGCATCCCTTCTGGAATACTTACCTTCAAGTGAGGCTACCAGGATGGTTAAGCTGTCCTCATACTGGGATTTCTCCATGAAGTTAGTATTTTGAGCCTCTGATTTAGCCTCCCATTCCTTTGTAAACCACCAAGGGATACCAGCCTTAATATACTCATTGTACTTATGGTATGCAGCGGCTAGAATATGCGCTCTGTGCTGTCTAAACCAGTCTAAGGGTATCTCCTTAGTAACAGGGATAATATTAAACCTTCTATTACCTGTGGTGTCCTTTAGAATCTCTTCAGAGTTACAAGTCCCACCAAAGGCGATGTGTCTAGGTCTAAATGGGATATCCTCTGTGTTCATTCTTCTCAGTGGGTCTTCCTCTTTAGTCGCCCAGTTCTTTAAGGCATTTACATCTGCCTTACTGGTAATCCCCTCTAGCTCCCCTAGCTCCCCTATCCAGCCCTTCTGTAGAAGTCTTGTAGTCTCTACAGATTCGATCTCATCAATAGATACAAAATATTCCCCACCTAAAGCTCTAAAGAAACTAGTCTTGGCTAATCCCTGATCAGACTTCAGAACTAGTATAGTATCCAGTTTTTTACCAGGGTTAACAGCCCTACTCGCAGCCCCTATTAGGAACACTTCAAGCATCTTTTGATGTAATGGGTCACTAGTGCCAAATAGTAATGATGATAACTCATCCCATTGGGGGAAAGGAGTAAATACTTGCTCATCCCATCTTCTGATATCTCCCTTTTTAACCTCAATAAAACCAATCTCTTCATCTTCTGTCGCCACCTCTTCCATAGCCACAGGCTTAACAAAATCCTTATGATATTCTTCTAATATTTCCTTCATGGGGTTAAATCCTTTTCTAGACTCAAAGTCTCTTCTTCTAGACTTTAGAAAAGCCTCAGACCCCTTACGGCTACACACCACATCTTCAAATCTACACATTAGGGAGTCCCACTCAACTCTCTCCCCCCCAACCTCATACTCTTGTTTCCAGCTATTAAACCTAACATCTGAATAGACTGCCTCGAATAGTTTCCAGAACATCTGGGGCTTATCCTCAGCACCTTTAATCATTTGTTTGGCCATTTGCCTACCACCATTAATCTCATTTTTGGCTTTAGGATCAGCGCCTCTAGACTTATCACCACCGAGGGGGGTAACTGTCCTTAAAACCCCAGCATTTTTTACTACATTTAACTTGAACTCTGTAGTTCCATCTGAGTCAATATTTACCCCATAGTGGTCATTGATATTTACATCAAAGCTTGACTGAATAGGGTTGAGTGAGTTATCATTAGAATAGTTCATGTTTCTGGTTCCTTGGGTTATTTGAATCGGTTATTTGAATCTTTGGGCACTTAGCCCTGTTGTTTGTACTTTGAATATTTGGTCTTTGGGGCAACTAGCTGGTTACTGGTTGCCCTATTTGATGTCTAGTTATTATTCTCAAGGTATTGAGCGATCGCATCCCTAATAATCTCAGAGATGGGTTGCTGTCTTTTATCCCCTAGAGCTATTAGCTTCATCTGTGTGTCAGTGGATAATCTAAGTGTTTGTTGTGCGTCTTGTCTTTTTACTTTCATTGCTGTATGCCTCATGTCTTACTAATACTTTGTCAGATCCAATATTCAACAGTAGAATCAGGGTTCTAGCCTCCGATGTGGACTGATGTGGCTTAGGAGGCTTAAAATAACCATTGGATTATCTTATGATTATCATAGAAAATACTCTATCTATTAGCGAAGTTCACTTCATCCCAAATATCTGATAGGTACTCGACCAACCCCCATTCAGTAACAACTCTACTGATAATCTCTTGATATTCATTATCATCCTCATCGGCTAACTCTATTAGGTACTGATTAGCTTTAAAGAACTGGGTTAATGTCTGAGTGCCATGAAAGGTTACAGAGTGGATCTGGCAGTTTCGGTATACTCGACCATTGAGGACATAGTAAGACCAATAAGTAGGGTCATAGATCATGCGGTTCGGTTTCATGGTTGTTATTGGTTACTCCGGTTGTCTACTGATACCCCTAAGTCTGCCTTGATCGCCTTCAGTACAGTAGACCGGACATAACTAGACATCCCTTGACCTGTTTCAGTGGCAGCTTGGGCTAGTAGCTCATGTTCTTCCTCAGTCAGCCAGACCTGCAACTTAACCTTGCGGTTAGTCCTTTGGTTAGTCATTATTCACACTCCTCATCCAAGAAGACCTCTTCACCTTCGGCCCAAGGTAGGCTATCAACATAGAGATCCCATAAATCAATAAACTTAGACCCTTGGCAAGTGTATAAGGTCTTAACTGCTGACTTAACCGATGGGATGACTGATAGCTTCTCTAAATCCGCCTTGTCTAGCCCGATGAGGTATTCATCTAAACCTAAAACCACTCTGGTAAAATCTGGGAGTTCCATTGTTTCTTTTATTTCTTAGTATACTCCCATTATAACCTCAGTAAGTTACAATGGCTACCCATAACTGGCACATTACAGCATAAACTGGCACACAGGGTTAACCCTTGTACAGTCATTCTGGTATCTTATGCCAACCTAAGCCACCTAATGAAAACCCCAGTAAAACTACCGGGGTTCTTAAGTGCTTCTGTAGGTCTTAGTAATCGCCTAGTAAACTCTGAAGGTAAATCATGTCATCTACAGTCAAATCATCGGCATCTGGCAGACCGATAGGGTTAGTCCTGGACATCTGATTGACCGCTACCAGCCCTTGAACATATTTGGTAAATCTCTCAGGCATTACAGACTCAGCAGGTAAAAAGGTTGGGTCTTCAAAAAGACTATCAAGGATTACATCGAACCATTCATGACCGCCCAATGGGTCGAAGTCGCCCCCGTCTTCCCCATGTAGGCTACTAAGAACTGCCTTGTACAACTCTTGGGGACTATTGAAACTCTTAGCCTGCCATGTCAGACCCCCATTACCAAATCTAGCGGTAGCTGATTCTACCCCGGTATGCTTATGGGTCAACAGACCGATAACAGAGGAAACAAATAACTCTTGGGCTTTTTGTTGCCCATAAAGGTTAAAAGTCCTCTCATAGACCGAGCGGTATTGCCTGGGGTCTAAGTTAGCATTTTCAATGGTCTTCTGGATTAACAAGTTGGAGGTTTCAGTAACTCTTTGTTGGCTCTGTTGGCGCTTGACCTTTTCCGCCATAGCCGCCTGTTCTTTAACCTTTATTTCAGCTAACCTAGCATTATATTTTTCCTGTTCAGTAGCTAAATCATCCCGCAGTTGGGCAAGTAGTTTCTCATTTTGATTTTCCATAAGACCTCCAATATTTTTGATTTGTTTTGGTTAGTATGCGGTAGCCTATTGATTCATTAAATGCTGTGCGATGAAGTTTAAAACTTGGGTATTTTCTGAGACTTCTAACTCGATGCGCTCAAGGGACTTCTGTATTTCTACTTGTCGATCGCTAAGTTCTTTTGTGGTCTTCTGTAGTTGCTTGAGAGACAAGTAGTCTGCATTGGGCAGCCATTGAGATGTTATTACTTTCAGCCAGTTCTTTGAGTTTGTGATAGATGTGATCATTTAGACTTATTTGTAGTTTGTGGGTTTTCATGGAAAATATTTATTCCTATGTCTTAACTAAGTCAACTTGAGGTGATTTCGATGTACCTTAAGTTAGTCAAATAAAAAACCTCCTGGGGTTAACCAGAAGGCTTTGAATATCACTTTGAATATCAAGAAAGCATTTTATTTGGTTTCTAGAAGTCCTAAAAGGCTGAAAGCCTTAAGGCGGCACCCGGATTTGAACCGGGGGTGGAGGTTTTGCAGACCTCTGCCTTACCACTTGGCTATGCCGCCACATCAACACTATAAAGCTTTTTTGCCTACCGCTTGATATTTTAAGGAGGCAATAGCATTAGTTCGACAATAGTAGCACAAGATTGTGAGGTAGAGATAGTGGGTTAACTGGATGTCTTTGGTATTCTTTTAGTCTTGCGTCGCCATACAGGCTCTTGTTATATCTGGATTAGCGATCGCTAGTCCAAACTTCTGTCACAATGACGCAGTGATAATTTAACAGCTTAACCCGTGCTTCCTTCTTAGGAGCGTGTTCCAGATCACCTATTCGTCACCACTTTTAAGAATGTCAATCCAGAAATTAACAGTTGTAAGTGGGGATGTCGTGAAAAAGACGTTCATCAACATCTACCCACAAACGGCTTACTTTGAACATCTAGCGCGTTAATTAGCTTTGACTTCATCGGCAAAATTAGCCCATCGGACAAAGTGAAAGGGACCGGCAATGGAACCCCACAGACGCTCATCAGTGTCTAAATCCCTTCCCCGGTCGAGGCTGAAAAATTCTTTAGCGTCAATCTCAAATTCGTTATCTAAATAAGTATTTTTGCCGTCACGAACCACAATGCAGCCTTTACCAGGTTCGACCCTGCCTTTGAAGCTCTTACCTGTCCACTCTACAATCATGTTGCAGCCTGACATTTTTTCCAGTTGGTCAACAGACAAGTCTTTGAGGCGTTCGGGTTCACGAGATGCACCGTAAAATTTTTGTTCTTCTTTAACGGTGTAGTGTTCAATAGCAATGTGGTTTTCTGCGGGAATCAACTTCATTACCCGCATCCGGTAGGGTTGATTGAGCATAAAATCATAAGCTTGTTCGAGAAACAAACTTACCCCTGAGAACAATTCCAAGGGAAGGGGACGGATACACACACGAATGTGGGCATAAAAAGGCGGATTTTCAAAAGCTTGTTCTTGATTACTAAAGTCAGCTGACATCCATCGGGCTAAGGTAGCAATATCAGTAGAATGAGTCACGTTGCTTCGCTCCAAATTCAAAATTCAAAATTCAAAATTAATAATCCCCCTAAATTTATTTAGGGGCTTGTATTTTTTTCTTTGTTGGTGATTATTAAAATGATCAACCAGTTGATTAAAAATTCTTTAGGATTATACCATTTTGGATTTTAAATTTTAGATTTTTGATTGGGTATTCCTTGCTGCATCTTGCTTAGTCTGAATTCATCTATCGCAATCATTTGGCAATTTGGGATTATTTTGACACTCGCCATACTGAAAATATTGGCTGCGATACCTCCAGTGGGCTTTGCCTACGCAATTTTTCAATTAGATATTACGATCGCTTGTATTTCCAGGTTACTTAAAATCCCATTGCCTCGGCGACTGCGCCCAATTCTGCTGCAATCCCCTGTTTAAATTGGCTGTGATTGTGTTTAATGGCTGTATCTGGGTCTTTTAGACCATTGCCTGTGAGGACACAAACCACTGTCGCCCCTGTAGGAATTTGGTCTTTTACCTGCAATAATCCGGCTACAGAAGCGGCGCTAGCAGGTTCGCAGAAGATACCTTCTGATGATGCTAAAAGTCGATAAGCATCGAGAATTTCTGCATCGGTAACGGCATGGAAATTCCCCTGACTTGCAGTTTGGGCTGCGATCGCTAATTCCCAGCTAGCAGGGTTGCCAATGCGAATTGCTGTCGCTAGGGTTTCGGGATGCGCCACTGGCTGACCGTGTACTAATGGGGCTGCACCTGCGGCTTGGAATCCCATCATTCGGGGTAAGCGATCGCACTTGCCATCTTGATGATATTGACAAAAGCCCATCCAATATGCTGTGATATTTCCCGCATTGCCAACAGGTATACACAGCCAGTCTGGGGCATCACCCAGCGCATCGACGATTTCAAAGGCTCCAGTTTTTTGCCCTTCTAGGCGGTAGGGATTGACGGAATTTACCAATGTTACCGGATAGCTTTCGGCCATTTCGCGGACAATTTCTAGCGCTTGGTCAAAATTCCCTTTAATTGCCAATACTTCTGCACCATAGAGTAATGCTTGGGCTAACTTGCCCAGCGCTACATAGCCGTCGGGAATTAATACAAAGGCATTCATCCCCCCACGCCTTGCATAAGCGGCGGCGGCGGCTGAAGTGTTACCCGTGCTGGCACAAATTACTGCTTTTGCTCCTGCTTCCTTGGCCTTGGAAATTGCCATAGTCATCCCCCGGTCTTTGAAGCTGCCGGTAGGATTCAGACCATCATATTTTACAAAAACCCGTACTTGTCTGCCAATACGTTCTGCGATCGCTGGCACTGGTATTAGAGGTGTGTTGCCCTCCAAAAGAGTGACGACCGGGGTTTTTTCACTGACAGGTAAGTATTGGCGATAGGCTTCTATCAGTCCGGGCCAAGGTTGGCGATGAGATTTAGCAACAGACAGGCTCAAAGTCACAGGATTTAAAATTTCTTAATGTTAAGGATTCGATATTTAGAGAAAGTGGCAGAGGAAGAAAGTGAATTTTTCTTTGCCCTGTCCCAGCCCTTTAATTCCAAAAGAATATTACTTTATAGAATATTATTTTTTGTGGTGCAGGTGTTTCACTTGCCATTTTTATTTAGAATACCAGTTAAATAGGCAATGCGCTGTCTCTCCTTGGCAGTAGCCTTGGGCGAGTGCTTGCCCAAGACTACTGCCAAAAAGAGTGGATATTAAAAAGGTATATTTTTAAGGAGATTGGGAATCTCTGCTGTATCAGTCCTCAATTTTCATAATCTAGCAGAATTCTTGATATAGTCTACATACAATTCGTGCGTAAATTCCCCAAAAAGGGCGATAATAATTCATACAACCATAATTGACAGGCTAATCAATTTTAAGTATTGCTAAGTATCGTCAAGTGGGCGGAAGCTTTGCACACTTAGGGGACTGTTCTGTTTGGAACACAGCCATGATACTCGCCGTCTCTTATGATTGAACCTAAAATCCATTAGAGTAATTAATCAAAAATATACAATATTTTAATAAAGCTTAAAAGAGCATTATTATAATATTTCTAATGGTGTGAGTTAAATTGTGGATTTAATTAGCGATGCCTACTTGTTTATCTAGTGTTTCCGATCGCGAGTCCCAGGCTAACTGGGTGAGTAAGCTAACCAAGTCTTATTATCAAGACGATCAGCAAGCTAAATTTATGCATTTACAAGCAGAAGTAGACTCTCTGTTGCAGCAGTTGGAAAACCTGAAGAACCAACGTCTAGCCGAAACTAACCAAAAAGAATAAGTCAATTTTGGAGATCGCGATGTCTACGACGGGCTACACCTACGCCATTGCCTCTTTAATTTAAATTTGATTAGGGGGCGTGCTATTCAAAGCGCTGATTTTTCTCTGACCAGCGCCTCAGACTGTAGTTATGAGCATTTTCAATTAATAAAGCTAAAGATTGCACGTCTGAAAGCTTGGCGATCGCAGAGAGTCTTTGTAAGTCATTTCTGGTAAAATCAGTGTAAATGACTTGATTGCGATCGGACAAAATTATAGTCCGGTCGCGGCGTTGTTGTGTATTTTCCGCCTGATTTTCAGGTGAAGACTGATTCAAGGATGCTATTGCTGCTGCTGAGATAGTCAGTATTATTTCTGGTTGAGCATTATTTGTTAAATCAATCACTTGAACGGGCCAATCACCCAACTTTTCCTGCATCTGCTCAAAGGTAGGAATAGCACCAGCCACAACTTCACCGGATTGCTGTAAAGATTGCCAGACACTCGATAATATTACCTTCACCCCTTGGGGATTTTGTTGATGCAGTTCTTTTAGAGTGATGGGAGATGGTTGTACCCATTCCAGTGCTGCATTTGTCAAAGCTAGAGGTTTGGGTTGAAGAACATCGTTTTGATTCTCTGGAATTTTTGGACCCGCAGCCAATAGGCGCAAAACTTTACCCTGTAGTTGCACTGCTTTGATAGCGGCTATAGTAATTTTTTGTTCACCATTTGGCAACCAGACTATAATCTGGATTTCCGGGTCAGAAATGATTCCCAAAGTTTTCCAGAAAAATTTGGCGGCGAAAGTTTTAGGTGGGTTCAAATTCTCAAAGGGAAAATTTAGCCAGCTTTTACCGTCATTAAATGCACTCACCTCTACCTGATACCAAACTTGATTATCAGTGAGTTTCAAGTCTGCTAAGGAATTTGGTTGCAGCCACTCGCTGCTAGTAACTTGAGTAATTGGTTGCACTGTACCAACAATCTGACTAGGGTGAGTAGAGGATATTTGCGACTTTGCATCCTCACTATTGAGTTTTGCTAACAGACCTTGAATATAGACAAGATTATCTTTTGTAATTTTTGGTTGCGTCTTTAACCAGGAATTGGCATGTTCTTCTCCCTGCTGAACAGCCAAAATCAAAGCAAACCAAGCTTGCACATCCAGTCTATTTGGGTTCACCCGCAACGCGGCGGTTGTGCGATTCCACAACCGTTTTTTATCAGCTTTGAGTAGAGTCGCAATTTCTTGGGTATTATGTGGCGACGCTTCAAACACCTGTAATGCTTTCCCCCAACGACCATCAATCAAGTCTGCTAGCACTTCTTGACTAGGACTTGCCCATTTTTTCTGGGCTTGGGTTTTAGTAAGTTGGGAATGCAAGCGAATCAAATCCATTTGCGCTTGCGCCACCCCTGGAAAAACTCCTTGGCGCTGTTTTTTGATGAATTTCAACCATTCAAAGGCTGGTGTCCATAGTCCACTACGGGCAATTGACAAGGCGTTTTGGTATGCAGAATCTTTGAGGGCTGCTGATTTGAGGGTAATCGCCTCTAATTCAATTGGTTTGAGAAATAACTTCACAGGCTTGACTTGGTAAACCTGTAAGTGCGGTTCTAAGCCTATAGTTTGATCGACAACTAACTCTTTTGTACCATCACCAGTTACCTGCTGCCATCTGGGTAATTGTCCGTTGGGACTTGTCCAAGACAACATTTGTAGTAAATTGGTGCGTTGTGGATTGTAGTATACAACTTGACCATAAGCAGCAGTTCCTGGTTGGCGTTGACCCTGCAAATTAAACCAAACCCCTGGTGATGGTGTCCCAGCATCAAAGCGTTGCACTTTAGTTAAAGGTAGGGAAACACTGATATCTTGGGGTTCTGATGTTTCATCAAGTGAGGGCGAAATCACAGAGGATTCTTCTGGCCCAGTTACAGGCAATTGAGTGGCTAAATAGTAGTAATTTTCTGACTGGGATTTAAACTCTAACTCTTTTGATAGCTCGTAAACTCTGAGTTCCACAAGTTTTTTACAATCAGATTGACAATTAGGACGCTGTTGCAAAACTGGCAGTAAAAAAGAGTCTTTGGCATCTTGACGTAAAGGCAGAGTTTCGCCAAATATTTGGTTGTTTTGACTCAAATCTAGTTGAATTTGTTTGATAGTTTTGGGGCGTTCGTGGTTCCCAAGGGGGATTTGTGCCCATAAAGGTAAAATTTTATTTAGCCAGCTTACCTGGTCTGGATTGAAGATGAAGAGAACGCTAATCCAGGCGAAAGCCATAATTAGACTAGCACTACTCAACAAAATTGCGTAGCTTGCCACCGTAGGTATCGCTAGCGTTGACGACAACCAACTTCCCCCTTTGAGCTTTTTCTGGGGTTTTTTAGCGATGCGTTTCATCACACCTGTATGAGGTTTATTTTGTTTAGAGGCTTTTTGTGTCAGCTTGCGTGGACGATTTGCCATAGATTGGGGATTAAAAACTGGAGATTGGGGATTGGGGACTGGAGTCGGAGATTTGAGTCTTTGAGGTTGATAAATCCAGTTCAAAGTATGACCGAGGCTCTAATTCTCTTTGTCCCCCAGTTCCCAGTACCTAGTACCTAGTCTCCAATACCCAATACCCTGTTATACTCGTCCTTTCAGAAGTTGCCCAGAAAGATTAAGTCTAATTTTGGACAAAATCCGTAAATTTTCCCATGTGAACCCTAGACAATAGCGCATACACTCTTCACTTAAGTATGTGAGCAGAGTGTAAAAAGTTGAAAGGTATACTTGTTAGCCGCAGTCATCGCAAAACCTGGATGCTCGCATGGTTACTAATTGCGGGAGTAAATGGAGTTGCCCAAAAAGCATCAGCACAAGAGTACATCAATATAGAAGCTACCCAGGCGCAGGAGAGTATAGACTTAAATTCTCCTCCCCTCTCCCCCATAAATCCGATGGCGCAAGTTACATCGGTTTCTCAACTCAAAGACGTACAACCCAATGATTGGGCATTCCAAGCATTACAGTCTTTGGTGGAACGCTATGGTTGTATAGCAGGGTATCCAGATAGTAGCTATCGCGGTAATCGCGCCTTGACTCGGTATGAATTCGCCGCCGGTGTGAATGCTTGTTTAGATAGAGTCAACGAATTAATCACTACAGCCACCAGCGATTTAGTTACCCGCGAAGATTTAGCAACATTACAAAAATTGCAATCAGAATTTGCCCCTGAATTAGCAACTTTGCGGGGTCGTGTCGATAGTTTAGAAGCCAGAACTGGCGAATTTGAAGCAAATCAATTCTCAAGAACAACCAAACTCAGTGGACTACTAATAGTTGGTATTCAAGGACGGACTAGCAATCGTGGTGATGTCAATCCTAGAGATGGACAAAAAGATACAGATGATGGCGGGACAAACATTAATGTCATATCCCTAGCGCAACTATATTTGACTAGTCAAATCACTCCTAGTAGTTACTTGTTTACAGGTCTTATAGATGGTAAAGGAAAAACTTCGCCTAGATTTACCAATAGTGTTTCCCGGAATGATGTTTTACTTGGTTATGAATATCCTACAGATAGCTTGATTGTAAGTGACCTCAATTTTCATTGGCTGGTGACGGATAAATTAGCAATAATGGTGGGAACAGAAGGCGTAAGTATGCCTGCTGCTTTCCGAGGCCCCAATCGGGTAGAAAGTGCTGCAACAGGGCCGCTGTCTTATTTTGCCCAAAGAAACCCAATTTTAAATATGGGATACGGTCACGGCGGTATAGCTATTGATTGGCAATTTGCTAAACGCGCTAGTTTGCAGGCAATTTATACGAGTTATAAACCAGGTAATCCCGGTAACAGTAGCGGTTTATTCGATGGAACCACAACTACTGGTGTGCAATTGCTGCTAACACCAACTGACACTCTAGATTTAAGCTTATATTACGTCAACAATTATTCTTCGGATGGTTGCTTGCTAACCTTTGTTGGCGATGAATGCTTAACTACAGTTAATACCACTACCGGAAAATCAGCACCTTTGCAAACTAATGCTGTGGGTGCGACTGTCACTTGGCAAATTTCACCTCGCATTAGCGCAGGTGCGTGGGGTGGTTATACTAAATCTTACATTCCTGGGCAATCGGGAAATGTAGAAACGACGAATTATATGGTGTTTATGAATTTCCCTGATTTATTTGCTAAAGGAAATTTGGGGGGAATTTATGTCGGTCAACCTCCTAAAATCACTAGTAGCGACCTACCTGTGGGGAATAATGTCCCTGATTTTATTAATACCGGTTTAGGACGTGCAGGTGGACAACCAGGGACTACCACTCAAATTGAGGCATTTTATCGTTTCCAGCTAACAGATAATATTAGCATTACACCAGGAATAATTCATCTCTTGCAGCCTGGTAATACACCAGATAGTGACTCAGTTACCATCGGCATTCTGCGGAGTACTTTTAGTTTTTAATTTTGCTTGCAGACAAACATTATAGAGCTTACAGCATATAAGACGAGAGAGCCATCTGATAAATTAAATTTTTTGGCGATTTTTGTGTGAGTTCTGGAGATATAAAAAAAGGTTTGGCTCACCGCCAAACCTCTATATAAATCCAGTGCATAACAACATCCCGAATTAATTTACTCATTATTATATTCATAGGGCATCTTCCTATAGGATGTGTGCAAATATCCTCAAACCTGATAGGATATTTTTCTAGTATCATTGAATACCTCAAACAGAAAATTAATCTGCCAGATGTTAGAAGCTATGGCAGATTAATTTAGATATTAAAGATAGTAAAACAACTCAAAATATTTTTACATGCAAAACTTGCATGAAAGCAATTTTTTCAACTAGTAAACAAAATAAAAGACGGGATAGTTTATCCCGTCTAAATAGCTTGAAAGTGGCAATACACCTTGGAATATGCAAAAAACAGCACAAATAAAACTTAATAGGTTGTAAGACAAACAAATAATATGAACAAAAAGAATGCTAGTTGAGCTTATTCTTAATGTTTCAATCATTTGCATTCTAGCTAATATATCACAGCTTAATTATAATTTAATGTCAAAATGCCAAACAATTAACAACAAAAAAGACGGGCATTAGCCCGTCTTCTGTATAAAAAGTAAAAACATCTTGGTAATTTCTGCAGTATATCAAAATACTCTAATCAGTAGCTGCCAAATTGCCAAATACTTATCAATCAAACACGAATATTATTTTCTCTGTACTTAAATGTATTTATCGGTTACAGATTTTACTCTCATGAAAAATTAATAGTTACTCAAAGGATTTAGTAATGGTTTATAATAAAAAATTTAGTTTTCTCTTGTTGTCGTTAATTAATATTGCATAAGGTGTGGTGCTTTAGGACATAAAAAAGCCTGCGTAGGTGTAGCCCATCGTAAACATTGCACCACCAATTAGATAGAGAGAATTTCGATTTATCTATATTTTGTATAATTTTTTGCATAAACTACATACAATACATATTGTAGGAGCACTTCATGAATTGCCCCTACAGTGTAAGTTTATTTACTATCAAAGAATGATTAATAAAAATTTATTTGTTAGACAAAACCTATGCAGTATTGGATTCTTTTGCACAGTATGTATTTCTAACAAACTTAGACGGCTAACTGTTAATAAGTAACAACTAATCATAGTAAATAATTAGCAATTAAACATTAACAATTAGCCGTCAATCCCCAAGGGGACTATTTAAAATTCAAATGCCAGAAGGATTTCCGTAGGAAAGTCGCTCTAAACACGCTCATCAAATCTAGTGTAGAAACCACCGTATTTTATCCAGTATTGTTTCAAAGTATGATGAGGAGTATGTAAACTAGCTTTGGCCTGATATAAAATTACTTGGCGATGAGCGCCCATCCAGATTTTATTAATGGGGTCAACGGATATTACTGTTCCTCCTAAAGAAGCGACACATTCAGAAAATCTTTCAATGGTCGTATATTCTAATGTCTCGAATATAAAAAAGTTACCTGAACAAATCAAGTGCCGACTACGAATCCAACAGCGCATCTTTTTTTCAGCCTGTGGAGGTAACTTTTTATATTTAACAGATTCAAGCTGAATCAACATAATGCTCTCACTGCAAGTAATTCATCAGCAAAACTTTCCCGTTTTTCAAATCGCAAAGGTCCAGCAGTTGACCCCCATATCTGCTTGTGGGTTTCAATATCCATACCTTTATCTAGACTTATCCAAGTATGCTCGGTTATTTCTACGTCACTGACTAGATATGTCTGGCAGCCATTGCGGTTAATCAGACATTGATTACCCGGTTCCACGCTACCCCGAAACATTTCACCCTCTCGCATAAAAACCATCGAACAGTTATAACGCCGTTCGATACAATCTGGGGTGATAGTTTTGAGGATATCTAATTCACGAGCCGCACCTGCATAAAGCATCTGGTCTTTCAAGCTGTAATTTTCGATATAAATGCGATCGCTACAATCTACCAGTTTATGTACTCCTTGGCGGTAGGGTGTCCATAAATCGTGGTCATAAGCTTGTTCTGAATAAAAACCGATGGCAGAAAAAAATTCAATCGGTAAAGGACGAAAAAAAATGTGAATGTGGGCGTAAAGTTGGGGATTTGCAAAAGATTGCTTGTAGTTGCTAAAATCTCCTGACATCCAACAGGCTAAGGTGAGCAAATCACTAGCGTTGCTGCTAGATTCACTGGGTGCTATTGTCATATTCAATCTCGGTAGTGACAAACTAGATGATTCCTTCTATGTTTTAACCTGATATTACTAACTGGTTGAACTAGACAAAGAGCGAATCTCTGAAGAAAAGGAAGCTGTTGTCACACCTTTACCATCACTGGTTTTAATTGTTGCTACCCGAAATCGCAGATTTGGTGTGGCAAACCAAATTCGCTCTTCAGCAGCAGCGTGTTCATACTCCGTCAGCAGGGTAAAAATCCCATCTTCACTCAAGTGGTATTTACCCACTGCGGGGATTGTCTCAGCGTATCCTTGGTCGCGTAAAAGTTTTCCCCTAGAAGGATTTTCTATATCTGGAATTGGCACCAGCACGGTACTACCAGAGATTGGTTTATCGTCCCAGTCTGACTCACCTTTCCAAGTCATCCGAAAGGGGTGAGTGATACTGCCGGGGTCGGTGTCATACAATTGACAAATTGATAGTACCGCCGGATCGTCGGTGGATAGAGACTCAATGTCAATGTTAGACAGCACTTGTTCAAAGTGAGCGAATGCCAAATGATGACCGCTACGTTGCGATCGCCATCGTCCAATTGAAAGTTCAAAGAATTCAGTAATTTCCATTAGAAAAGTGATTTTAAAAAGTAGCTTACAATCCAAAAGATATTTTGGCTAAATAGTTATTCTCCCAGTCTATATACTAGCTTCCTTGACTACAACTGCACTTGGGAGTGCTGTTAGCGGTATCGGGGCGTTTGGCCTGTACTGAGTAGGGAGTTAGGAGTAGGGAGTTAGAAGTTATTATCCTCCTCCCACTCCTGACTCCCCATTCATCTACTTAAGCAACTTCAGTAATACTGATGATTTTGCCGCCCGTTCTATGAATGTTTTGCACTTGTCCAGACAGTTGGTTGTAGTTAACTACATATTCAAGGTTGCCCACACGAGTACGGAGATTACCTGAACCTTTGACTGCCTTAATCAAGAAGCGTTTGCCAGTGCTGCTTACACTAGAACCAGCAACGGGACGCTTGATGGATGTAGGTAAATTTGCACCTATATCGCTGATCAGTTTGGCTTTGCGATCGCTATCGCTGCTTGCTACTCCTCTCAATAAGGAAAAGGTGCGGTTAAAGGTAACATTCTTAATTCCTATTTGGGAGCTAGTGCTGCGAGGATAAGGAACAATATTCTCGCCAAAATTCTGCTGATACTCTTGGCTATCGATATAGGATTCGATCTCAGCATCATAGCCCTGTTCGTTATATATACGGACGTGTTCGGCGATTTCTGCTTGATCGGCAGGAGCACGACCTAGCAGGTGTTTGAAGTTCAGTTCAATGAACCGATACTGGGAAGAGGAACTGAAAAACAGGGATTGATAGAGTTCTGATTTCGCAACGATGTTGACGAATTCGCGGACGCTGATTTTGCGATCGCGCAATTGCGATTCAGCAGTAGCTAGGCGCTCACTTTCTAGCAAGTGAGCATTCCCCAAAACCTGTTTGTAAACCGCCCGAATCAGTGTTTGTAATTCACTTTCGCTGGTATTCGGACGCAGTTCAACATTAGGTGAATCAATAGCCCATAGTGACATTGAAGTATCTCCTTAAAAACGCGAATTAAATGAAATTTTTGAGTATCCTAACCCCATAATGGGTAGAATTTAGCCTCAGTTGTCAGTTATTTTTGCTACTGACTAGCATTTGTAAAACTTTATTTTTTTAAAGTGCGTTAAATATCTTTCTATATGACAACTGACGGCAGAATTGAGCAAACCCTAATCATGATGCTGGTCTAAAAGCTATTCAAACTATCTCCCAGTTAACAACTAGATTTTTTTATGAGAAGGAATTCAGCAGATGTTAAAAAACTTTACATCTTTGTGAAAAAGGAGAGGTCATAGAGACTTTAAATCCTTATTAGTTTTAATTATTTAAGTTTTTACATCAAATGCCTTTACACATTCTGATACGATGCCGAAACCATATTTATTAATTTTTGTGAAGTTAGATAATACTTTAGAGAAATTTAAGCTTGTTTTTAGAATTTGATTTGAGATTGGGATGCAGGCGATCCTATTGTTGTTTTCCCTTGAGCAAGAGTATTTATAGTGCTGATTCACCAAAGTTAATTTTGGTAAGTGGGCAAGAATAAATCAAACTATATTACGTAATGTAAATTCAATTAAATTGGTTCTTAGTAAGCAACTCTAGCCGTGACTAAAAACCTTGAATTATTCACGCTCACTTACCTTACCGAACTTGAAAAGTATCCAGTTGGGTGATTAAATGGTCAAAATAAGGATTAAGAATTTCTTGCTGATTGGCTGGACAGCGTTTCAAACTAGCAGCTTTAATGCTTTTTAAACCTAAGAGCATTGCATCTAATGGAACTTGTAATTCCTGATAGAGTAAGTTCATATAGTGCAGTCCTGTGGGATTTGTATAGTCAGCGTGTCCACCTGCTATGCCATAAGTAATACAACGGAGAAAATGCCAAAAATCTCGCCAGCAAGCTTGGGCGCGTTCAGGTGGATAAAGACCACCTCCAGGCTGGATAATTTCAGGATAGGTCGTCAAAACCTGCTCTCTAGCTTCATCAACAATTTCGGCGGCGCGATCGCGTAACAACACAGCAACAGGAATCAACTCAGAATTATCGGATGACTTGGTTTGAATCTGTAATAAATCTTCGTCGCTCAGATAACGAAAAGCATCATCCGCAGCTTGAAATATGGCGATCGCTGCTTTGGTATGAGACTTATCCCACTCAGCAAAGCTAATAATTCTAGCTTTGGCGATTAATTCTTTGACGGTTTCGCTTAATTGAGTCATTGGTTAAGAGTTTAGGGTATTGCGTTAAATCTTCCCAAATGCGATCGCTATTTTTTGACATCTGTAAAATAAAGTAAAGATAGCTCTACCAAATGCACCTATGGAAATCGATCAAATCCAAACTGAACTGAAGAACCCGGATTTTCACTCTCGTTTGAAGGCGATCGCAGCCCTCAATGATTATGAATCAGAAGTTGCAGTTCCTCTTTTAGCAAGTAAACTTCATGACTCAGAATTTTTGGTGCGTTCTTTTGTAACCAGGGGTTTGGGTAATCAACAATCAGCAGAATCCTTTGCTGCTTTGATGCAAATTATGAAATTTGACGATACCCCCAACGTGCGAGCTGAGGCGGCCAATTCTTTGTCACTATTTGGTAGAGTCGCAGTTTCTCATCTAGTTATGGCATTTTATCAAGATGACCATTGGCTAGTTAAGCGGAGTATTTTAGCTGCGATCGCTGAAATGAATTGTCCTGAAGAGCTATTCGATATCTGCGTTCAAGGTTTAAAAGATGAAGATTTCACAGTTCAGGAATCCTCTGTTGATGGACTCAGTTTACTAGCTGATTCTAGCCAACATACTGCGGCACTATCCCAAATACTAACGTTAGTGAATGATGAATCTTGGCGGATGCGCGTGCGAGTTAGCTATGCCCTCAAGCGCTTTGACGAGCCGGAAGCAAAAGCAGCCCTGAACCAACTTAGACAGGATGAGGATCACCGAGTTGTCGGAGCTGCTTTAGAAGACTTGTTGCCACAATAGCGATGTGGGTTTGTGCCGAATCTTGTGATAAGATTTATTTCAACAATAGGCAAAATGTTTTTTTACCTTAAATTTGACCAAAATATCCGGGTAATCTGCCAAAATCTGGAAGAAAAGATCAACTTTTTCGAGATGAGGAGGCATTTGTGACTGAGATACAAACTGGTCAAATGACTTGGCGACCACCAGGTTCCTCAGAATCTGCTTTACATTTGCGACATAAAGCTTCGGAAGCCTGGCGATCGTATAAAGAATTTCCCCAATATGCTTTACCCGATCCACCGGGTTTTTCTGAAGGATACGCTACGTTTTTAGCACTCTTAAAAAAGAACTGGCAACTGTTGTAAAGTCACAACAGAACAAAAAAATTTTGGATTTTAGATTTATTTAGCCCACTAGGAGCACGGCTTGCACTCATACCATATTCGGATAAGTACTTCTAATGACGGCTGACGCGGAGAGTTTTGAATTATCAAGTAATTAAGCGAACTTGATATTGATATCCCAAATCTAAAATCTAAAATTGCCACGATCAAGCACTCAAACTCTCACGAGTTGTTGTGCGAGTGTAAGCGTTCCAAACGTCAAGTTCTGAATATGGGCGGCTTTTAAGCATAGCTTTAGTTGCTTCTGTAAGTCCTTGGGCTAAAGTAAAATCTGCACCAGCGATACTTTGAAGATGCTCCATCTCTGCATCACAGAGGTCAGTTGCTCGCAGGTCTGCATCCCGCAAATCGGCTCCAGTCAATCGAGCATTCCGCAAACAAGCCCCAGTCAAATAAGCTTTCGTCAAATCAGCGCCACTTAAAGCCGCACCTTGCAAATTTGCTCCTGTCAAGTCAGCACCACTCAGGTAGGCTCCACGCAGATTAACACCTTGTAAATCTGCATTTCGTAAAGAAGCTGTGTTAAGAAAAGCACCATTGAGATTAGCACCCGGACCTACAGCTCCCGAAGCTTTGTAGTTATATTCTTGGGGCCATTTCGTATGTGCATCATAACGTGCTACTTGCAATTTGGCTCCTTCCAAATTTGCGCCACTGAGATTGGCTTGTTGGAGGTTCGCACGGTTTAAATAGGCTCCCTGCAAATTAGCCCCACTCAAATCGGCTCCTTGCAGATTAGCGCCTCGCAAATCTGCGCCACTCAAATCGGCATTACTCAAGACTAGCTCACTGAGGTCGGCTCCTAGTAGCTTGGCTTTGCTCAAGTTAGCTTGTTGTAAATCAACTTCCTTGAGATTGAATTGGTACAAATCGACCCAATCCAGAGGGATTCCGGCTTTGAGGGCTTTTAATATTTCTGGAGTTGGACTGGAGCGTTCGGCAAAGCCGTTGCCGTAGGCATCGCTAGTAATAAGTTGAATTTCACTATTTGTCATCAGTTGATAAAAATATAACTTTTGGAGTTATTCTACACTTTAGCGAAATTGGGACTTCATCTCATTGCTCAGTATTCAATAACGGCAAAATTTGATAAAAAGAGGTTTTAAAACAGATGCATCTAATACCGCCCTTGTCAATGATCGACTTCTTCCGTAAAAGTGAGGGTACATGGTTTACGGAACGTTCCGTTCACCATTTTGACTCGGCGGCGGATGAGTCTGGGCAGTCGAATTTGATCGTTAAAGTCATGGAAAAGGACGATCCTAAAGTCCAAGAAGTCTGTAAAGACCAAGGCATAGACCCAACTAAAGCAACAGGCGGTGCGAGTTTTGCATGGCAGGCTAACTTAGACACCAGGCTACCTAATGATAATGCTGCCATTTTGGTTGATATTCCCGACGAAACGAGGCGTTCTGGAAAACTGATCCGTAACCAAGGCTATGTTGAGAGCATTCCCGTTGTCAGCCAGTATCGGTTTGCCGATGATGGAGTGCTGACGATTGATACTGACTATGACAATAACCAAGGTCAAGAACGTTGTTGGTTTATTACTGATGATTTTCGTGTCAGGGTTAGTACCGTGCGAATGATGAACGGTGTCAACTTAATGGCTTATTGTTCTGAACGTCGCTGTGTTTCCCAAGAACTGCTAGAGCAAATGATCGCTCAGAATCATGCTAGGCGTTAGTAGGGAATGGGGAATGGGGAATGGGGAATGGGGAATAGGGAATTAAGAAAGAATACCCAATGCTCAATTCCCAATCCCCATTAAGGAATGTTGCTTTGTTTCTCATAAATGAGACGTGTATGATTGCCATCACTTATTTTCATGCAAGGGTTAACAAATCATGTTCCATGTATAAACCTTTCCTGGAATTTTTAGAAAAAGAGCTATTTCAGCGCTTTGATTTACAAAGTAGGGTCATTCCCCCTGGTTTGGAATTCAAAGTTAGCGATCGCGGCAGAAACCCTGCAACTATTCGCAGTTGGTGTTACCAATCTCAAGAGTTGCGGAAAATTCGCTATACCTATATTGATGCCGGGGAAAGCGCCCAAATTTTTAACAGCGTGGTTTATCCTAGTCATAACTACGATTTACCTCTGTTAGGGATTGATTTTTTATCCTTTGGCAAAGTCAAAAATCTAATTGTGCTTGACTTTCAGCCTTTGTTCCAGGATGAAGATTATCAAAACAAATATATAGCTCCGCTAAAATATCTCCATAATAAATACCCGGATTTGGCGCAAAACTTAGAAATGAAGTTTTACGATGCCAACCAGTATTTTTCTAAGTACCTCTTGTTTGCCAAAACAGATGCTGAAACAGTTTCAACGCGAGTCTTTGAAGCTTTTCAAGATTATTTAAACTTGTATTGGCAAATGCTAGCAGATGCCCAAGCGCTTCACGATCCAGAAGATATCCAACGGATTGTCAAAGCCCAAAAAGACTATGACCAATATAGTGCAGACCGAGATCCAGCATCTGGTTTGTTTAGCAGTTACTTTGGTCATGAATGGGCGGAGCGTTTTCTTCATGAGTTCTTATTTGAAGATGCCGTTCCTCTAGCAGTTAGTGCAAGTAAAAGATAACAGGAATTGGGCATTGGGCATTGGGCATTGGGATTATGAATTCGGAGCGAAGCGACGTGACACTGTATCAGCCATTTCTCGATTATGCGATCGCCTACATGCGATCGCGCTTGGATTTAGAACCCTATCCCATCCCCACTGGGTTTGAGTCCAACAGTGCTGTTGTGGGCAAGGGCAAAAATCAAGAAGAAGTTGTCACCACTAGTTACGCCTTTCAAACCGCAAAATTGCGCCAAATTCGTGCAGCTCATGTCCAGGGTGGTAATTCGCTACAAGTGCTGAATTTTGTGATTTTCCCCCACCTCAACTACGATTTACCCTTTTTTGGGGCGGATCTGGTGACATTACCAGGAGGACACCTAATTGCTTTGGATATGCAGCCCCTATTTCGGGATGATTCAGCATATCAGGCAAAATATACTGAACCAATTCTGCCTATTTTCCACGCCCATCAACAGCATCTATCTTGGGGAGGAGATTTCCCAGAAGAAGCACAGCCCTTTTTCTCTCCCGCTTTTCTGTGGACTCGTCCCCAAGAAACGGCTGTAGTAGAAACTCAGGTGTTTGCCGCTTTCAAAGACTATTTAAAAGCTTATCTAGATTTCGTAGAGCAGGCAGAAGCTGTAACAGATTCCCAAAATTTAGTAGCCATTAAGCAAGCCCAACTGCGATATCTACGATATCGGGCTGAAAAAGACCCAGCACGAGGGATGTTTAAACGCTTCTATGGTGCCGAATGGACTGAAGAATATATCCACGGCTTCTTATTCGATCTAGAGAGAAAATTAACAGTCGTCAAGTAGAGGCTTCACAAATTTAATATTGGACAAATGACTAATCAATATTAGGATATAGCAACATTCTTGAGGATAGTCATCGGCCCTTGGGCTTTGAGAATTTCCATTTCTGCTGCGTTTCGCACTAGCAAAGTACCAGCGAATCCTAATGAATTCACAGAGATAGACTCAAAATGCTCCTGCGATCGCGGTACGATCAACATCCATTCTCGTGTCGCTAGTAGATTGTAAGCACCCAATTGCTTTGCATCTAAACCCACAGCCCCTAGCAAACTGCGATAAACTTCTAGTGTTGCTTGGGCTGCTGTAAATGGCGATCGCATCCAATCAGGATTTAGCGGCGCAAAAGCATTTACAAAAGGAAGTTTTGCTAAAGTTACGTTCGCTTCCTGAAATTGTCCTGCCTTCAGTAGAGGTTCAATAGGTATCTGCGGTCCTGAAGGTACAAGTGGTAGTGGAACTAACTGTAAGTGTTTGTGTCGCTGACTAGCACCTGCACTTTTGCCACTGTTGTAAAATGCTAAACCATCGAAATCAGCTAAACACGCCCACATAGCGGCAAAATCTTCCAGAGTCAGTAAACTTTCCTGTTCCTCGAAGGCACGGGTGATGATTAGCAGATGGCGATCGACAACATTATATTTATTTAAAATACATACATGAGTATCAGAGATATCCGCCACAAATAAATCCTCTTCATAAGGCAAAAAAGGATTAAATTCTTGACCAGAGACAACAGATTGTTTTTCCTGTTTCTCCTTAGCTGCTTTTTTACGATTCAGATTAGACAAAATCCGCACTAAAAAGCGTATGCCATCCTGTTCGATAAATTCAAATTCTGTCGGAATCGACAGTAACGCCCCACATTGCAAAGCATGTTCAGTTCGTTCTTTAACACTTTTCCATAAAGTGCCAGGTTTCAGTAAGATTTTCCCCTGTGGCATTTTCATTCCTTCACACATGGTATAAAACATGCAGTCAACTTAACGTAAAATTGTTGGTTAGAAACCGCTCTGGCTCTAAGTTGACAAGCATGACAACTGTGTAACCCTACGAATGAGTATATTCCAATAAGGTTTAGTAAAATACCAAAGCTTTCACAACAACGCAATACCTCTGCAACAAAACTGTCACAAATCATATCTACATTAGTAATACATCTAAATATCCTTTAAATATCCTTCCAGACAGCAATGCAAAACCAATCTCGTGATGGAGAACACCCATCAAATAGCATTTTATCCAACACTGCTGACACCAAATACCATAATCAAGCACCCTGGAAAAAGGCTGCCGCCTCTCTATCGCTGGTGCTGCTGGGATCAGGTATGACATTGGCAGGTGGCTACATGGCTGGACATTCTCAGCAGGTGTCTGAGAGTGCATCTAATTTGGCAGCGAGTCGAGTAAATG
Organism: Nostoc punctiforme PCC 73102; assembly: GCF_000020025.1. Lineage (GTDB taxonomy): Bacteria > Cyanobacteriota > Cyanobacteriia > Cyanobacteriales > Nostocaceae > Nostoc > Nostoc punctiforme. The sequence goes on along the minus strand of NC_010628.1, from coordinate 860,283 downwards.
CCGCTCCTCCATTATCAGCTGCCACAGATCCTAACTTTGTTACCCAAGTTGTGCAAAAGGTCGGGCCGGCTGTAGTACGAATTGATTCTTCCCGAACCGTAAAAAGTCAGATACCAAATGAATTTAACGATCCATTTTTCCAACGTTTCTTTGGCTCTCAAATGCCAGAACAACAGAATCGGGTAGAACGAGGTACTGGTTCAGGTTTTATTATTAGTGCTGATGGTCGTATTCTTACCAACGCCCATGTAGTCGATGGTGCTGATACAGTGACAGTAACACTCAAAGATGGGCGTAGCTTTAAAGGAAAAGTGTTAGGAAAAGACGAGTTGACCGATGTTGCTGTGATCAAAATTCAGGCGGATAATCTGCCGTTAGTAGCATTGGGTAACTCAGATCAACTGCAACCGGGAGAATGGGCGATCGCGATCGGCAACCCCCTTGGACTAGATAATACAGTAACTACCGGAATCATTAGTGCTACCGGACGCAGTAGCAATCTAATCGGCGCTGCTGATAAGCGAGTAGAGTATATTCAAACTGATGCAGCTATTAACCCCGGTAACTCCGGCGGTCCCCTACTAAATTCCCGTGGTCAAGTAATTGCCATGAATACAGCTATAATCCAAGGGGCACAAGGATTAGGCTTTGCTATTCCCATCAACACAGCACAACGCATTTCCAGTCAAATAATAGCTACAGGTAAAGTAGAACATCCTTACCTGGGAATTCAAATGGTGGGGTTAACACCTCAGCTAAAACAAAATATCAACTCAGATCCCAATAGCGGTTTGAGTGTGGATGAAGATAAAGGTGTATTAGTTGTAAAAGTTGTGCCAAATTCACCAGCTGCTAAAGCAGGGATACGTGCTGGTGATGTTATCCAAAAGCTTGGCGGGCAAGCAGTCACAGATGCCAACAGTGTCCAAAAGGTAGTAGAAAATAGCCAAATCGGGGGCGATTTACGTATGGAATTACGTCGCAATGGGCAGAATCTTAACATAGCTGTGCAACCTGGTGCTTTCCCCACGCAAGTGCAATAAAAGTTTGACTATCAATTGATTAACAGGGAATTTTCTCGGATGGGTATTGTGCCCGTCCTTTTTTTTCAGGTGGCAAAGTTGAGTTGCAATAACCATAGATTATGCACTGCCATAAACATCGAAATCTTTGACTTTTAAATTAGATACTGAGACTAAATATTCTATCAAAACTCATAGACTAGCCATTTTTAATTTTTTTTAATCATGACATTAGTCAGGGTTAAGCTAGTTACCTTTTTCACTAGTGAATAGCTATTTCAAGTGCTATTATTTGGTTATCAAATAGATAAAACTTTGAATTGAATTTAATCTATTTGATGTCTAAATCATAGAAGAAAGATTTGACAATGAATATTAAGCGAATTCTTGCTAGCGCAGCACTGATTTTACCAATTGCTGTTACCTTTATCCCTTCCCAAGCTGATGCTCAAATCAGACCACCAGTTAGGCGGCATACTCCAGTTAGAATAATCAAAAAACCAGCGCCAGTTAGGGTTTATACCCCTGTTCAAGCGAGAAGGAGGATATTGGTTCCTGGACGTTGGGTGCGAACAAATCGTGGTCAGCAGTGGATACCTGCTCGCTATATATATAGATAAAAAAGTCTACAACTGCAAAAAAGTATTACCCATTAATATTGATTGCAGAGTTCTTTTTTCATAGCTTTAGTTTGTGTTAATAAATCCCCTTTAGAAATATTCTAAAGGGGATTTATTTCATATTTGCAATAAACAGGTAGGCATGATTACAATATACAAAAAAATCCGGAGTTGCATATTTACGGATGATTTGGCAACTTTTAAATTCCCCCCCCGCTTCCTCTGCCTCCCCAAGATGAAGTCAAAAGTAAAAAGGCAAAAGGCAAAAGAGAACTGATGAAGTCTTGAAATTTAATTCTTAATTCTTTTCTTTTTACTTTTTACTTTTACCTTTTGACTTACTAGCCCCTGCCTCAAGAGCTTGCCACAATTCATCCCACTGTTCTGCAACGCCTAATTTATTTATTTATGCCTAGCAAGAAGTTGCAATTAAATTTTAAGCCAGAGCCACAGCTGGTTGCTGCCAACGTCCCACTGCCTTACCAATTACTGCTAATTCTTGCATCAAGTTATCGAAACGGTCTGGTGTGAGAGATTGGGGCCCGTCGGATAAGGCTTTGGCAGGATTGGGGTGAACCTCTATCATCAGGGAATCTGTGCCAGCTGCGATCGCAGCCATTGCCATTGAAGGCACAAACTCAGACCAACCTACGCCGTGGCTGGGGTCAATCATAATTGGCAGGTGAGTCAGTTTCCGCAACACTGGCACTACCGATAAATCCAGCGTATTTCGCGTATATTGGCGGTCAAAGGTGCGTATTCCCCTTTCACACAAAATTACATTGGAATTGCCAGATGCCAAAACATACTCGGCTGCCATCAACCAATCTTCAATAGTAGCCGCCATTCCCCGCTTCAAGAGAACTGGTTTCGGCTGCGCTCCCACTTTTTTGAGCAAGGAGAAATTCTGCATATTTCTTGCTCCTACCTGAATCACGTCAGCAACTTCGACAATTTTATCCAGGTCAGCCGCATCCATCACTTCTGTAATAATACCTAGCCCACTAACTTCCCGCGCCCTTGCTAATAAATCCAAAGCACTCTCGCCGTGTCCTTGGAAGGCGTAAGGTGAAGTTCGGGGTTTATATGCCCCTCCGCGCAAAAATTTTGCTCCAGCTGTCTTGACGCGCCGTGCCGTCTCTACAATCATTTCTTCATTTTCTACTGAGCAAGGACCGGCAACGACTACCAAAGGCTGATGTTCACCAAATACCACTGCTCCATTAGGAGTATTAACTACTACTTCCGAAGCCTCACCGTGACGGTATTGGCGACTGGCTCGTTTGTAAGGCTGCTCTACCCGTAACACCTGCTCAATCCAGGGGCTAAGTTCCTGAATTTGTAATGGATCTAAGCTAGCAGTTTCACCTACAAGACCAATAACTACTTTATGTTGACCAACAATTTTTTCTGGAGTTAGCCCCCAGCTAGTTAGTTCCTCATCAATGCGGTTTATTTCCGCTTCTGGGGAACCAGTTTTCATTACTATAATCATGTGAAATTTCCTGATTAATGGAGTAAAATTTTTTGTAAATGGGCTAACTTTATTGTTGCCTATTGCCCTAATTACGAATAGTTAAAAACAAAATTTATTTACAAAATAAATAGACAAAATTATAGCGCTCAGTCAGTAGTTTTACTACTGGGTAGCTGGATGTAGGTATAAAAAGATTATGTAATTTTAATTAGCAATGTTGAAGTTATAAAATTTCAACTTCAACATTCACTTCTTCATTTACCCAATACCGCAGTTACCTAATACCTGAGCGCCATTAATTATGAGTTTTTTTGGCGAGTTTCGCGCCAAACTGTCACCATTCGTCCCCAATTGGTGTTGAACTCACCCAAACCAAGCAAACTTCCGACTCTTTCTTCATCCCAAGAGGCAGAGAGAACGCCATAAGTTATGCCTAAGACCCCCAAACCAAATAATCCCATGTTCACCAATAACACGGCGATGGGAGCTAGTTGGATGTCGGAGTAGATAGCAAGCAGATAGCTAACAACCAGGACACTAATGCCCAAAGCTGTTGGTACGCCACAGAAACCAGCCACCCGTCGGATCATCCTCTGGCTGACTACTTGAGGAATAGCCATCTCTTGTTTGGTGTAAGTCAGTTTTTTATCAGCCTGTTTGCCAGATTCTTGTGGCTGTGCTGCTGGTTTACTTTGAGTTTTTGCGGGTTTTTGGCGCTTTTTGTTTGGTTCAAAGGGCAAGCGACTGCGTTCAGATTCTTCAGCAGACATAAGCGGTAGTCCTTATCCACGAATACCGAGGCGAGCGATCAAAGCTTGATACTTTTCACGGCTTTCCTGCGATATGTAGGCTAGAAGACGCTTACGCTGACCAATTAGCTTCAACAGTCCCCGTCGAGAAGAATGGTCTTTTTTATTTGCCTGGAGATGTTCGCTGAGGCGGTTAATGCGCTCAGTTAACATGGCAACTTGGACATCAGCCGAACCAGTGTCGGTTTCGTGAACTTGGTAATTGGAAATTATTTCTTGTTTCCGCAGTTGCGTCAGGGCCATGATTGATTCAATTGCTAGTTTTTCTAAATGTATGCAGCAGTCTCCCATAATATCACAGCCCTTAAGCTGGATGTCGAATCATATTTGCTGCTATGTCTGGCACTCTACAAGACTAAGTAAGTCAAGAGACATCCAGTATCTTCATATAGAGGTGAATAAGGTAATTTTAAATGGTATTCCGGGCCGATATTTGAAGGTTTATCTGGATTGGTAAACTATTTGTCCTGGCATTTCTTCCAGTTGTCTATTACTCCAGACAGTAAAAACGCTATTTCAACCCAAATACAAAACTTTTCGGTTAGAGGGAAAGGATTTAAATTCACCTTTCCCCCTTGCCTTTTAACCTTTTCCTAGATTGGACTTGCGATCGCCAAATCTTTTAAAAGGTGAAAGTTGTTCTCAGAGTACCGATAATTGCATCGTCGTTAGCGCTGCTTTGACCAGGCGAGGTCAACCAGATGACACCAGGGGTAATTGAGATGTTATCTGACACGCGATACTTGTAGAAGCCTTCAAAGTGATAAGGGATATCATTACCAACAAAACCTGGTCGGTTAAACGAATATGGTTCTGCACCAGCAAAAATACCTAAAACGTTACCTTTTTTACCGAAGTCAGGTAACGCTACCCCAAGACCGTAGCTCCAAGCTTCATAATCATCACCAGCACCAAAGCCGGAGATATCGTGGTAAGAAACGAAGCCACTAATTGAAAGTTTGTCGCTGGGTCTGAAGGCTGCTTCTATACCGTAAGAATTACTCGAAGATGCGCTGAGAGTACTTAGGGTGTTAGCTTGATTAGTACCTACGACGCGGTTAGCACTAGCCAAACCACCACCTAGATCAAATAAATTACCGCCTCCAGCACCATGATAACCATGAACGTAGGTAGCAGCGATCGCCAAGCGATCGCCAACACTAAAGTTCAACTGTCCAAGAGCCGCATAGTTACCCTCCAACAAACCTTGATTGGCTCCAGGATTATTAGCATTTGATGCCAAGTAACCAACAGTCAATGAACTTGGTTTGAAAAAGCTGCCACCGCTACTAAAAGGTATAGTCAATGCAGCACCGGCACCACCACCAATGCGATATATGGGACTTTCAGAAGCAAAGGTAGACAAAGCACCATTACCACCATCAAAGTCCTCAAAGTAAGGATTATTAGTGGCAACATAATCGCTATGAATACCTCCGGTAGCCGCAAAATAAGCTTCAACTGGGCCTATGGGTACGTAATATGCCAACCAGTCTATATTGACACTGTTGTTAACACTGCTACCGATTTGAAAAGTTTGTGTGCCTTCAGCAGTATTGATAGGAACACCAGCATTATCCACTTGATTAAAGGCTAGTGCATTACCGGCTGCAAGACGGGTGTGTAAAACGTCTTTACCTGTGAAGCTGGTTTGCAGGTCTAAACGTACCCTATCCTGGAAAACAGTATTATTAGCATCGCCAGTGTTGCCGCCAAAAATATCACTAACGGCAAAAATAGCTTCACCCACAAGCTTGGTTGTAGTAGAAAACTGATTTGCTTCTAGTTCAGCAGTCCGTGCTTCTACAGCATCAACTCGACCACGCAAAGTTGCTAGTTCTGCCGAGAATTCTTCTTGCAAACGCTGGAGGGTCGCCAAATCTTGTTTTGTCACCAAGTCAGCAGTCGCTGTGGCAATCAGTTCATTAACCCGATCTAAACAAGCATTCAAACCTGCGGCAAATTCATAACGAGTCAGTGCCCGATTGCCACGATAGGTAGAATTTGGGTATCCAGCAATACAACCGTAGCGTTCAACCAGGGATTGTAAAGCTTGGAACGCCCAGTCAGTCGGCTGTACATCAGAAAACTGAGAAACTGATGTAACTTGAGACAGTGAATTTTGGTTCTTACCCTCAGTGCTGTAGCGGTTAACCTCTTCTAAAACCTTATTATCATCAGTCTTTTGGGCAACCAATAGCTGATTAACTTTTGGTTGCTCTGTTTGAATAAATGTTGAAGCATCAGAAGATATTGGTGCTTCTGTCTGAGCAGTTTTTGCCTTTATATCTTCAGAAGAGCCTGCTACTTCGGTAGCTATAGCCCTAGCGGAAACCAACACCGTCACTCCCAAAACTACTGGACTTAGTACCAGAGTTTTCCACAATAGATGAGACATTTTTTATTTTCCTTTCCTAAAAAATACCCGAAATTAATGGGTTAAAGAAAAAGATAACAAGCAGTTATTCTACTTAATTTGAAATCTTATCAGATTGCTGTTATTTAAGCCATATCTGACAAAATTTTTACAGATGAAGAATCGTAAAGACTTGCTTATGCTTTGTTTGCCAGATTAAGAGTTTATGATGGAATTTCGCTCAATTTTGCGCCATTTTTTGACTTTATCTTCTTATTTTTGACTCTTATTTGCGGTAAATCCTTTTTATCTTTGTAAGAGTAGCAAATTTGAACTAGAGTTGGCTATATTTTTAAAGAACCATGACATTGGCTAATGACATCATCAATAATTTTGGAAAAATTTTGTTGAAAAAACTCGGTTTCTAACCCATAAAATACTCTCGATGAGTTCTTAGTAAACAATTATAGTAACTGCTTACGTTGTTCATTAATACGAGATATTGAGGCTTTCAATATTAATCATGAAAAACGAGTCTGAGATAATTCTGAACAGTAGAGACGCAAAATTTCTCGTCTCTACTATTTCCCATAACTTTATTTCTTAATCTGATCCAAAGCTAAATTCAGCTTCAACACATTAACTCCAGACTCACCAAAGATGCCGAGAAAGCGTCCATCTGTGTTTTGGGCAATCAAAGTTTCTAGTTGGTTTGGCTGAAATCCTCGTACCTTGCTTACTCGCGCAATTTGTGCGATCGCAGCTTCGGGGGTAATGTGGGGGTCAAGGCTAGAACCAGAGGTGTAGATTAAATCGCCAGTCGGCTGTACACCTGTTGTTTTCAGACGAGTCAGATCGCCTTCAATTTTTTTACTTGGATCTGGGTCATCTTTACCTTTGATGCGTTCGAGTAATGCGGGATTACTGGGAGCCAAGTTACTAGCGCCAGAAACCCCAGTTTTCAAAACTCCCCCATCGTCCTTTTTGGGATCGGCTGTGCTGTAACTAGTGGTACTGGGACGACTGTTAAAATAGCGATCGCTAGTAAAAGGTTGACCAATCAAAGCAGAACCCACAACTTGACCTGCGCTATTTTTTAGTAAACTACCATTAGCTTGAAACGGAAACACAGTCTGCCCAATGGCAATCATCCCAAAAGGATAAATAATCGCTCCAATAACCCAAAGTACCAGGGTAGAACGAACTGCTCTACTAGCTTCACGTGCAAAACTCATTAGAATTTCTCCGGTACAAACATTACAAAAAATAAATAGATAGAAAGCCCTAGCGTCACTATTCCTAACAGTCCCAATCCCCAAGATTGACTGCGGGAAAGTTGTTCGCCAGTAGCTGCATAGACTAGAGGTGCAACCACTAGGTTGAAACACATTGCCAAGAATAAATACAGTGGCAGTTTTTGTCTACGCCATTGACACCAGATATCAGTTATTTCTTCAAGTACTTGCGATGCAAGGATAGTGCGGCGGATACGAACAGGTTTCATAGTAAATTAAGACAAAGGTAAGATAATATCTATCAGTTTGATAGCAATAAAGGGAGCAACAATGCCACCAAGTCCATAGATGAAGATGTTGCGGCGTAGCAGTTGATCTGCCGTTAAAGGTAAGAATTTCACCCCTTTGAGTGCTAACGGAATGAGTGCCGGAATAATCAAGGCATTGTAAATCAACGCCGAGACGATCGCAGATTGGGCACTCTTTAATCCCATAATATTAAGTGCGCCGATTCCAGCCGCCGCAAAGATAGTCGGAATGATCGCAAAATACTTGGCAATATCGTTAGCGATGGAGAATGTTGTCAAGGCTCCACGGGTAATTAGCAACTGTTTACCTATGGTTACTAAGTCAATTAACTTCGTGGGGTCAGAGTCTAAATCCACCATGTTAGCAGCTTCTTTGGCAGCTTGCGTCCCAGAGTTCATTGCCACACCGACGTTTGCTTGAGCCAAAGCAGGTGCATCGTTAGTACCATCCCCGGTCATTGCCACCAGTTTACCCTGAGATTGTTCGGAGCGAATCACCTCAATTTTGTCTTCTGGAGTCGCTTCGGCAATGAAATCATCCACCCCAGCTTCTTCAGCAATTACCGAAGCAGTAATTCGGTTGTCACCTGTGAGCATGACGGTGCGAACACCCATGCGGCGGAGTTGGTCAAATCGCTCCCGCAGACCAGGTTTGACAATATCTTTGAGGTAAATGACACCATAAATTTTGTCATCTTGGCAAACAGCTAAAGGTGTACCGCCTAACCGGGAAACTCGCTCATAAGCTGCGTCTATATCATCAGGAACGTAGCCGCCACGAGAACGGACAAATCCCTTAATGGCATCTACCGCTCCTTTGCGAACTTGTTTGCCATCGGGTAGATTTGTGCCACTCATTCGGGTTTTCGCCGAAAATTCTACACCTTCGGCTTTGTCAATATTAAAATCTACCGCAGCCTGAGACTTTTCTGCTAAAACTACAATTGACTTGCCCTCTGGCGTTTCGTCAAACAAGCTAGCAGCTAGAGAGACTCGCGCCACATCTTCTAGCGAGTGATTATCCAGAGGAATCAACTCATCAGCCATTCGGTTCCCCAAGGTGATTGTACCCGTCTTATCCAGCACCAAGGTGTTGATGTCGCCGCAAGCTTCTACTGCCCGACCGGAGGTAGCAATGACATTGAATTGGGCAACCCTGTCCATCCCTGCAATACCGATCGCACTGAGCAAACCACCGATAGTTGTGGGAATCAAAGCTACCAGTAGGGAAATGAGAATGGCAACGCTACCACCAGTACGTAAACTGTTTCCCGCTTCCGGGCCAAAGGCTGTGGTGATAAAGTTGGCGATGTAGCCAACAAATGGCGGCATAGTTGCCACTACAATCAAGAACACCTGCGTTAGCACTGCCAACAATACCGTCAAAGCAATCTCGTTGGGAGTCTTGGTGCGTTGTGCCCCTTCTACCAAGTAAATCATGCGATCGATAAAGCCTTGACCAGGATCGGCACTAATCCGAATTGTCAACTCATCTGAGAGTAGGCGTGTACCTCCTGTGACTGAACTGGCAATATCTGTACCTGGTTGCTTCAGTACTGGCGCAGATTCCCCAGTGATTGCAGACTCATCTACTGAGCCAATGCCTTTAATCACATCCCCATCGGCGGGAATCATATTATTTGCAACCACCTTAACCAAATCGCCCCGTCGCAGTTCCGTAGAATTGACTTGTTGTACAGAACCATCAGGGAGGATTTTATTAGCGATCGTATCCGATCGCGTCGATCGCAGTGAATCAGCCTGTGCTTTGCCGCGTCCTTCAGCTACGGCTTCGGCAAAGTTGGCAAAAACGAGGGTGAAAAAGAGAATGAAGGTAATTAACCCATTTAACAAGCGTTGTTGGCTGATATCTGCCTGGATTGTGCCAAAGAGATTTGGGTTAAGGGTTACTAAAAAGGTGACAATTGTCCCCACCCAAACAACAAACATAACTGGATTTTTAACAGTAATTCGAGGATCTAGCTTGACAAATGACTCACGAATTGCTCTTTGATAAAGTCCCCGCATATCTGTCTTGGGGGTGTGCTTGCGCGAGTCACGAGTTCCAGAAGGAATACGGGGCGAAGGAGAATCAGTAGTGATTGGCATATATTAAATTTTGAGCATGAGTCTTTGAGGTGGGTGAACGGAGTTCAAAGGTGGATGAACGGAGTTCAAAGGTGGATGAACGGAGTTCAGAGGTGGATGAACGGAGTTTAGAGGTGGATGAACGGAGTTCAAAGGTGGAACGAAGGAGTTCAGAGGTGGATGAACGGAGTTCAAAGGTGGAACGACGGAGTTCAGAGGTGGATGAACGGAGTTCAAAGGTGGAACGACGGAGTTCAGAGGTGGATGAACAACTTTCTAATTTCCCTTGTTCCCTCGCCCCTCCCCTCTCCCTACTAGCCAATACCTTTGGCGATAAAAAAGGCTTCAGCGATGGGGCCTAATGCCAGCACTGGGAAGAATGTAAGTGCGCCCAAGATTAAAATTACGCCTGCGGTAACGCCTGTAAATAGTCCGGTGTCGGTTCGTAATGTACCAGTTGTGTAAGGAACAGCTTGCTTGCGAGACATACTATCTGCTAATAACAGCAAACCTAAAATTGGGATATAGCGTCCAGCGAGTAAACTGAAGCAGGTACTCAAGTTCCACCACAAAGCGGTTGCAGTTGGTTGAGTACCATTAGCGATCGCTAATGGTGAAGGTTGTGAATCTCCTAAACCTTCAAAGCCAGAACCGTTGTTCGCAGCAGCTGAGGCATATTCGTAAATCACCTGAGAAAAGCCATGAAAGCCAGGATTACTAATCCCTGCCAATTGGTCAGGAAAAGCTAAGGCGATTCCCCCCGGAATTAAAATGGCAATGGGGTGAACTAGCAAAATCAAGAAGCTAGCAAGTACGACTTCCCGCTTTTCAATCTTGCGTCCCAAAAATTCTGGCGTGCGTCCCACCATCAAACCTGTTACAAATACCGCCAGAATGCTATAGGCAAACAAGTAAGCTGTTCCTGTACCCTGTCCACCCCACATGATTTGCAGGAACATATTAGAAAGAAAGATAAAACCGCCGGCGGGCATAAAGGAGTCGTGTAAACTATTGACTGCGCCGCACATAGTACCAGTTGTACTTACGGCAAATAATGCAGATTGTGCCCAACCAAACCGGACTTCTTTCCCCTCTAGATTCGGTTGCTGACTGCCCAAAAGCGCATTTACAGCAGGATTACCGTTATATTCACCAATGGCAGTAACAATCAGAAATCCTAGAAAAATTACCCCGATCATGCCGTAGAGTAACAACGCTTGTTTGGTGTTATTGGCAAACAAACCGTATGTATAGATCAGGGACGTGGGAATCGAAAGCATTGCCACGATCTGAATTAAATTAGTAAATCCGCTGGGATTTTCAAAGGGGTGTGCTGAGTTGATGGCGAAAAAGCCACCGCCGTTTTCTCCTAATTGCTTGATAATTTCAAAATGGGCAACAGGGCCACGTGCGATCGCCTGACTAATATTCGGATCTTCCAAAGTCGGAAATACAGCTACACCCGCCAGGGTTTCGGGAACACCAGCAGCTATCAAGACAATGCCGCCAACAATACAAATAGGCAGCAAAATTCGGGTAATTGAGCGAATTAGGTCTACATAAAAGTTGCCTAACGATCTACCCGTCAATCCCCGAATAAAAGCAATTCCTACTGCCAAACCAGTACCAGCAGAGGTGAACATGTGATAACCCAACCCCCACATTTGGCTGGCGTAGCTCATGTAGGTTTCACCAGAATAATGTTGCTGGTTAGTATTAGTAATAAAGGAAATGGTAGTATGCAGCGCTGTATCCCAAGTTGGGGCATTTATCCCCGTGGGATTGAGGGGCAACCATCCTTGACTCATGATGATAAAGAAAAGTAGCAATCCCATGACTACGTTGCTGTAAACGATTGCCCGCCCATACTGCCAACCCGTCATATTTTCTTTGGCTTTAACACCAACTAAAGCATAAAGCACTCGCTCAACCAGATTCAAAACTGGGTCGAGAAAAGTACTCTGCTCTAGGTATACACGCGCCATATAGCTCCCAAAAAATGGAGTAATCGCTACTATAATTAACAGCGTTAAGGCAATTTGAATCCATCCTTCTAACATTGGACTATTTCCACTCCAACATGAATAAATTTCAGAGAAATATCAGATATTTTCGGGAAATTAATCAGAAACAATAATGAATTATATTGGCATTATTATTAGCTAACCTATAGCTATGTCTTTCCTCAATCAATCATCGAGCTTTTTGTTAGAGAATACAAGGTATAAATTAATATTTAAACTAGCCTATACAAAAAATATATTTGTCTATATAGATAAGTATTCAGAGCGTTTATCTCGATATATATCTGCAAATATAGAAGGACAGTGAAAAGTTAGATCCCCGACTTCTTAAAGAAGTCGGGGATCTGGACACGGCGAATTTTCACGAATTAGATAAGATTGCTGTATGGTCAACAGTCTAATTCATAATTCATAACTGATTCTGGCGACAAATTCCAAATGCGGAAGTGTAGGCGTGTAAGAAGGTTCTGCCACCAACAGGGCCGATTTCACCACCACAGAAAAAGCCACCTACAGGAATATCGCTGAGGTAGCGGCGAAATAGTTCAGAATCGAAATTGGGTTTACCATAGAGTCCTTCGCCTCGTCCCAGACAGGCAAACATTAAGGCAGCGACGGCAGAGGGTTCAGATTCTCGTTGGGTTTGATAACTTTGGAGGAGTAATTCTAGGTCTTCAGCAGAGGCTTGGGCATCGCGTAGGTGGAATTGTAGCCTTTGACCAGGACGAACACGATCGCCAATTGCGATCGCTCCAGCTGTTGGATCGACCCCAAGAATACCACGAATTAAAAAGTCTCCCTGCTGCAAAGCCAGCTTAAACTCATCCATCGCCACACCAACAAACAAAGAGTGCTGTGCTAAAGTTCGTTCGTGTTCGCTAAGACTAGCAATCAAATCTCGTAACACCACTAGCGGTACTTGCTCATCTAACTCTAAGATGATGTTGCGATCGGCTTTTGTAACTTGCAACGGTTTGCCAATCGGTCGGCATCCTTGGGCTACAATCGTTTCCAAAACAATATTGCCAGTCAAAGCTATCCCAACAGTGCCCTCACGATAAAGGCTTTGACATTCCTCGCCGTCACTCTCATTACAAAATAGGGCAACACGACCACCCATACCCCCACCACTAGCTTGTCCTCCCACTATCACCGATCCTGGATAAGCAAAATCCAACCCCTGCAACAAATCGTTGATTCCAGAGGCGAAGGAACTAGATAGCAAAATAAACTGGGGTGTTGGTGATGCTGGCACACCAATCAAATCAACCCAAGCATCTGGAGAACTATCTAAGTCAGGTAATTCTTCAGCAACAACATGAAAAACTTGAACCTTCACCCCTGGAAGATGTGCTAAAGTCAAGCTAATAGCTGGTTCAGCTTCGAGTTCTTGGATTTCTCCGTTAACTGTTGTCCCAATCACACCTCCACCACTACAGCCAATTAGCACTGGTACAGAAAGTTTCTCAGCTAACAAAGGTAACAATCGGGAATACTCACTCGTAAAAGCAGACGAAATGAATACCAGTCCTAGATCCGCAGGTGCTGTTAACAATGAGACAGCTCGTTCCACCACATCTGTAACGGCGGCTTCTAAAGAATGACGGGTTGATAGGGCATTTGCCCACTGCATTTGGTCTGCCATGAGTTTTGAGCTTCTTTCTCTTTTTGTGCTAGTAGATTTTGATGTATTTTTATTTTGGGAAGAATTGCATCCTACAAGAATTAGTGCCAGCCTTTTGTCTCCTCCATCCCAAGAAGCTGGGGTTGTTATTCCCTAATAGATGCATCTAAATATATTGTATGATTGTTTATCTATGGTACTAATCCCACAAAATCTTAAAACATAAAGATGAATGCATTATAGATGCGGCAGTTTACTATATTGGTTATAAATCAATAGGCTAAAGTACTAACTTATGAACTGAATAGTTAGAATGGTTAGTAATCAAGCTAAAATCTGCCATTTCTGAAGTTTTTCTATACTAGTATTAACAACACACAACGAGACTAAAGCAATGACCAACATCCAAGAAACAGCAACAAGCGACATCCAAGAGAAAATCCAAGAAGAAGTAGAACAAGCGCGTACTGTCTGTGACATTAACGGTAGCGGTTCACCAGAATGTGCTGCTGCTTGGGATGCAGTAGAAGAATTGCAAGCCGAAGCTTCCCACAAGCGCCAAAGCAAGCCCAAAAATTCTCTAGAACAGTATTGTGATGACAACCCAGATGCAATTGAATGCCGGGTTTATGACGACTAGAAATTTAAATAAGTGAATTTTCTGTTCGTTTATCACCAAGCAACCAAGATTTACTTACTGAGATTTCGCACTTTTACGCTACTTCCGGCTAAAACCGTACTCTCTCTGTTTCATTATTTTCTCCAATGGACAAAAAATGGTGAAATATCTGAAGTTACGGATGTATCAGGGTTAAGCTTTGAGAATTTTTCTCTTAAAAGGAAACCTTTACACTCACAAAAATTGGTTTTTGTCCGCGAGTATCAAGTATATAGCTGCTAGGTGGGCTTTTAACAGGTTCCCTAACGCTACTACAGGTAAGTGTAAATCTAAGTTAAGGATCTTTGAGTTGCTTGTTTATTTGCCAAATTGAGAGATTTAGGAAAGTAAATTAAACAACTTACCATTTAAAAATTTTTCCAAAAATCTTTGCAAGGCATGAATTGGTTGTAGGGGCATACATCTGTATGCCCCTACAAACGTGTTTATAGTAGAAACTGCGTGAAATGGTATAAGTTGGGTAGCCACTTGCTTTCCCCAAAAAGTTAGAGCGCAGTCTTAAGGCTAGATTTTGTGCTTTGATTAAACTGTTTGTAATATAGATAGACTACTAGCTAGCTAATAGCTTACAAGTTTGTCAGTTATGGATACTTGCTCTTAGTTTAAATTGTTTTATTTATCGCTTGAGAAAAACTATGGACTATAACGTTTGGTTTCGCCCTTTCATCTGGATTGATTACCGATTGGCAGTATTATTTCTGGTAATTATTCCGTTAATTCTTTTAATTTGGGCATTTGTGCAAAAAGCAGAAAGTATACAACGCTTATTGACTATATACTGGAAAGTATCAAGCTTGGTGGCAATCACGATTTACTTAATGATTGCCCAGTATCCAGTTAGCTTTATCTCTGGATTGATGGCTCAGATTTTAATCCCAATTTCACTGTGGTTCTGGGTAGATATCAATGATGAAATTGAGTATCAAACCAGTGGAGTTTTGAAATTTATTTTTACCTCTTGGCGCTGGGCTACAACTGTTTATTGTATTTTGGGTACACTAGCGTTGATCCCATTTTTGGGTTGTGCTTTTTCTGCCAGTGTGATGAAGACTGCCTATTGTAAGGTCTGGTTTGAGATTCCATTATTATTCAAAGAATATTTTCATGCTAATAGCAAAGCTGAGTTTTTAGGTTTTCTTGGCATAACTAGTTTAGTAATTTATGTGGTTTACTTAAGCTATTTTGTTCTAATTAAGCTTGGCAAACAGGGACGTTCAGCCTCACCACAATAACTGTCGCTACGCAACCATACCCATACTTTTAAAAAAATGAATTCCATTGGTAAGCGACTGGAACAATACACCGCTAAACGCCCCCAAGAAGTCCTAATTGTAACGGTAGAAATTGCCGATGAGGAAGATACAATTGCTATTTTCAAAGGCTTTTCCAGTTCCTTGATGCGTCCAACCGCATTTGATGCAGATGTACCAGTTCTACCAGATGAGGCAATTATCCTCAATATTGACCGAGTAGCCAGTCCTTATAATCCTGAAGCACCTCGTTATATTCAACAAGGAATTTCTTGGGAAGCTATGGAAGCTCTCTTATCAGAAGTGGGAGTCTAACTAAAATTTTGTCTTAAGTTAGTTGATAGACTGACTAAAGCAACCCTCATAGATTAAACAAATATCTTGACTATTTATGAATTACTTGGTTAGGCGATCGCAGTTAAGGCAGACTGGTTATACTGTGAGCTTTATTGGATGGGCTTAGATGCAACAGTCACAGGATGCGAACACGCCAAAACAATTCAGTCGAGAACAACGTTGGGAAATTGTACAAACCTTGCTACAACGTAGTAACCTGAGTAGTGAGGCAAAACAGGCATTCCACCAAGCTTATCCCAATGCACCAGAAGAGATGCTGAAAACTGCTGTTTTTCACACTTATGTTGATGGGATTGGAGCCGCAATAGACTGGTTAGTTGATTTAGAGTTATTTCTACGTGAACCCAGTCATGAACTAGATATGGGTGTTGCGTATCACTTGCTGTATCACCTGTACAATTGGTATCAGTTCAATGTATTACTTGCAGATGGGAAAGCAGCAGTATTGGAACGTCTCAAGGAAATTAAGGAGTTGGCTTCAGATGGAGATATAGAGGCAATTCTTTCAACAGTTGAGCAGCTAGAATCGATGTTTGAAGGTAGTCAGAACTATCCTAGTTTTTAGTAAGCGGTTGCATAATCAATCAAATACAGAGGACAGTCGTAGTCTGTTGGTTGTAGGTTGAAGGCTCACTACTGCTGCTGATTTGGGTCGTTACCTTTAAGTAAGCTACAGTTCGGTCTAAATTGCCATCTAAAACTGTCTTCTCTACGAGACGCTGCGCGAACAATTTTAAATAATTATTTTGACTTTTAAATTTACAAAATGTCCCGTTCTGGATACACACTTCCCGTATTTGCCTGCGCTGCTGCTGTTGCAGCTTTACACTGGTTACACGATCGCAAATCCCTAACTTTTGCCTCTGTAGATTTGATTGAACCGGCTCAAATCGCCGAAATCCCAATTGAACAAGTAGCAGGACTATCTGAACATACAGCTTTAGCAATAACTCGCAGCGATCCCGGTGATAATCTCGATTTGACTAAAGATACACCGATTTGGGCATTGGTGGAATGGCGAGAACAGGGGGAGACTGTAATTATAAAAGGTGGGGAAGGGATTGGCAGACAGATGAATGCTGGTGACAAACCTGCTATTTATGCTTATGCTCAAAGACTTTTAAAAGAAAACTTGCAACGAATGCTAGCACCAGGGGAAAAAATCACAGTGACGATTATTCTACCCGAAGGGCGATCGCTTGCTGTTCGGACTTCAAATTCTGCTTTTGGTGTGGTTGAAGGACTTTCTCTTTTAGGCACAACCGGCATTTCTCAACCTTTGAGTACACCCGATCAGCTTGCAGTTTTTCGGGCAGAATTACAAAATAAAGCTAGTCGTTTTGAGAGTTTAGTATTCTGTATCGGCGAGAATGGCCTAGATTTAGCGCGTAAACTAGGGATTAATCCCGAACAATTGGTCAAAACTGCTAACTGGCTTGGCCCAATGTTAGTAGAAGCTGATGTGATGGGCGTGAAAGAAATCTTATTATTTGGCTATCACGGTAAGCTGATGAAGCTGGCTGGAGGGATTTTTCACACGCATCACTACTTAGCTGATGGACGGCGAGAAATTTTGGCCGCGCACTGTGCGATCGCAGGTTTAAAATCACCAGATATCCAAGCTGTATTTAATAGTGCTACTGCCGAAGCAGCACTAATATATCTAAAATCCCTAGATGCTTCAACCGGCAGTGATTGGGTAAATCAAGTTTATAGTGCGATCGCAGAAACTATCGATGTTCGTTCCCAAGAATACATTCAAAGCCATAGTGAAAGGCGCACAGAGGTTACAGTCTGTGGCTCAATTCTCTTCGATCGCGATCGCAAAATTATCGTGAAGAGTAAAACTGCTGGTCTGTTGATGGGAAAATTATGTTAATTTATTATGAATAATCGTAAACAATCCAAATAAATAATCTTTTAAGTAACCACTCTAGGGTAAGTTTATCATTTTCATACCATCTCTAGCTCCGGGACTAGACCAACGCACATAACCTCGCGTTTGTCTAGGGCTTATATACCATTATCAGCCTAAGCAGGCTGAATAATAGCATCACCATAGACCATAAAGCATCTATCCTTAACAGACATAACACTTCCATCATGAATACAGTGGTGACTCTACCGACAGAACAAGCGCCCCAAACATTGGAAAATGTTGGGCGGTTTGATCGCCCATTAATTATAATTCTGGACTTCGGCTCTCAATATTCTGAGTTGATTGCCCGCCGCATCCGCGAGACTCAAGTATACTCTGAAGTTTTATCCTATCGCACTACTTCTGAACAATTGCGCCAACTCAATCCCAAGGGAATTATCCTCTCTGGTGGACCGAGTTCGGTTTATGGTGACAACGCTCCTCATTGCGATCCTGAAATCTGGAATTTAGGAATACCCGTCTTGGGTGTTTGCTATGGGATGCAGCTAATGGTAAACCAACTCGGTGGCGAAGTTGCAAAGGCTGACCGAGGTGAGTACGGCAAAGCCTCATTATATATTGACGATCCCACAGATTTGCTCACTAATGTTGAAGATGGTACCACGATGTGGATGAGTCACGGAGACTCAGTTACCCAAATGCCATCAGGGTTTGAATTGCTGGCACATACAGAAAATACCCCCTGTGCTGCGATCGCTGACCACGAAAGGAAACTTTACGGCGTTCAATTCCATCCAGAGGTGGTGCATTCTATTGGTGGCATAGCATTAATTCGTAATTTTGTCTACCATATCTGCGATTGCGAACCCACTTGGACAACTGCGGCTTTTGTTGAAGAGGCAATTCGGGAAATTCGCACCAGAGTTGGCGAGAAGCGAGTGCTTTTGGCACTATCTGGGGGAGTTGATTCTTCTACCCTGGCGTTCTTACTGTATAAAGCCATTGGCGAGCAACTAACTTGTGTGTTTATCGATCAAGGCTTTATGCGAAAGTATGAGCCAGAGCGATTAGTAAAGCTGTTCCAAGAGCAGTTTCACATTCCTGTAGAGTATGTGAATGCCCGCGATCGCTTTTTAGCTAAGGTTGCTGGTGTTACGGATCCTGAAGAAAAACGCCGCCGCATCGGACACGAATTTATCAATGTATTTGAGGAAACATCCAAGCGCCTTGGTCATTTTGACTATCTAGCTCAAGGCACTCTTTATCCAGATGTCATCGAATCTGCTGACACCAACGCCGATCCTCAAACTGGTGAGCGGGTAGCGGTGAAAATTAAGAGCCATCATAATGTTGGCGGTTTACCCAAAGACCTAAGATTTAAATTGGTGGAACCACTGCGGAAATTATTTAAAGATGAAGTCCGCAAAGTTGGGCGTTCCATTGGTTTACCAGAAGAAATTGTCCAACGACAACCTTTTCCTGGGCCTGGTTTGGCAATTCGCATTTTGGGGGAAGTTACATCTGAGCGGTTAAATATTTTGCGCGATGCTGATTTGATTGTGCGGCAAGAAATTAACCAACGCGGTATGTATCATGATTTCTGGCAAGCATTTGCTGTATTGCTGCCAATCCGTAGTGTTGGCGTTATGGGCGATCAACGTACTTACGCTTACCCCATTGTCTTGCGAATTGTTACCAGTGAAGATGGCATGACTGCTGATTGGGCGAGAGTGCCTTACGATGTCCTGGAAGTGATTTCCACGCGGATTGTAAATGAAGTGAAAGGGGTGAATCGGGTGGTTTATGACATCACCTCTAAGCCGCCTGGAACCATTGAATGGGAGTAATTAAGTTTTGAGTTGAGTTAACTAATAGCTCATCCTCTTTCCGATTATTCATGTTCTTTGCAGTAATTTAGATTCACATATTTTAAATGGCAATGCCGAGCTGACTGGTTTTGAGTTTTGGCATTGTCTATTTTTTTTGGCTATAGCTTTGGTAAGCTACTCTACATTTAACTTAAATAGTTATGGCGGGCAAGATGACCCCCTATAAGAGCTTGATTTAATTTATACAAATTAGATGTTAAAAATGTCATAATTGCTAAATTGAAAAGTCCCAGCAAAATCGCAAGTTTTTTGTAATAAAATAGGCAGCGATTATCCAAATAATTTTGTAAAACAATTATTTGTGAAAATGAATTTAAACACAAATATAATTTTATCCAGTCAAGAATTATAAATTCCAGCGAATAATTAACCATCAATTAGATGGTGGCTAGAAAAATTGAATTATTGTCTAGGAAAATAGGCGCGATCGCAGTAAAATTACCAAGGGTGTGGTAAAAGACAAAAACCAGCAGCTCATTAGAAATAACTTTCATTTGATAAACATTTATGGAGATGTTATGGAACCTCCTCTCCCCCTTGCTGGCTTAAACATCCTCGTAGTTGATGATGATGACGATAGCCGCTTTTACATTACTACCGTGTTAGAAGCTGATGGAGGCACCGTTATGGCAGTTCCATCGGCGGCGGTAGCATTGAAAGTACTACCTGAGTTGCAGCCAGATGTCTTAATTTGTGATATTGCTATGCCTGGTGAAGATGGCTACACCCTTATTCGCAAGATCCGGGCGCTGAAGCCTGATATTTGGGAAAAACTCCCTGCGATCGCTTTAACTGCTTATGGTGATAGCGAGTATCGTAGCCGTGCGCTGGAAGCAGGCTTTCAGACTCACGTTCCTAAACCAGTCGATCCAGGAGAACTAGTTGCGATCGTTGCTGATCTGGTTGCTTCTTATAAGAATTAACGCAAAGATGCAGTCATTTGTGGGTCATTAAATGAACAGAGTGTGATTTGGAATTGCTGAGACTACTTTGCTCCAGTTTCAAAGCTAATTTGCTCAGACTTATATGCTGGTGGCTCAACATGAATTAAAATCCTCACTGGACGGAACCTCTCTTCTAATCGGCTTTCTACTTCTTCGGTGATGTGGTGAGCGGTTTCTACGTCTGGTGCATCTACGATTAAGTGCATTTCAATGAATACCTGACGACCAAGAACACCGCGAGAAGCAATATCATGACAGTTAATTACACCTGGAGCAGAAGTAGCGATCGCATGAATTGCTTCTGGTGCGATCGCCATTTGATCCACAAGCCAAGGCAAATTCTCTTTTAAAACTGACCAGCCACTCCAAAATACCAACAAGGCGACAGGAAAGGCTAACACCAAATCCATCCATTGATAACCTAGCCAAACTCCGATCAAGCCGCCAATTACAGAGATTGTCACCCAAATATCACTCATGGTATGTGTAGCGTCAGCTATGAGGATTGAGCTACCTACCCGCTTACCCACAGCACGTTCGTAAAACGCCACAAAAATATTCACGCCCAGCACAATTAGTAATAACCACAACTCCGGTGGCGATATTTTCACAGGTTCACCACCACCTTTGATAATTCGTTCGATTGCTCCTTGCAGAATTTCAAAACAAGCTATTCCTAAAAATGAGGCTATTCCTAAAGCCCCCACAGCTTCAAACTTGCTGTGTCCATAGGGATGTTCGCGATCGGGTTGTGGAGAAGAAAATTTACTTGCAATTAATCCTAAAACGTTGTTTGCGCTATCTGTCACACTATGCAAGGCATCAGCTAGCAAACTCAACGAACCTGTCCAGTAGCCCACAAGTGCTTTCAATCCCATTACAAACAGGTTGAGCAGTAGGGTAATAATTAAAACCTTTCGTACTTCGGCGCGGTTATCGTAAAGCATAGATAATTTATCACATCAAGTTATATGACTTCTAATGTAGAACTCAAAACACAAATAAAATGTATCAAAGTCTTACGCAGTAAGAATTAAGTCTCTCTATAGACTCTATCTTTTATACCATTCTGTTGAGATTATTTATAACTAACAGCAGCTACAAGCTTTATAGCTATTAGTAATTGCCTTTATAAATAACAGCATATTTTTAGCATTAATTCTAGAAATATTTTAATTAATTTTGTTATTTATACATCCAGTTACTCCAGACAAAATTGTATCTAGAGATATTATGACGACCATCAGAGGTGTATCCTTACTTAGGATAAATGATGAGCTTAATAAGTGTTATTTACTACACTAAAAGGATAAATAAGCCTGCGCTTCATTCAAAAAATGGTCAAAATTTGAGCAGCAAAATCGAAAAATATTTACAGGTTTTCGAATAATTAGTAAACCTAGGGGTGAGTTTTGACGTTCCCCTCACTAAAAACAAATTAACAAGCCAGAGGGATGAGTGAAAATTTAATCCTCTTATGAGTTTGCGTAAGAACTTGAGCCATATAATTCCGAAGGTCAATTTTCCTCAGACGGCAAGTTTCAATCAGGAATATTATGAGTACCAAAAAACTTACAGGTAAGGTGGCATTGGTAACAGGCGGCTCACGCGGTCTGGGAGCAGCGATCGCCAAACGTCTCGCAAACGATGGTGCAATCGTCGCTCTCACATACACTAGCTCGCCGCAAAAAGCCGACGAGGTAGTGCTTGCCATCGAAGCGGCTGCTGGAAAAGCCCTGGCTCTTCGCGCCGACAGTGCCAATGTCGAAGCCGTGAAAAACGCTGTTGCCGAGACAGTGAAAGCCTTTGGTCGTCTTGACATTCTCGTGAACAATGCGGGGGTCGCCACTTTAGCCCCAATCGATCAATTCTCAATGGATGATTTTGATCGGCTGATTGCGGTTAACATCAAGGGTGTCTTTGTGGCAACTCAGGAGGCTGTTCGCCACATGGGTGAGGGCGGACGGATCGTTATGATTGGCAGTGTCAACAGTGACATAATGCCTTTTGCTGGCGGCTCTGTTTACGCTTTGACCAAGGGTGCGATTGCAAGCTTCACACGCGGTCTTGCCCGCGATCTCGGCCCTCGTGGCATCACGGTGAACAATATTCAACCCGGCCCGATAGACACTGACATGAATCCGGCGGAAGGTCCCTTTGCCGACACCATGAAAAGTATGATTGCCCTCCAACGGTATGGTCGAACAGAAGAAGTCGCCGAGATGGTTTCCTATCTCGCCAGTGCAGAAGCTGGTTTCATCACCGGTGCAAGCCTGAAGATTGATGGCGGCTTTGCAGCCTGATACAGCAGAACGAAGAAAAGTCCGATCGTGTAAATCTGTCTGGCGATGATATCAGTGCCAAGGCTAGGGTACATCCTCAAAAAAGTGGGGTTCGCTGCCGTCGATCTCGGCGGCTTCGTCTCTTCTTCCGGTAAGATTAGTACTTATCAATAAGCTTTAATAAAAACTTATGTCTTCAATTCCTCTAACATTGAACCTAATTGAAGGTTCTGTCTCCTTCAGTTTTTCACCCCAAGCAGCACGAGAATTAAAGACAGCGACAGATCAACTGATGGAGCGCTTGAAAGCTGTCGCCGCTAAACCCACTCCTGGCGGCGGGAAAGTCACTCCCCAGCCTCCAATGGAATATCGTTACACTGGTGAAGTATTTTTAGAAATTTTCTGTAATCCTAATATCTGGCCAACGCCTTTCGCAGCCAAAGTTTTGCTCACTGTCCGCAACGTCAACATCCGCTTGACTACTGAAGCTGAACTTACCCGTATTATTGAAGACATTAATCAATATTTAGAGCAGGTCGGATAATCGTTTATATAATTTTTCTCTGCTTTTAGAGATTTTTTAACAAATAATCCTATACAAATTTGGGATTTTGCGAAAGTTGAGCCAGTTACTTGCGGAGGTCTCCTCTATTGTTGCAACTGGTGTCGGTTAGCCCGACTGAGCAAACTTTTCCAGACGGATTCTACCTTTGAACAGCAAGCAAGCGATCGCTTCCCTAAAGTAAGCGATGCTGTCAATTGTGAGTCAAAAGTGAAGTTCCTACACTTCTATCGGATCAATGTAGGAGCTTCACCGAATTTACATATTAAACTCAAGCTGTAGCACCAGCATATACAGAAAAAATGGTTCTGATGCCTTCTTTAACTTGAAAACTTATATAAATTAAGACTCCAATGCTTCTGTGTTAATGACAAACGCAAGATTCTGTATGGGGCAATGCTCATTAAAAACCAGAGATTATTCCCCAAATTGGGCGTAGGATCGTTGATTGTGACATCCACACATCGAAAATTAACCCCCAACCCCAAACCCGAAATCAAACATTGATTTAGTCGTTGTCCCACTGTTCACGACCAATTAGGTCGCCAATGCGATCGCGCAACAAAAAGTCACATTTCTCTAATTCACATTCAACGCAAACCCACTCTCTCGCTGGAATGTATTGGCAGAGGGTATATATTGGCTGTTGTCGGCTAATCATTCCCTTTTGCACCAGTCGACGTGCTTCGTCTTGGATCAAATCGAGAGAGTAGTAATTGATAGAAGGCACCGTATTCACACTCATGGTTTTTACTCACAAATTAACACTTACGATAGTGTTCCCGTTAATAATTAGGAACAAACATTACAGAAATTAGACTTGTGGCTAAGATTTTGTAGTTTGCTATACGGAACTATTTTTATTTTGACGCTACATCTCCTGAAATTATCTCAAGAAATGTTAAGAAAGTCAACGAATCCTGACATTTCTCGAAAATCAGCTTTACAAAAAAAATTCCGAGTAGTTAACTTAACCTGCTATGGCGGTTGTATGGTTTTTATGCAACAAGTCTGAAAGTCTTGCCATTACTGTATTTAGGCAAGATTTGCTGGGTGGTAAGAATTCATATTGCAATTGCTTACATATCAAATAATTACCTTAAAGCCGGATCTAGAACTGCTGGTATTTATCTAAGGGTAAACAACACAAGAATATTTGTCAGATACTAGGGTATAAACTGTTGCAAAACATAACGGCTAAAGTACACTACGAAAGCTTTTACCCTATCATCTGTTAACAATTTCTTAAGTAAAATTGCAATTGCTTAGTTATTTTCAGCACTAATATTACACAGTTTTCTTTTGATAAACATCTGTACAAGGGTTGAGTAAAGGCAGGAGGAGCAAATCAGTTGGGGATTCAACCCCTAAGATTTGAAGCCACCGTTGCGTTAGCTTCCCGCAGGGTACAGCCAAAACCATAATTTTCAGTTAGCGGCAATTCATGTAGACGCATACTCCTAGGTCGAAGCAAGCTATGCGGAGCGTCTCTAGAAAAGCGGCAACTCTACGGATTCTCCAACGAAGTACCCACAGGGTATTGCCCCTACCGCGTGTAGTTTTGCGTAAGTCCTAGTAGAGTCAAGACGAAAGCCAAGGCAAACATAAAGCGTATAGATGCAACTACCGATCGCTGAACTAAGTTATGGTTACATTAAAACAGACGCGATCTAGTCACGTCTGTAAACTGTTTGGCGGATTTGCTGAGATTAATTGTTCTGAATTTACATTGTTATTGAAGTTACTTATTCACTAAATGATTCATCATCTTCATCTGTGTTGTCTTCTACTGCTAACAGATTTTCTGGCGGACGATCGTGATTGAGTTGGCTTAGTAGTGCCAGTACCTTGTTACCACGTTCTATGGAACGATCTTCGAGAAAGATGACTTCTGGTGTACGACGTAGCCGTACCCGCGCCCCAAGTTCACTGCGGACGTAACCTGTGGCTGACTTTAAGCCTGCCATTGTTTCTACCTTAGCTTCATCTGTACCATAGATACTGACGTAGATTTTGGCGTGTTGGAGATCGCCAGAAACATCAACATCAGTCACACTTACCATTCCTGTACCCACACGGTCATCCTTAATGCCGTTGAGCAGCATTTGGCTAACTTCCCGTTTGATCAATTCTGCAACGCGGGAAACCCGGCGATTTGTAGCCATAAAAATTTCGCCTCCTGACAGAGGTTGTACGACAAAAATAGATGCAATTTGGGTAGACAGTACTTAGCGAAAGCAATGCCAAGAGCAACCGTCTGTAGGGCATAGCCCCGATATAGCGCTAGTCTAGATTGCACTCAAGCCCAGCATTGCCCGTAGGGTGAAAGTAAGAAAGACTAGGCTGCTCACAAATAAACCTAAAAGGGCGATTAAGGTAACAGGGCGCTTCAACAGTGGCACTAATGGCGCAAAGGTGTTCAAAAACAGCCCTAAGACGATAGTAATTAAGTACCGGGGGTAGCGAAAGACGTTATCCCAAAATCCGTCAAACATCTGAATCTAAACTGCCTTGTTATATACTTACGTTTGTTTTGATATGCTTTATCAACTCAATTGTAATCTATGCAGCCGGAAAATTAGCCAGCTAATATAAAATATGCCTCGTCGGTTATATTGGCTTTATTTAGTCACGATTATTTTCAGTTAAATCGCAAGTAAATGGTAATTCAAATCCCCAAGGAAACTAGCCCGCGTCCATTTTTAAAGTGGGCAGGGGGTAAAAGTAGGTTGATACAGCAATATATTCCTTATTTTCCCAAAAGTTATAAAAATTACTATGAACCATTCTTAGGTGGTGGTGCTGTTTTTTTCTATCTCCAACCCAAGGCAGCAACTTTAACTGATATTAACGCCGAATTAATTAACACTTATTGTTGTGTTAGAGATCGTGTTGAAGAATTAATTTCTCTATTAAAAGAGCATAAAATCCGACATAATAAAGATTATTATTATAGTGTCCGAAACAACTCCGGTGGGACTGATCTAGAAAAAGCAGCTCGTCTAATTTATCTTAATAAGACTTGTTTTAATGGTCTTTATCGAGTCAATTCACAGGGAAAGTTCAATGTGCCTTTAGGCAGATATGAAAATCCCAATATTTGTTCTGAGGTTTTGCTGCAAGCTGCATCAGAAGCGCTTTATTATGCAGAAATTAAACAAGCAGATTTTACAGAAGTATTAAATCATGCAACTAGTAGTGATGACTTTGTATTTTTTGACCCACCCTATCATCCTATCAGTGAGACTAGCTATTTCACCGCTTATAGTCAAAATTGTTTTAGTAAAAAAGACCAAGAAGTTTTAAGAGATACTTGTGCCGAGTTGGCAAGTCGTGGTGTTAAAGTTATGGTCTGTAATTCTGATAGCGAATTTATTAGAAATATTTATACAGATATCAATTTTGAAGCTTACAAAATCAAAGCAGCCCGATCAATTAACTCCAATATAAAAAATAGAGGTATGATTGACGAACTATTAATTACATCTTTTAAAGATTTTTATTTGCCCAGGCAATAAATCTGTCTAAGCTATAAACTGCTAATAAATTATGGTTATCATTAACTCTTGCTTTTAGCCATTTGCTTGCGCCTTCTCGCATACCTTCACCGCCTAAAATGACAATAGTTGGTGCAGGGTAATAGTGCTGAATGTTCATATTCAAGTAAGGAAACTTTTCATCGACAGAACCGGGGCTTTCTTGCCATTTGCACTCGAAAATTAAACCAGATGGCATTGCAGGTGAGCCAACAACATAAAAATCAACCTTCAAATCGGTATGATAAATCCCAGTTCCAATATAAACTTCTTTTCCATAGCGCTTTGGTAATAAAGCAGCATTTAGTATAAATTCTTTTGGGACATAGTTCCCTACTTGGAAATAATTATGTCCATTTAAGATTGCTTCAACATTTCCTTCTAAAATATTCCCCGACTTATTTGCCCGTCCGCCTTGAGTCAGAGCCATCCTAAATCCCTCTGCCAAAAGTCCTACTAATTATAGGATTTCACAGAAGCAGTAAAAAAGGGTCAGTTTCTTAATATGAATTTTTTATTCTGACGTAAACAAGGTTGGATTAATGGGTAAAAATTCGGAAATTATTGGTATTTTTGTACTAAATAAATACAAATGTATTAATAATTTGGATGAGGAACGAGTTAGTAATTCAGATAAGAGTTATTTGTGGAAACTCCTGGCAAATTGAGGGTGAAATTTAAACACATAGGGGTGCAGAAGGAAGCGCAGAGGCACGCAAGAAATTCGCTACTAATTAATGGAATTTTATACTTGGTGTATAAGCTAAATTCGCGCTCCTCGTCCCAGTTATAAGCTTCAGTAATGTCTTTTAGTTATTTCACCTTAGCTTCAACCTGTTTGTGCTTCAGTATGACCGTTGCGGATAGACCATGCTAGTTCTAATAGTTGAGTCCAGCGCTTTTGTAACTGTTTGGGGGTGCATTTGATAGTTTTTGCGATCGCTTGGTCAGTTTGCCTTGCAGTTTTCAACTGTAATATTTGCTGTTGTTGTTCTGTAAGTTGATTCACAAAGATTTCCCACTGTTGGGAAGATAAACCCAACTTTTGCTCTAAACCCGCACCTAACCATTGATGTACCAATTGCCAATGGTGTTGTTTGGCAAACTTTTCTACGTGGTATTTAAAGCGTTGTTGGAGATAATCGCGCTGACGGCTGGTTAAACCAAGAATTTGGTCAATTTCTGGGGCTGAGAGGTCTTGAAGCTTCAAGCTGAGGTAGTTCATACAATCAGATTGACCTTGAGACTCCAGATATTTCATCAATTCAGTGATGACGCGATCGCGTTCTGACTCTTCAGATGGATCGAAATTAGTTTGGGCAATCATCTGCGATCGCAACTGTTGCACCGCCGAGTTACGCTGGTAAGATTCTGCTTCTTCACCCTTAGCAGACTCCACCGCCATTTCAATATCCACGGTAGTCTCTTGTGGCTGACGACGAGCAAAACCTTGGGCCCGCAGGATAATCAATTGCTGATTTGCACCACCAGGTAAATTGATGCGGCGTTTGGCGTACTGTTCTGTAAACGCCATATATTCAGCTAATTGCAGCTGAGTACGCGGTGTGTGATCGTGAGGTAGTTCGTTTTCTCTGCGGAAAGCTTTGATAGCTTCGATATAAAATGCTTGTAAAAAATCTTCAATTAGGCTGTAACGAGCATCAAAGCCCAACTCAGAGCCAGATAAAGTTACATGGCGGTAAACCATAGCACCCAAATTACTATGTAATTCCACCCGCCCTTGTTTGGAACCTAGTTGGTAGTAACGTAAGCACTTTTGCATCCGATGCCTTCCCAACGTAATCTGCCAGGATTTGATTTGCCCAGATGTTTGGATGCGCGAGCTTTTATCGCAAATGCGTTCTACTTCTACGGCTATGCGGTTTGCTAAAGCTTCTACACACCTGGGTGCTGCTTTCACTTGTGCTTGCATTTCTTGACACAGCAATTCAATCAAGGTTTCGCTGCTGTCTGAAAATTCTTCGGTCGAAAGGTGGTTTTCAAAAATGGGTGTAGAGTTTGGTAGATTGATGACGTTAGCTTTCATGACTTTTCCAGGGAGTAGTATTGCACCGTAATTACAACGCAGACACAGCAATCAAGGCCGGCCAAGGCTTGTGAATCTTTGGACATTTATCAATTAAGACTTGCCCCATATAATGCTCACATCTAAAGCTCATATATAAAACTGTAGGAAATACGAGAGAGTTACAGTTATGCCAATGTGTCGGTTCTTTCACAAGCCACCACATTGACGCGGATACATGAGTACCCACCATTTTCTCAAAATTGTCAAATCCCTTGCTGTACTGACTGTTACCACCATCCTGTTATTGCATCTGTGCCCGTCATAGACATCACGTTTAAATATGACAATTTAAAAACTGGAGTTGCTTTTATCACAATTTCCGAAACGGAGAGGTGTGCCTGTGAAGTCTCATTCTTATACCCATGCTGCTGCTGCTTCCCAACCTAAACCCCTCCGTATAATTGCTGCTTCGTCTCCGGTCATATCTAAGATGGTAGAGACCTCATAAGTAGGTTCTTCGCCAGTGTCTACAATTATGTCTACCAACTTGTCCAAACGGTCAAATAGCTCTACCCGCGACTGAACAGTTTCTGGATCTATCCGAATCATGCCATTATCTGCTTCATCTGCTGGCAGATGTGCTGAAGTTGAAATAATCGGATTGCCCAAAGCTGCCAGCAACTCCAAACACACAGTATGGTTTGGTACTCTAATTCCAGTACTTTTCCGCTTGGGGCTTTGCACCAATCGCGGTACTAATTTAGTTGCTGGGAGCAAAAACGTGTATGGCCCTGGAATCAGGCGTTTCATAATCCGATAGGCTGTGTCACTTACGAAGGCATAAGTTGCCACATTTGAAAGCGAGGGACATAAAAATGTCAGTGGTTTATCATTTGCTAGCTGTTTAATTTGCCGCACTCGTTCTACCGCCGACTTAGCATTCAAATCACAACCGATCGCATAAACTGTATCAGTAGGGTAAAGCATGACTGCGCCACTAGAAAGCGCCGACTTTATTTCCTCTATTCGACGAATTTGAGGATTATCCGGATGGACTGAGAAAATTTTTGCCATAGAGGGATTGGGGATTGGGGACTGGGGACTGGGAATAGGGACTGGGAATAGGGAAGAATGACCAATGACAAATAACCAATGACTAATGACTAATGACTAATGACTAATTTATTATGAATAAAATTGCTTATCTTCAATGTCCGGCAGGAATTTCTGGTGATATGTGCCTGGGTGCTTTGGTAAGTTTGGGTGTTCCTGTGGAGTATTTAATTGAAAAGCTCAATGGATTGGGAATTGAACAGGAATATCAGTTAAGAGCAGAACTTGTCCAACGGAATGGACAACAGGCGACTAAAGTTCATGTCGATTTAGTACACGATCGCCATCACCATGATCACCACGGCCACGAACACAGTCACGATCGCACACGCCACTTGCCAGAAATAGAGCAGATGATTCTCAAAGCGGGGTTGCCATCACAGGCAGAAGCTTGGAGTTTGGCAGTATTCCGACAGCTAGCAGTCGCAGAAGGAGCGGTGCATGGGATTTCCCCTGAAAAAGTTCATTTTCATGAAGTGGGTGCTATAGATGCGATCGTAGATATTGTAGGTACTTGCCTGGGGTTAGATTGGTTGGGGATTGAGAGTAATGACGAAGGATGGCCCCTACTTTACTGCTCGGCGTTTCCCACTGGTGGCGGTACTGTTCGGGCTGCACATGGTCAAATGGCAGTACCAGTACCAGCAGTATTAAAACTTTGGGAAATGCGGGGTTGTCCAGTTTATAGCAATGGCATTGATAGAGAACTGGTGACACCAACAGGAGCTGCGATCGCTACTACTTTGGCAAGAGACTTTGGTTCACCACCCGCGATCGCTATCAAGCAGGTAGGACTGGGAGCAGGAACCATAAATTTACCAATTCCCAATATTTTACGCCTCTGGCTGGGCGAAAGCGCAAGTTTACAGTCAAATTTCAGCAATTGTGAAGATACTAGCTCAAATTTAGAAACTATCTCGGTACTAGAAACCCAAATTGATGATTTAAATCCACAAGCGATCGGCTATGTTTTTGAGGCTTTGTTTGCGGCTGGTGCAGTGGATGTTTTTACCCAAGCGATCGCCATGAAAAAGTCCCGTCCAGGGATTTTACTGACTGTAATTTGTCATCCAGAAAATTTACTCAGTTGTGAAGCGGTTATATTCCGTGAAACTACAACTTTGGGTATTCGGCGAACAACTCAGCAACGCGCCATTTTACAACGGGAAATTCAACAAGTGGAAATTGAATATGGCAAAGTGCGGGTCAAAGTAGCATGGAAGGGACAATCATCAGAGAAAGTTATTGCTAATGTGCAGCCAGAATATGAAGATTGTGCGGAATTAGCCAGAAAACATAATATTCCCTGGCGCGAAATTCAACGGTTGGCATTACAAAATTGGTATTTGGTCAATAACTAAATCTTCTCCTTCCTATACTGCGTAGATTTGTGACAACTTAAAGCGATCGCTAAAATGTCAAGTGGGGTGTGGAGAGCAGTCCAAAGTGTCTTGTGGTTGAGATTTGGGTTGATAATTAACAAGTCCCAAATCTCGATTTTTGGGAGAAGCAAGCTAGCAAGAGCATCTCATAGAGAGCGTC
Source organism: Nostoc punctiforme PCC 73102 (assembly GCF_000020025.1). Lineage (GTDB taxonomy): Bacteria > Cyanobacteriota > Cyanobacteriia > Cyanobacteriales > Nostocaceae > Nostoc > Nostoc punctiforme. The sequence goes on along the minus strand of NC_010628.1, from coordinate 828,658 downwards.
ATTACGAATTACCTCAATCCGCGCAATACCGATCCTAATGTAGCGATTCCCTCAACAATCTTCTGTGTTGGCTGAAAGCTAAAAGCTAACCTAATGGCATCATCCCCTTGTCCATTGGCGTAGCAGCGAGTCCCTGGCAGAAAACTGATGCCGTGTTCACTGGCAGCCATGAGGAGTGCTTTAGCGCTGATATCTGGTGGCAATTTACACCAAACGAAAAAGCCGCCATCGGGACGCAGAGCAACGACATCACTGGGAAACTCTTGAGCGATCGCTTCTAATAACAAATTGCACTTATGTTTATAGCAGGCAATAAGCTCTTGAATGTGATTGTCTAGTTTCCCTGTAGCACAATAGCGAGCGACCACATGGCTGACAAATGGCCCCACAGTCCCCTCACTTTTGAACATCGCCAGCCGCTCAATAATCGTTGCGTCGCCGCAAGCCCAGCCTAGCCGGATACCAGGCGCAATAATTTTCGAGAAGGTACTTACATATAATACCCACCCTTCTTGGTCGAGAGTTGCCAGAGAGGGCATAGTTTCTCCTCGGAATCGCAAATCGCTATAAGCATCGTCTTCCACGATTAGAACGCCATACTCAGCCGCTAATGCTACCAGTTTTTGGCGGCGAAATAACGGCATAGTAGCACCTGTGGGATTATGAAAGGTGGGAATAGTATAAATAAATCGGGGTCGGATGCCCTGTTTCTTTAAATCGTTCAATGTTACTTCTAGCGCATCTACATCCATCCCCAACTCATCCACCGGAATGGTAATTATACGTGCGCCAGCGTGGACAAATCTGGTAACTACTCCCAAGAAGGTTGGCCCTTCCACAATTACTACATCACCAGGTTCTACAAAGACATCTGGTAGCAAGCCGAGAATCTGACCAGAACCGTAGCCAATGATCAAGCGATCGCGATCGGCAGCAATTCCCTTCGCCTGCAAGCGGAGGATAATTTGCTCATACAGTTGAGCGGAAGGCGGGCCGTAATTGAGAGCGATCGGAGCCTCTTCTGCCAGCACAACGGCACTTGCAGCAGCCAAGTCAGTGTGAGGAAAGAGAATTGGATCGGCTAGACCGTAGGCAAAGCTGACGGTGACGATTTTGCTTAACTCTGTACCGTAAGTTGGTGGTGCAAGGTTCTTTGCGCGTTCGGCGAACAAATCAGTAATTCGGTAAGCAGGGGTTGTAGAAACCATAAGTAGTTAAAAATTGGAAGTCAGAGTACAGAACACACAAGAAGATTATTAGCGAAAAGCGAGATTGGAAGCTTCCTCCGATCTCAACTTTTAACGAGAGTGGGGATCTGAAAGTTTCGTTATTCGCCCAGCATTCATGGTGGATTGTGGCTGCTGACGGATGTATTCTTTCTTATAACATCATGACAACTATCGTGAATCTTGACTGATAGAACGGAATTACTACAGTGAAATTATTTAACCTCAAGTGGCAGCAGCTAATTTTAAGCTTAGGCTGTCTGCTATTGATTATTGCCTGTAAAAATTTCTATCCTACTAATAACTCAGATGCTATACCTCTTAGGGTGGCGACAGATCCCACCTTTGTCCCTTTTGAAATCCAAAAAGCTAGGGGGGACTTGGAAGGTTTTGATATCGATTTGATGAATGCGTTGGCAAAGCCCGCCGTAGGCATCGCTAAAGTAGCAGGTTTTGCAGTCCAATTTGAAAGTCTACCTTTTGATGGCACGATCTCGACTTTGCAAGCTAAAAGAGTTGATGCGGCAATTAGCGGAATCAGCATTACCGCCGAACGCTTGAAAACAATTGCTTTTTCACGACCTTATTTTAAAGCCGGACTAGCGATCGCTGTCCGCGAAGACAATCAAAATATTCAAGACTTCAATAGTCTCAAAGGGAAAAAAATCGCTGTGCAAATTGGTTCTACTGGGGCAGATTTTGCCAAAACCATCCCTAACGCCAAAATTAGTACTTTTAATTCTGGTCCAGAATTTTTCCAAGACTTGCTCAATGGCAACGTTGATGCTGTGGTTAGCGATGCTTTTGCAACTTTGTATGCGATTAAAAATGGCAAACTCAAAGGCATCAGAGTTGTTGCCGATCTCTTTACTGAAGAATACTACGGGATTGCTACACCTAAAGACTCCCCCCATTTAGATGCAATAAACAAAGGTATAGAGACTTTGTTATCCAATGGAACTTACAAGCAAATTTATCAAAAATGGTTTAACGCAGAACCCCCGGAATGGCCAAACTCTTGACATTGGGAATTGGGAATGGCTATTTTCATTTTCCTTGTCCCCCTTGTCTCCCTTGTCTCCCTCTGCTCCCTGCTCCCCTGCCCCCTGCCCCCTATCCCCATTTATAAGCAATTGATTCCCAAAATATTAAATATTTATCTAATATGCGTCACAATTAATACTGCCACCAAAATTCATTGATAAACTACAATCTCTTGTAGGTCTACTTTAGTCAGGGACAGCCAATTGTGGCACCTTTGATCTTAGTGGCTAGAAGCACCTTGGAGCGCGAATAAAGGAACTTCCACTATGCTGATTTGCCCTCAGTGTAAATTTGAAAACCCCAAAAGCAACAAATTCTGTCAAAGCTGTGGCACATCCCTGACCCACAAAGTTTGTCCTGAATGCAGCGCCGAAGATGTACCTGTAAATGCACTACTTTGTCACAACTGTGGCACGGAATGTGGAACAGTGTTTTGGGCAATTATTGCTAAAGAAACGATTGGGGAAGCTTTGGGAGTAAAGATAGATGAGGGAGATGTGGGATTAGAGGAAAATGAAGAAGCAATATCCTCGTCATCTCCTTTATCCCTTAGTTCTCAGATTGCATTAGGCTCTTATTTAGACTCCCAAGAGCGCTATCAATTGTTAGATGCGCTACCTACCCAAAGTGAAACTGCTACTATTGCTGTTACAGGTGCGAGAGTTCTAGACTGCCAACCGTATCAAATATCACCAATTGATGCAATACTAGCAAGTCAACAATCAGATTTACTAACGCCATCATTAGATGCAAGTGGAATTCCTCACCTTGCGAAACCTTATATTGCCTTACACTCTCAAAGTCAGCGCGAGATACCACTGATTCACGATGCATGGCAGCAGGGGGATATGCAGGTAGTAATAATTGAAGACCGCTCAAATTGGCAGCCTTTACTTGACTTATGGCAAGAAGAGACAACAAGTTCGTTAAAAATTTTGCACTGGTGTTATCAAATGACCCAACTTTGGGCATTGTTGGAACCAGTAAATTGTCGTCAAAGCCTTTTAGATTTATCAAATTTGCGATTGGATGAAGACCAAACGCTGGCGCTACAAAGATTGTATGTGGAATCATCAAGTTCTCTGCCCGTCAGCAAGTCGTCAGAAGATGCCGAAGCCCAAACATCTGCTATTCCAGAGGAGCCGTTAACCATTCAAGCTTTGGGGCGAGTTTGGCAAGCACTATTTAGGCAGTCTCAACGCACTCAATTTGGCTCTGTAGTACAGATGTTGGGAGATTTAGATGTAGGTAAGATTCACACAATCGCACAATTGCGATCGCGTTTGGAGGAAATCTCTATTGAACTGGAAGCACTAGGAACCGCAACTTTGCCCCCAATAAAGGAGAACAATACTACTGTGCCGACTATGCCGCAATCAGACGAACCAGAAGATATCATTAGCAAAATTGATGATATGCCAACTGTTGTGCTGGCGATGCAGTTAAGTAGCTTGGAAGATGCAGGACGCACAGATGTAGGTCGTCAACGTCATCATAATGAAGACTACTTTGGTATTGAAACCAAAATTCAAAAGTTGGAGTTGCCTAAAAGTCGAATTCTAGAAGGGCACGGTTTGTATATTCTCTGCGATGGTATGGGTGGACATGCTGGCGGCGAGATAGCCAGTGAGTTAGCAGTTAACACCCTACGGCAATACTTTCAAGAACACTGGATTGCCAATCAATTGCCAACAGAAGATAGCATTCGTGAGGCAGTGTATTTAGCTAATGAGGCGATTTACAAGCTCAATCAACAAGATGCCCGTTCTGGAGTAGGGCGTATGGGTACAACTCTAGTAATGCTCTTAATTCAAGATACTCAAGCAGCAGTTGCTCATGTGGGAGATAGCCGTCTCTATCGCTTGACGCGTAAGGGGGGATTAGAACAAGTCACAGTAGATCATGAAGTTGGCCAACGGGAAATTACCCGAGGAGTAGAAGCAAGCATAGCTTACGCCCGCCCGGATGCCTACCAACTCACCCAAGCTTTAGGACCTCGTGATGAAAACTCGATTAATCCTGATGTAGGCTTTTTTGAGATTAATGAAGATACTCTTCTGCTTTTGGCATCGGACGGTCTATCAGATAATGATTTACTAGAAACCCATTGGCAGACTCATTTAGAACCCTTACTTAGTTCGGGCGCTAACTTAGAACAAGGTGTTACAAAATTAATTGATTTAGGAAACCAATACAATGGTCACGACAACATTACTGGTATACTTATTCGGGCAAAAGTACGCCCAAATTTGGAAAGTTAAAAATTAATGGGGATTGGCCCCATTCCCTAATCCATTTACCTTGTAGGTTGTATTGTGGTTAGTCTGACTCTCTTAGAACCGCAACAGAAAACGCCCCTCCAGCAGTGGTGCTTTGAGAACTCTTCCATAATTCGGATTGGTCGAGCTACAGATAATCACGTTGTTTTAACTGATAGTTTAGTTTCGCGGCATCATTTAGAACTGAGACACGTCGATTCTGCTGACAATGGCAGTGGTTGGCGGCTAATTAGTCAGGGTACAAATGGTACTTTCCTGAACGGTGTCCTTGTGATTCAGAGTCCGTTACCAGATAATTCCCTTTTGCAACTAGCACAAGGAGGCCCAATACTGCAATTCCAAATTCAGGAGGTAACAGTACTGGAAACTGGTTTGCGATCGCCACAACAAATACAAGCAACAGAAGAAAACGTCGTTGCAACAGTCTATTCAGCCCAAGGCCAATACACTTGTACGCATGAAGGTAACTCCCCGAACAATCTGTTTTGCATCCACTGCGGTCAACCTCTCTCAGTGCAACAGAAAATTCGCCATTATCAGGTGTTGCGAACTCTCGGACAAGGAGGTATGGGTACTACTTATCTCGCTTGGGATGGGGCTGGTCAGATTGGGAGTATCCCGCAACTGCTGGTGTTGAAGCAAATGAATGCTGATATGGCAAAAATTGCCAAAGCTCAAGAATTATTTGAGCGGGAGGCGCATACTCTCAAATCCCTTAACCATCCGGGAATACCCAAGTATTACGACTTCTTTGTCGAAGGCGGAAAAAAATACTTGGCAATGGAATTAATCCACGGACAAGATTTAGAGAAACGTGTCTATACAACTGGGCCAGTTACGCCAAGCCAAGCGATCGCTTGGATGATCCAAACCTGCGATATCTTAGAATATCTTCATAGCCAAGAACCTCCACTAATTCACCGCGATATTAAACCCGCCAACTTAATGGTGCGAAGTTCGCTAAATCGCATAGTAATACTTGATTTTGGCGCAGTTAAGGAAATTGGCACAGCGCCCGGTACCCGGATTGGTGCAGAAGGTTATTGCGCTCCTGAACAAGAACGAGGACAACCTTTGACTCAATCTGACTTGTATGCAATTGGACCAACGCTGATTTTTCTGCTCACAGGCGAAAACCCGTTCAAGTATTACCGCCAAAGGGGGCGTAACTTCAGGTTTGATGTGGCAAAAGTTCCCACCATCAGTTCCCAATTAAGAGATGCGATCGATCGCGTTACAGAACCATTGCCACGCGATCGCTACCAAACTGCAAAGGAATTAGCTGCGGCCTTAGCTGCTTGTAAAGTTTAGGGACTAGAAATGGGGAATAGGGAAGGTGGGGTCCCCTCTCGGAATAAGGGGTAATGGGGAGTGGTGAATATTAAAAATTCCTACCCCCTATTGCTTATTGCCTATTGCCTATTCTTCATCCCAAGTTTCTACAGCTAGTAGTTCACTAACTGGGTCTTGCATACTAAAGCCAAAGTCTAGCAGTTCCTGTTTCCAGTGCTGCCATTCATTACCATAGAGCAAAGCGATTTTCCAGATGCTATCACTTGGCTTGATAATATTCGATTCTATGAGTGATTGCACGTTGCGCTGCAATTTCACCATCGGGTGAATCACTTGCTGAGTCATAACCTCGATTGAATTCAGATTTTGTTGGTAAATACTTGATTAAAACTGCTTCCCATTCTGCAATTGTTGCCGGGTCGTAGAGTGGTGTAATTTTGGTAAAGCTAGTCTTAACTTTTTAACTATACCATAACAAACTCTACTAGATTACTGGTAAATTCGGTTTTGTACGGTAATTACCACCACAAAACTCTAATTCCACCAAGTAGTCCTTAAACTTGTTGCAGAAACCAGACAAAAGTTTAGGGTAAGGGTTAAAAGATAAAGGATGCTTCTGTTTCCCCTTTAACCTTTTCCCGTGTTATTTTTCCCCTTAACTTCTAGCCTTTAAGCACGAGAGTGCAACAGTACCTTTTGTCAGATATCTGTTGTGAACACCTAGCAAAATAATTAGTCCCTCTGGAAGTTGCGCTAAGTAGCGAGACTGAGGAGGACTGGGAAAATTCTAAAAAATATGTTTGCTTGTTGAACAACCCACTGTGACACGGGCTAGGTTGAAAATTTTTGCCTGACAAGCGGAATTTGCAATTTAGTAGAAATGTCCTCTGTTTCTATTTATTTAAATGTTATTTAACATATCGCAAACATCTGGCATTAGGCAGAATTATCGCAAATATTTATATAATTTTAATTCTCCGCCTAAAGAATAAGACCTGGAGGGTTGGGCTTTGTTTAGGTGTAGGAGAGGTTTTTGCTTGGAAGCAATAGGAGCGATGCCTACGGCGGTAAACTACGCATAGCAAAATTGTTTGTACAGCATGAGCTTACCATAAAATTCCCTCATCTTCAGAGTCAGCTTTTAAAGTTTGTGTAAAAAATTTTTAGCCAAGATGTTAGTTTCTGTTGAGCAGATGGGTACCCTCAAAACGGGAGGCTTGCTAATACCTCAGTATTTACCACAGCAAGTATGTTAAGCATGACTGGTTCGGGGGATGAATACCTAATTTCCCGCAAAAAGCAGATTGAGCGGCGACAAAAGATTGTCACGATAGTGTCGTTAGTGTCGTTTGTTGGTTCTACGGTGTTTGCAATAATTCCGGCAATACAACAGGCTAGTCAACCTAAGCCAGCAACTACGTCTGCTTCTCCTGAGTCAGGATTACAGCAGCAGGCGCAGGGGTATGAGCTGATTTTACAACGGGAACCAGAAAACCAACTTGCTTTAGAGAAACTGTCTATAGTGCGGTTGCGCTTGAAGGATACTAAGGGTGCGATAGAACCTTTGGAGAAGCTGGTGAAGTTGCGCCCCGATCGGCAAGATTACAAAGTTGTATTAGAGCAGATTAAAAAGCAGCAAAAAAATAGCGATCGCACCACAAATAATCAATCCAAATCTAATTAAAAATTTCACTGAAATATTTTGGGAAAATCATTAATTTTGAGATTAAAAATAAATACAAGATGTTTAATGGCAAATCTATTTTAATTACTGGTGGTACAGGCTCCTTTGGCAAGCAATTTGTAAAAACGGTTCTTAGCCGATATCAGCCGCAGAAAGTCATAGTTTATTCACGGGATGAGCTGAAGCAGTACGAAATGGCGCAGGAGTTTAATGAACCAGTTATGCGCTATTTCATTGGAGATGTGCGCGATCGCGATCGGCTACGTCTGGCAATGCGGGGTGTCGATTATGTTATACATGCTGCGGCGCTCAAGCATATTCCTGCTGCTGAGTACAACCCAATGGAATGTATTAAAACTAATATTCATGGGGCAAATAATGTTATTGATATCGCGCTTGATCAAGAAGTAGAAAAGGTGATTGCCCTCTCAACAGATAAAGCAGTTAATCCAATTAATCTCTATGGTGCAACCAAGCTAGCTGCTGACAAACTTTTTGTTGCAGCTAATAATATTGTTGGGGAAATGAAAACCCGTTTTGCTGTAGTTCGCTACGGTAATGTTGTTGGTTCAAGAGGCTCAGTAGTGCCTTTTTTTGAAAAGCTGATTCAAGAAAAATCTCCAGAGATTCCCATTACAGATCCACGCATGACCCGCTTTTGGATTACACTCCAACAAGCTGTAGATTTAGTTTTTAACAGCTTTGAACGAATGCACGGCGGAGAAATATTTGTACCTAAGATTCCTTCAATGAAAATTACCGATTTAGCTGAAACACTTGCACCCGGAGTTCCAATTAAAATTGTTGGTATTAGACCAGGGGAAAAATTACATGAAGCCATGTTTTCTTCTGAGGCTTCACATTTAGTATTGGAGTTTTCAGATCATTATGTAATTAGACCAACTATTGAATATTCTCATTCTGTGGATTATGCCTGCAATGCTTTAAGTGAAAAAGGAATCCCTGTTCCAGAAGGGTTTGAGTATAGCTCTGAGATAAATACAGAATGGCTAAAAGGTTTCCAATTACTAGATATGCTGAAGCAATGAGTGACTACATTCCTTATGGAAGGCAAGATATTAATCAAGAAGATATTGATGCTGTAATTGAAGTTTTGCGCTCAGACTGGATTACTCAAGGCCCAGCTATAGAGAGATTTGAGCAAGCTGTTGCCAACTACTGTGGAGCGAAATATGCCGTAGCGGTTTCTAGTGCGACAGCTGCATTACATATTGCTTGTCTTGCTACTGATTTGGAGCAAGGAGATATTCTCTGGACATCACCAAATACCTTTGTTGCCTCAGCTAATTGTGGACTTTACTGTGGTGCAAAGGTTGACTTTGTTGATATTAACCCAAATACCTATAATTTGAGCGTAAATGAATTAGAAAGTAAGTTAGCTGAGGCAGAAAAGCAAGGTTGTTTGCCCAAAATATTAATACCCGTGCATTTTGCAGGGCAATCTTGTGAAATGGAACAAATTGCTGCTTTATCACAGCGTTATGGTTTCAAAATTATCGAAGATGCTTCTCATGCGATTGGTGGGAGCTATCAAGGACAACCTATTGGTTCCTGTCAATTTTCTGATATGGCAGTTTTTAGCTTTCATCCAGTAAAAATTATTACAACTGGTGAAGGCGGTATGGTGCTAACAAATCAAGAGGAATTGTATCAGAGATTAATTAGATTAAGAAGTCATGGCATAACTCGCAATCCAGATTTAATGCAAGGAGAATCTCAAGGTTTTTGGTATTATCAGCAACTAGAACTAGGTTTCAACTATCGGATGACAGATATCCAAGCAGCATTGGGTAGTAGTCAACTACAACGACTAGATAAATTTGTAGAATGTCGGCGGTTGATAGCTCAAAGATATAATCAGCTACTACAAGATTTACCCCTGATGTTACCTTGGCAACACCCTGATTCTGAATCTAGTTGGCATTTATATGTAATTCGGCTCAAGCTGGATAAGATTAATAAAACTCATCGACAAATATTTGAAGAACTTCGCAGCACAGGAGTTGGTGTGAATTTGCACTACATTCCAGTTCATATACAACCTTACTACCAAAAATTAGGTTTTCAATTAGGAGACTTTCCAAAGGTTGAGCAATACTACGAGGAAGCTATTACTATCCCCTTATATTATGGGCTAAATGAAGAGAGTCAGGATAAAGTAGTAATTCCGCTAAGAGAGAGCCTGACATGAAAACTGTAATTATTGTTCAGGCAAGAATGACTTCAACTCGCCTTCCTGGAAAAGTACTCAAAAAGGTATTGGATAAGCCTTTATTAGAATATCAGATTGAGAGATTAAAGCGAGTCAAGTTGGCTGATGAAATTGTAATTGCTACTACCATCAATAGTACAGATTTGCCAATCATTGAACTTTGCGATCGCCTTTCAATACCATATTTTTTAGGCTCTGAAGAAGATGTGTTAACCAGATACTATGGAGCTGCCAAAGAACATCAAGCAGATGTAGTGGTTCGGATAACCTCCGATTGTCCACTTATTGATCCACTGGTGATTAACAAGGTAATTCAATTTTTTCTCGATTATAGACATGAATGTGATTATGTTTCTAATTCTTTAGAGAGAACCTACCCACGAGGGATGGATACTGAGGTTTTTTCATTTCTAGCATTACATCAAGCATTTGTAGAAGCAATCGCACAACCTGACCGAGAACATGTTACTCCATTTATTTATATGCATCCTGAACGTTATAGATTAGCTCAGGTAGTTTATTCAGAAAATCAAAGTTCACATCGTTGGACAGTGGACACAGCAGATGATTTTGAACTTATCAAAAGAATTATTGAAACGCTTTATCCTGAAATTCCAAAATTTACTCTTGAGGATTGTTTAGATTTGTTCAGAGAGTATCCTGATTGGTCACTAATTAACGCACATGTAGAACAAAAGAAATATGCTGCATAACTATTAATTTATCAAAAATGAAGCTATTTATCCGAGTAGATGCATCAACACAAATCGGTACAGGTCATGTAATGCGTTGTCTAGCTTTAGCGCAGGCTTGGCAAGATGCAGGTGGCCAGGTAGTTTTTGTGATGGCGACCGAAGCACCAGATTTGAAAACTCGGTTAAACGCAGAAGGAATGGAAGTTATCCACCTGCCGATTCAAATTGGAAGTGCTGAAGATGCCAAAGAAACAGCAAAACTCGCACGCCAGTTTAATGCAAATTGGGTTGTGGTGGATGGTTACAATTTCGGTGCTAAGTATCAAGAAATCATCAAGGAATCTGACCTAAAACTTTTATTCATTGATGATTATGGGCACGCAGAATACTACTATGCAGATGTAGTGTTAAATCAAGATATTTATGCTCATGAGAATTTATATATGCAGCGAGAACCTTATACTAAACTTCTACTGGGTATAAATTACGCTCTTCTGAGGCGGGAGTTTTCTCAATACCAAAGAGAGCAGAAAACACATCCTCTGATAGTGAAAAAGTTACTAGTAACTCTTGGTGGTAGCGACCTAAATAACCTTACTCTGAAGGTTATTAATGCTTTAAAACTACTAGAGTTAAGTAATTTAGAAGTATTAGTCGTAGTAGGTGGAAGCAATCCTCACTATGAAAAATTACAAGTAGCTAGTCAGCATTTACAGTTTCCTATCTATTTTCACAGAAATGTACAAAATATGCCCAATCTAATGGCTTGGTCTGATATAGCCATCTCTGCTAGTGGTTCTACTATTTGGGAATTAGCTTTTATGGGTTTACCCAGCCTAATTCTAATTTTGGCAGATAATCAAGCATCTAATGCTAAAAAATTAGGTGAAATGAGGCTAATATATAACTTGGGAGAAGGAAAAGATATTGCTCCTATTGTAATAGCAAATGCTTTGAAAAAATTAATGTTAGCAACTAAAGAACGGACTGAGATGGCTCGATTATGTCAAAACTTAGTTGATGGTCAAGGGTCTAGAAGAGTATTAAATCAAATTCTGCATTCTATGTAATTCTCTAAAATTTAGTAATTTTCTTACATTTAATAATTATGAAATCTCATCATTTCCAAGAAGACATATTATTTATAAAACAACATTATTCAAACTTGTTTCAACAGCATGGTGATACTCCTCATGCAGTACAATGGGCAAACAGAAAAACCCAAGAGCGTCGTATGGAAATTCTTATTCAGTCTGGTGATTTATCTTCAAAAAAAATTCTTGATTTTGGTTGTGGCACAGGACATTTACTGACGTTTTTACAAAAAGAATTAGAATTTGTAGGCGAGTATATTGGCTATGATGTGTCAGAAGGAATGATTAAGCTTGCTCAAAATAAATTTCCTAAATATAAGTTTGAGCAACGTGATGTTTTATCGGAAGGTATACCTGAAGATTTCGACTATATTCTGATAAATGGTGTATTCAATAACCGTCTTAGCGATAACTGGGGAATAATGACAGCCTTATTAAAAACTTTATTTTCTCATACACGCTGTGTTTTAGCTTTTAATGCACTTTCTACATATGTTGACTACTTTAATGATGGGCTTTTCTATGTTAATCCAGATCAAGTATTCCACTTCTGTAAAGAGGAGCTTTCCCCCTGTGTTACACTGAGGCATGATTATTTAATCAAACCAGAAACCGTTCCTTTTGAATTTACAGTTTATGTTTACAATGCAAAAATCCAGCCGCGAAAAAAAATGTAATCATAATAATTAGATTAATGAAATAATCAAACTTAAGTTTTATAAAGAAAGCCTACTAATCACAATATAATATAACCAGCAAAGGATCTGAGCAAATGTCAAGGACTGTAGTTATTAGCCAGCCAACTTATCTACCTTGGTTGGGGTATTTTGAACTAATTGCTAAATCTGATGTTTTTGTCTTTCTAGATAACGTACAGTGTGTTAAACAATCTTGGCATAATCGTAATCGCCTCAAAGGTAATGATGATCAACTAATCTGGCTTACTGTTCCTGTGAAAGCTCATCCTCTAGATACACCTCTATCTAAAATTCAGATTTTAAATAACCCGTCTGTATGGCGTAGAAAGCATCTGGGTACTATTCAAACGTGTCTAGGTTCTGCGGTTTACTTCCATACAATCTTTCCATTTATACAGGAATTTATCAACTATGAATATGAGTATCTTGTCGATCTGAATATTTCTCTTATCAAACTTTTTGCAGATTTACTAGGTCTATCGCCAAATTTTGTTAAAGCATCAGACTTAAATCCACAAGGTAGAAGAACAGAAATGCTTGTGAATTTATGCCAACAGCTTGATGCTGACTACTATTACAGTCCTATGGGTTCTAAGGTTTACATTGAAGAAGAAAAGCATCTGTTTATTGAGGAAGATATTAAGTTAAACTATCAAATATGGGAGCATCCCTGCTACTCACAACGAGGTAAAATCTTTGTTTCGCATCTTTCTATTTTAGATACGCTCATGAATATTGGGTTAGAAGCTACACGTTCACTGATTATTCCTAATAAATTAAAAGATATATAAATATTTAATTCTAATAAAAAGCTAATAAAATATTTTTCAGGTGTGATAATTTATGCAAGAAATTAATATTGCCGGAATACAAATTGGTCAAAACCATCCCCCTTTTATTGTTGCCGAAATGTCTGGCAATCATAACCAATCTTTAGAGCATGCTTTAGAAATTGTTGAAGCTGCTGCTAAAGCTGGAGTAAATGCACTTAAAATCCAGACTTACACAGCAGATACTATGACGTTGGATATAAATGAGGGTGAATTTTATATTAATAATCCTGATAGTTTATGGCATGGTAATTCTCTATATCAACTATATCAACAAGCTTATACACCTTGGGAATGGCACAAACCAATATTTGACCGATGCAAAGAACTAGGAATTATCGGTTTTAGTACTCCCTTTGATGCTAGTGCTGTAGATTTTCTGGAATCTTTAGAAGTACCTTTTTATAAAATTGCTTCTTTTGAAAATACTGATTTCCCTCTGATTCGCAAAGTTGCCAGCACTCGTAAACCAATGATTATTTCTACTGGTATGGCTACTGTAGCAGAACTAGATGAAACAGTCATAACAGCGAGAGAAGCTGGATGTCAGGACTTAATATTACTTAAATGTACCAGTACCTATCCTGCTACACCAGAAAATAGTAACTTGTTAACAATTCCCCATCTGCATGATTTGTTTAATGTCCAGGTAGGGTTATCAGATCATACTATGGGAATTGGAGTTGCTGTTGTCAGTGTTGCACTAGGAGCCACATTTATTGAGAAACATTTTACGCTGCGTCGGGTTGATGGTGGAGTTGATTCAGCTTTTTCAATGGAACCTGAAGAAATGCAACAATTGGTGATTGAAAGTGAAAGAGCTTGGCAAGCTTTGGGCAACATAAAATATGGAGCAACTGAGGCTGAAAAAGAGTCGCTGGTTTTTCGGCGCTCGCTCTATATTGCCAAAGACATGAAAGCAGGGGATATATTCACATCAGAAAACCTAAGAGCAGTACGCCCAGGATTGGGTTTATCACCAAAATATTACGACACTATTCTAGGAAAAAAAATTAAGCAAGATGCCAAAATTGGTACGCCTATAAGTTGGAATTTGTGTATTTAATCAGCTTTTATTAGTGAAAATATTTTTGATAAAAGGAGATATTAAACTATGAATTTAAATAAAAATGACTGCTTCCTTGAAGGTGAGATAGTCTATCTTAGATTGCCTGACATTCAGAAAGATATTTATGAAGGTAATTGGCATCAGTGGTTTAATGATCCAGATATTACACGATATTTAATTCATGGTGTATATCCTATTAACCGGGAACAAGAAGCTCATATAATTGAGCAGGAAATAAAAAAAACAAACTCTATTGTATTATCCATTATTTCTAGAGAGAATCATCAACATATAGGTGTTATTTCCTTAAAGAATATTGATTTAATAAATAGAAATGCAGAAATAGGTATTGTTATGGGTGTCCAAACAGTTATGGGATCTGCCCTAGAAGCAATGGCTTTATTAACTAAGCACAGCTTCGATAAACTTAATCTGATTAAAATTTATGCAGGACAGCATGAAGGACTTTGGAAATGGATTAATACATTAGAATTAATTGGTTATAGAATAGAAGGCTATAGACATAATTCAGGAATCAGATTTGGTCAATCTTATGGGGTTGTACTTACCTCTGTGGATGGAGAAGATTTTTATGAACTGGAAAAAAAAAGAGGTGGAAATATCTTAAGCAGCTCATTACGAGATTTACTTAAAACCAGGAGAAAAGAAAACTTAATTCCGAAACTGAAAAAGTTTCTTGTTCAATTGCATTGTCATATAAATTAAATAAATTATAGGTTTTAAATACAGCAAAATTTACAACTTTTAGACGCCAAGATTATCACCAACACTAAAATATGACTCGTGTTATAGCTACTATAGAAGCTCGGATGGGTTCTTCACGCCTTCCTGGTAAAGTCCTCAAGGAAGCTGTGGGTAAACCGATGCTCTTGCTGATGGTTGAACGCGCTCGTCGCGCTCGTTATATAGATGAAGTGGTAGTTGCTACAACCACTAATGAAAAAGATGAAGCAATCGCATCTTTATGCAGTAAACACAATATTGCTTACTTTCGTGGTTCAGAAGAAAATGTCTTAGAACGAGTTGTGGAAACTGGGCGACACTATCAAGCAGAAGTTAGTGTCCTTTTAACCGGAGATTGCCCGCTAATTGACCCTTATGTGATTGACCAGCACATTTGCGCCTTTTTCGCGGCTTACCCCCATGTAGATTACGTTGCTAATTGTGAAGTACGTTCATATCCTCATGGGCTGGATCTCATGGTGTTGTCTTGGAAAACACTAGCTCAAACAGTTGATTTTGCTTCCACCAAACCCTTTGGTGAACATGTTGGTTGGTACATCCGACGACATCCAGAGCGATATCGTCGCTTGGATATTATTGCTCCTCCAGGCTTAAGTAATCCTTTTTTCCGTATTACCCTTGACTATCAAGAAGACTACGATCACATCAAAGCCATTTTTGAAACACTTTATCCCCAGAATCCACAATTTACTACAGTAGACATTCTTAACTATGCCCAACAACAAGGATGGATTGACTCCTAAGAGAAATTAAACTCATGAAAGTGTGTGTCGGTATTATTGGTTTGGGAAGAATTGGGCATCGCTTTGGCATTTCCCCACAAGGCGATCCACTCAGCCATTCTGAAGGATATGCCCAAATCCCTAACGTAACAGTTGTATTAGGAGTAGATCCAGATCCAGAGGCTTGTAAAAATTTTCTGCAACGTTTTTCCCAGGCACAGGTATACTCCAGTCTGAAAGATGTACCAGATGGACTTCACCTCGAAGTAGTATCAGTATGTAGCCCCACTCACTTACACGCTCAGGGAGTTATTGCTGCACTCGCTTGGCGACCGCGTGTCATCCTGTGCGAAAAACCCCTTGCAGTTAATGTAGCAGAAGCAGAGATAATGCTAGCTGCTTGCTCTGCACAGGGCTGTATTTTGATAACTAACTATTCGCGTCGTTGGACACCAATGCTGCAAGCCTTGAAAAATCTAACGAACCAAGATGATGGCTTGGGAACCCCAATTGGTGCTTGCTTACGCTATAACGGTGGTTTATTGCACAATGGAACCCATTGGATCGATATGTTATTGGCTTTATTCGGATCGGTTTCTTGTACATATCGTCTGGAAAAATTATCTGTTGCTCAAGATGACGCTGCCGAGTCAATTGCACTATCCTGGAACAGCGGATTAACTGCATATTTGATTGCAGTACGTGGAACTGGATGTTCAATCGGCGAAGGCGAACTCTGGGGAACCGGCGGTATGCTGCGGTATAGCGCCGGAGGAGGGCAAGTCACTTGGCAGACAGCTCAACCTAGTCAATGGTCAGGCTTTCAAGAGTTAGACCAAGCAAAAATAATCTGTGAAGCTGGCTTAAAAGGCCACATTTTGGGGGCTGTTACCGAAGCTGTGCAATTAGCAAAAATTGGCGGACAACCAACCTGTTCTGGCGCTGATGGTGTGCTTGCTTTACAAGTTGTTGAAATGGCAAGAAACAACAAATTTCTAATTAAGTAGGTAATTTGATGGTTATTACTAGAGAAAAACCGGCTTTACTCGGAGGTTCCAAGGTTTTTCCAGAGCCATTACCAAGGTATATCAGTACTAGTTTTCAGGAGACAGAGGCCGCGATTCAAGTATTGAAAAGCGGTATTTTATCTGACTATATCGGTGCTGCTGGGCTGTACTTTATGGGTGGGAAACAAGTTCGCACATTAGAAGAACAATGGGCTAACTACTTTAATGTTCGTCACGCTTTGAGTGTTAACTCTGCTACTAGTGGTTTACATGCCGCTGTGATTGCAGCTGGTGTTAGTTTTGGTGATGAGGTAATTGTGCCACCGCAAACGATGTCAGCAACGGCAACAGCAGTGGTTATGGCAAATGGTACTCCTGTTTTTGTCGATCATGAGGAGGCTAGTTGCTGCATTGATCCAGAAGCTGTTGAAGGTGCTATTAGCACACGCACAAAAGCAATTATCGCAGTCAATTTGTTTGGGGGCCCAGCCCAACTGGTGCGCTTACGTAAATTAGCAGATCGACATGGTTTGATTCTAATTGAGGACAATGCCCAAGCACCAGGAGGTCAGCATCAGGGCCGTTGGTTGGGGACAATTGCGCATTTGGGAGTTTTCAGCCTCAATTGTCACAAAACGATTCAGTGTGGTGAAGGGGGGATTGTAGTCACTAATGATGATTACTTGGCGCGGCGAGTAGCACTGGTGCGTAATCATGGAGAGAACGCAATAGAAGCGGAAAACTGGTATGAAGATGCTGATATTGTTGGTTACAATTACCGTTTAACTGAACTTCAAGGGGCGATCGCTCAGGTTCAACTCCAACGTTTGGAAGAATTGACACAGCCACGGCTAAAAATTGCTGAAGCTTTAGACCAAGGCTTGTCTAAGTTTAAAGCATTGCGGACGGCTAAAGTTGGCAGTGGCGATCGCCATGTTTACTATACATATCCCATCTGGATCGATCCACAACAAGCTGGATTGTCGCGGGACAGATTTGTGGAGGCACTTCAAGCAGAAGGATGTCCTTTAACGGGGCGTTATGTGCGTCCTTTATACAGACTACCTCTTTTCCAAAAGCTGCAACAAGAAGGCAAGACAATTGTCAGTCATCCTACTGGTGTCTGTCCCATAGCTGAAAAGACATATAACGAGACACTTTTATCTACAACTCTCATCCAAATACCTGGGGGTATTGACTTAGTTGATCGTTTCGTAGCTTCTGTTGCTAAAGTCCTGGCTCATGCTGAAGAGTTAAGTCGAGGAAAAGATAAATGAAGATTATTGCGATCGCTCACGATCCAGGCGGTGCTAATGCTGTGGCTGCAACGGTTGCAGCCTTGCGGGCAGCAGGTACAGAGGTAGAAGCGTATGCTAAAGGCCCAGCCATCCGTCAATTTCAACGTCTTGCAGTTGCTTGTACGCCAATTTCTGAAGAACACCAAATTCTTTTTGTGAGATTAAAAGGAGATATTCTGCTAACAGGAACATCTCAAAATGATGAGTTTGAACGCGATGCTATTTTTTGGGCAAGGCAAGAGGGTATTCCTAGTGTTGCTGTTATAGACTATTGGGCAAATTATCGTCAGCGTTTTCAACCATTCAACAATCCTGATGCAGAAGCAATTTTTCCAAATATTATCACAGCCATAGATGAAGTGTGTGCGACAGGAATGCTTACCGATGGATTACCAAAAAATCGAATTTGCATTGTAGGACAGCCTTATTTTGCTTGGTTGGTTGCTAGAAAAAAATCTAGAAAAAATACTCTAGAAGTAGTACAAAATATTTTATTTGCTTCTCAACCCAATGCTAACGAGATTGAAATTCTTCACATCTTAATTAAGGTGTTAACTGACTATAAACCTTTGAAAAAATTGCTGATCCGGTTTCATCCACGCCAAGGTAAGTGTCGTGATTCCCTTGATTTGCTGGCAAAATCAGGCTTACCGTTTGCAATTGACGAAAGTACCGACATACTAGACACCCTGCAACAACAGGATATTGTTTTGGGAATTACTTCCATCATTCTCATTGAAGCGGTTTTAATGGGGATACCAGCAGGCAGTTTGCTTATGGGTGTGAATGATACACTGATGACCAATAAATGGGGAGTTACTGTCCCTTTAAAATCGCAAAAAAAGGTACAGGAATTTTTGAATTCAACCCATAGAGAAATAGATAAGACATTTTTTAAGCAGCAGCATAATGCAGATTTACGAGTAGCTCAATTGTGCAAGTCGATAATTTAGTTTTATAATTTGAATGAAATATTTTTGCAAGTATTGGGTATTATAAATTATTGCAACTATAACTACTATCAGTAAAAAAGTTATATTAAAGTGAGCTTATAATTTTGATTATAATCAGCAGTTTTATTTAAAAATATTGCACAAACAATTTGTTTTTTTATTAGCAACTAAATCAACATGATGTCTAAAAAAAATAAGGTTCTGTTCTTTTCTCCGTATGGCTTTTGGTTAATTCATAACCAACTCGATGCTGTTGTAGCTACTGGTCTACAACTTCGCAGTTGTGAAGTTTTGGTTATAGGCTGTGACGGAGTTTACAATGACTGCGCTATTACAAGGTTAAATAATAACAAAGAATTATTATGTGAAAACTGTGCTAAGGTCGGCAAAAACTTCTTTGAAGATTTATTTGGACTTCCATATATGCAACTACGTAATTTTATTGAAAACGACGATTATATTATTGCTAATCAATGGGTGAAAACAGTCCTTCCTCAAGACTATAAAAATGCTAAATATGATAGTTTACCAATTGGTAAATGGGTAACTTCAACCATTCATACTCACTTTAGAATAGCTGATGCAGGGCTATCTAGCAATTATGTCCAGAATATCCATAGAAAATATTTAATAGATGGTTTAGTGACTTACAATGCGTTAATTAGATTATTTAATAAATATCAACCGACTAATGTGTTTCTGTTTAATGGTCGATTTGCTCCCTATCGTATAGCATTTGAGGTAGCACATCAGATGAAAATTGACGTAATTACTCACGAAAGAGGTTCGATTGATGATAGCTTTGCTTTCTTTGATAACCATCCTACATGGAGTTGCCAACCACCCTTAGATTGTGTAAAAGCTTGGGAAGAAATAACACTGAATAATGAAGAATTAGTACAGACTAAAAATTATTTTATAAAGCGTGAATATGGTATAGATATAAACTGGCCTGCTTTTTATAACTTTCAAACAAGTCCTGTAAATATCCATCATCAACTTAGGATACCGTTAGACGCAAAAATATTCGCTGTATTTACGTCAAGCGAAGATGAACTAGCGGCGCTAGAAGGGAAGGTAAAAATTACCACGCAATTTGATATTATTAAAAATTTAATAGAGATATTTAAAAATAGAAATGAATACTTAGTAATTCGTCATCATCCTTATATAGGAGGTAATAAAGATACACCAATAGAAAGCGATTTTTTATCAAAAGCTTATCAACAGGTATTTTCTATACCAGAAAATGTCCGCGTTGTAATGCCTTCTGAACAGTTAACTTCTTATGCATTGCTTTGGCATACAGATGCAGCGATCGCTTTTTTTAGCACAGTGGCAATTGAAGCGATCGCTAGAGGTGTACCAACAGCAACATTAGCAACTTCATCCTATGAAAAAGCCTCACGATACACTATTCAAGACACTAGTATTGAACATCTAAATCAACTCGTTGATAACCTATTGAAAGATTCATCTAAACTAACATCAGAAGATTTAAAGAGACTTTATCGCTTTACGAATGCTTACTTCTTTAAATTTTCTCATAAATTTCGCTCAATTGGTATAAAGAATTTTTATTCCCACGAATTGAGATTTGAAAGTTTAGATGATTTGCAGCCAGGTAATGATCCAACCTTAGATAAAGTTTGTAACAGAATTATGCTAGGTTCTTCCCTCGATAATTTACCTAGTAACGATTTGGATAATCGATTGCCAGAACAAGAAGAAGATTTTTACAAGCAAGAATTGCAAGAAATAGAAAATCATAAAATTCTCATAAAAGAACAGAGTTTAAATTATCATAATAATTTAGTTCCAGATATTTTTTTAGTAGCTATTATATATCTAAAATACAATACTTTATCACCGATTGAAAGTCAAATTTTCCCTGATTATTTGCATAAATCTCGATATAAAAACATAGTGATATATGAAATTAATGATTGCGAATTAAGCAATTATCAAACTATCATAGACTCTATTTTATCTTTAACAGAAAATATAGTAGCAGATTATATACTTATCGCTAACAACTATACTCAGTATGATGAATCATTTATATCCTCAGCCATTGATATCCTAACATCTACAGATTCTCAAGATATAAATGGAGTTTTTACCGGAGGTTGGCTATCAACTGTAGAAAACAGAATAGAGGATGGCGTATTTATCTCTGGGGTATTCAATCAGCAACAAAAACTTGTATTCCGCCAGGGAAACATTACATATCCACAAGCATTAGAAATACTTCCACTACTCAACATTCCGCTTAGTGCGTTGTCATTTGGAATACTTAGAAAGAGTGCATTAAGAGAAATTCTACAAGAAGTCAGAAAAATACCAGAAAATCAAGCTGCTCAATACTTATTTGAATCCGTTTTTAATAATGATAATATTTGTAAAACTGAACTGCCTAAGCTGGTTATTCGTCAAGAATTAGAAGTCTTGAATGCTGTTAATAACTCAATGCCAGAATTGCCAATTCATTTTTTTACAATAGTCCTAAATGGGCAACCGTTTATTAAGTATCACATTGAAGTATTTAAACATCTTCCTTTTAAATGGCATTGGCATATTGTTGAAGGTGTAGCAGACTTAAAACACGACACAAGTTGGAGTGTGAAACTAGGTGGAAATATCAGTGATGAAATCCATAAAAATGGTCGTAGTTACGATGGGACTACAGAATATCTAGATGAAGTAGCGCAACTTTACCCGACCCAAGTCACAATATACCGAAAACCAGAGGGTATTTTTTGGGACGGAAAACGAGAAATGGTCAATGCACCAATTGTCAACATTCAAGAGGAGTGTTTGTTGTGGCAGGTTGATGTAGATGAATTGTGGACATTAGAGCAGATTTGTGATGCTAGAGAAATGTTCATTAGCAACCCTGAGAAAACAGCTGCTTTCTATTGGTGCTGGTATTTTGTAGGAGAAAAATTAATTATCAGTACTCGTAACTGTTATACACAAAATCCTCAACTAGAGTGGCTAAGAACTTGGAGATTTAAACCAGGAGCATTTTGGGCAGCACATGAACCTCCCGTATTAGTAGAAACCTCATTAGATGGTGAATATAAAAATGTTGCGGCAGTTAATCCTTTTTTACATGAAGAAACTGAAAGGCTTGGTTTAATTTTCCAACATTTTGCCTATGTAACAGCACAACAATTGCAATTTAAAGAGCAATACTATGGTTACAGTAATGCTGTTTATCAGTGGCAGGCTTTACAGGAAATAACTAAGTTTCCAGTTCTTCTGCGTGAATACTTATCATGGGTAAGAGATGAAACTAGGGTTGATACTGCTGAAAAATTGGGTATAGTACCAATTGCACAAAAAGAACTCAGCAGCAATAATTGGCAGTTCTTACAACCAGATGAAATACAGCAGCAAATTGCACAAGTTGAAAAACCAACACCACTAATTATAGTTGATGGTGTTTTCTTTCAACTTTATCAAACTGGCATTGCTCGTGTCTGGCAATCATTGTTAGAACAATGGGCAAAAAATGGATTTGCTAAACATATTATTCTCCTTGACCGTGATGGTACTGCACCCATAATTCCTGGTATTAGATATCGCACAATCTCATATCATGATTACGATAATATTGAATCTGATCGCTCAATGCTACAGCAAGTGTGCGATGAAGAAGGCGCAGATTTATTTATTTCTTCTTATCATACAACACCAATTACTACACCTTCTGTATTCATGGCACATGACATGATAGCAGAACTAATAGGTTCAAACTTAAATCATATCATCTGGCAAGAAAAACATTATGCAATTAAACACGCATCTGCCTTTATTGCGGTTTCAAAAAATACAGCACGGGATTTAGTAACCTACTTTCCACAAATCGCCTTAGAGTCTGTAACAATTGCTGAGAATGGGGTTGACCATACAACGTTTTTAGTAGCTACTCAGGAAAATATTCATCAATTTAAAATAAAATACGGTATTACTAAGCCCTACTTCCTATTAGTTCGGCTTGGTAATGTTTATAAAAATAGTATTTTGTTTTTCAAAGCTTTTTCACAGCTTCCAAGTAGCTATGGATTTGATATTGTCGTAACAGGAAGTGACGGTGTATTGTCACCAGAATTCAGAGCTTATACATCAGGTAGTATCGTTCACCTGCTACATCTCAGTGATGAAGAGTTAGCAATAGCTTACTCTGGTGCTGTAGCATTAGTTTATCCTTCTAAGTATGAAGGTTTTGGATTGCCCATACTCGAAGCAATGGCTTGTGGTTGTCCTGTGATTACTTGTCCTAATGCTTCAATTCCAGAAGTTGCAGGTGAAGCTGCAATATATGTTAATGATAATGATGTACATGAAATGGCAAATTCACTTTTTGAAGTGCAAAAACCTAGTATTCGTCACTCATTAATTACCGCAGGTTTAGTACAGGTGCAACAGTTTTCTTGGATAAAAATGGCGCAAACTGTTAGTTCTGTATTAATTAATGCTACATTGATTTCTTTAAATCTCAATAAAATTAATTTAATTATTTTCCCTGATTGGTCGCAATCAGAAGAGTCTCTTGGTTTAAACTTACAACAAGTTATCCGGGCGATTGCCACTCATCCCAATAATAAAAATACAACGCTACTTATCGATATTACTAACATTGCTGGTGAGGATGCTGAACTGTTTTTATCTAGTGTAGTTATGAATCTTTTGATAGAGGAAGATTTAGATGTTACCGAAGAATTAGAAATTTCTTTATTGGGTAAATTAACTGATATTCAGTGGAAAGCTTTGCTAACTCGCATCAATGCAAGAATTATTTTAGAACATGAGGATAAACAAGCTTTAGCACAAGTGGCAGTAGGTAAAATCCATTGTTGCCAAATAGATAATTTAAGCAATCAACTAAATATTTTATTTAAAAGAGAAAAAAATAACTTAACTAACAGAGGGAAAGTATCTATTATAGACACCTTAGCGGTGAAAGATGGAAATATCAATATTATAATTTTTCCTGATTGGTCGCAATCGGAAGAGTTACTTCTTCTAGAATTAGAACAAGCAATTAAAACGGTAATCAATCATTCTGATAGTAGCCAGATAACGTTACTTATAAATACTAATGGTATTTCTGAAGATGATGCTAATCTAGTTTTATCTACTGTGGCGATGAATCTACTACTAGCAGAGAATTTTGATATTACTGTAGAATGTGAAATTTCTTTGCTAGGGAATTTAGATGAAATTGAACTAAGAGCTATAGTTCCTTTCCTCCACGGTCGAATTATTTTACAAGATGAAAACCTGGAGGGTTTAGCATTATTTTTAATAGAGAATATTCCAGCTTATGAAATAGAAAGCTTTAACAATATACATATAGGACAGTTAGTTTTTGATTTAAGTACTAGATTATTTCAAGAGGGCAGATGGACAGAAGCGATCGCCCAATATGAAAAACTTTTAGAAATCCAATCTGTAAATGCAGATATTTATTGTAATTTAAGTTATTGCTATAGACAGTTAAACCTATTAGACGAGTATTTTCACACCCTCCAGCAAGGAATTGAACTTTATCCTACGGAAGGAAGATTACATTTTTCATTAATCATAGACTTGCGGCGTAATGGACTTATTCAAGAAGCAATATCAAGTGCAGAAAAGGCTCATATATGCTTACCTAATGATTACACTTTTCAAATTCTAAAATATTTAACAGTTCCATCAATATACGAAAATCAAGAGGAAATTAATTTCTATCGCCAGCGCTTTACTCAAGGACTGCAAGATTTAATTCAGCAAACATATCTGAAAACTACAAAAGAACAACAAAGTGCTTTAGCAGGTATAGGCCGCCTCACAAATTTTTACCTATCATATCAGGCACAAAATGATATTGATTTGCAACGCCAGTATGGAAAGTTAGTACATGAAATCATGGCAGCTAACTATCCACAATGGATAGTTCCTTTATCTATGCCTAAGCTTCAGCCTAATAACAAAATTCGTATTGGTTACGCTTCACATTACCTGCATTCTTATAGTGGCACACTTTGGTTAACTGGCTGGTTACGTTACTGCGATCGCAAAAATTTTGAAATTTACTGTTACTACACGGGAAACGAGCCAGATCCTATTACCCAACAGTTCCAAAGTTACAGCGATGTTTTTCACCATATTCCTCATAACTTACCAGCAGCTTGTGAACAGATAATTGCTGATAAACTGCATATTTTAGTCTTTCCAGAGATAGGTATGGATGCTAAAACCATGCAAATGGCGGGTTTGCGGCTTGCACCTTTGCAATGTGTGGCTTGGGGACATCCTGTGACAACTGGCTTACCCACAATTGATTACTTTTTATCTAGCGAGTTAATGGAGCCCGAAAATGCCCAAGAACATTACTCAGAAAAATTAATCCGCTTACCCAATATTGGGGTTTCTTACCCTAAGCCATATATTCCTCCTGTTATCAAAACCCGTTCCGATTTTAGGCTAGAAGATGATGCAGTTATCTATTTATGCTGCCAAGCTCCTTTTAAATATCTACCCCAATATGATTTCATTTTTGCAGAAATTGCTTGCCGCCTTCCTCAAGCTAAGTTTGTGTTTTTGCGTGGTACTTTACTTGAGCCACGCCTAAAGCGTGCTTTTGCTGCTGTTGGACTTAACAGTGAGGATTACTGTGTATTTCTCAGTATTCCAGAGCGACTAGACTATTTAATGATTAACTTACTTTCAGACGTTTATTTAGATACATTTACTTGGTCTGGTGGTAATACTACTCTAGAAGCGATCGCTTGTAATCTCCCCATTGTCACCTGTCCAGGGGAATTTATGCGGGGTCGTCACTCTGACAGCTTCTTAAAAATGCTAGGAGTGACGGATACCATCGCTCAAAATGAAGCCGAATATATCGAAATTGCTGTCAAATTAGGACTAGACCAGGCTTGGCGACGCAACATTGCAGAAAGAATGAGCCAAAACCACGATCGCCTTTTTGATGATAAAGCTTGTGTTACAGGTTTAGAAGCCTTTTATAAAGAAGTTTGTAGTAAGCACTGAAATGCTTAAATTTGTAATTACAGAAGAGGAGGACTTTAGTCCTTACTACGAACTTTTCAATTGTTTGTAGTAAATAAGCTTGAGTAAAGTCGAGCTTAGAGACTATTGTGAGGGCTGAAGCCCTCACAACTAACTTATTTTTTCTCAATATACCTTTGCCACATTTGCTCGTAAGCCTTCTCCATCTCACAGGTAAATTGTTTTGCATTCCACAATGGTGCTGTTTGTCGAGATGCTTTCAACTTCAAAGCCACCTGCTGTCGTAAAGCCTCATCTTTGCCTAAGCGCACACCCCACTCTACATACTCTTCATCAGTCCAGGCAATACCTTCTGCGATCCCAGCATTCATCATCATGGTGTAGCTATTTCGGGCGGCAAATTGCTGTCCAACTCTGGTTACTAAAGGAATACCCATCCAGAGTGTTTCTAAGGTTGTTGTTGCACCGTTGTAAGGGTAAGTATCTAATATAACATCAGCAATGGCTAAATTTGCTCTGTGAACAGACTCAGAAGGATCTAACTGTAAAAATCGTAAACGCGAACACTCTACACCCTCTTGCTCTGCTAACTGCATAAAAAATTTCTGCACAGCTTCAGAGTCCGCTAACCCTTTAATCAAAAAATAGCTATTAGGCACTTCCTTAATAATTCTCATTTGGAGTTGTGCTGTATTTGGGTGGCGCTTAAATCCTCTTTGAGCGCTGAGATAAACTACAGCATCACTAGGAATATCAAGAGAGTCTCGCCGTAAAGTTGGCACACCTACTTCAAAACCATCCACTGCTATATAGGTTTGGGGTAATCTCCAGATTTTTTCTGTATAGTATTCCTGAGCAGATTCTGGTAAAACATAAGGATCGGCAATAAAGTAATCAACTGCTGGTATTCCTGAAGCATCCCAACCTAACCATGTTGCTTGTACAGGCGCAGGTTTAAGCGCCATAATTTCACAAGTAATATCTAAGGTAATGCTATCCAAATCGATTAGAATATCAATCTTATCTTCATAAATTTTTTCAGCAATGTCGTCACTATAAATTCCACCTTGATAAGCTTGAGTGAATTGTTGAACATACCATTCTTGCAATGGATCGTCTATTTGCTTATAATTTATAAAATAGCCATAAATATCAAATCTTTCCCGGTTCTGGTGTTGAATTAGCCACCTAGCCAACCAACCAACTGAATGCTGAGAAAAACAATGGCATAAGTAGCCAATCTTTATTTGCTTATTTGCCTTATATAAACTACGTTGTTTATATCGCTGAACTATTTCATTAGCATATTCTTGTACGTTAAGCTGGCAAAGTTGTGCCACTTTATTCTGAATTTGTCTATTTTTTACAGGGTTATCTTGTAAGTACGATGCATAAGAATTAGCATTGAAGAGACGTAATACCCTAGCTGATTCCAAATTTATAGGTTGTTGTTCTATTAAACAGTTTAGTAAATATTCCTGCTCTAGGCAAACTGTATAAGCTTCGTTCCAATAAGCAGGAGCTTCCATTAATCCTCGCTGGATTAGGTGTTTAGCAAAAACTTGGTCAGTTACAGTCTTTGATAGTGAGTAGCATAACTTAGCTACTTCTATTCCTTGAGAATAATTATTATCTCTTAGATAAAAAGCAGCGAGATGGCGCAGAAGTTCTATATTTTCAGGTTCAAGGTGCAAACATAGCTCAATTATTAATACTGCTACTTTATTTTGCCGCATAGAATGGGCGATTTTGACTGCGGCTGGCAGCAAAATATTAATAAAAGCTTGAGGTTGAATTACATGGGCTAGACAACACTGTGCAAACTTTAGGACAGAAGGATGTAAAGGGTCATCATTGATGATACTGTTTAATACTTGCAATAATAACTCAATATCTATAATTGCTTCTGACTGAATTAACTCAATTACTTCTAGGGAAGCTAATTCATCACCAGTAAAATTTTCTAGCTTAATAGATAACTCAATCAAATACAGAAGATTATTCACATATTGAGGAGAGATTTCCCGTATATGTTGGCGAATTGCCCAAGCAACTGAATAATCTGCCAGTGTCTCTCTGCGTTCGGCTTCAGTTTGCAAAACCTGTATCAATTCCACAGTCCATTGCTCAACTTGTTGGGCTTCTCCCTCCTCCATACCCAGCAGCCAAGTTATTTGCGCTTCTGCTTCTTGCCCTTGCAATAGCAACATTAATCCTAAGTTCCAGTAGTGAGATTTCACTTCTGGTTCTATTTCGATAGCTTGTTCATAGCAGTTAGCAGCTTTAGTATAGTTACCTTTGGTAAAATATTGCTGGGCTTGCTGCTCTAATGGAGAGATGTCATTAGGAATTTGGACAGAAGTCATAGTCAAGAATTTTCAGGATAGTACTAGTACTATTCCCAAAATTTAGAACAAAATTAAAGTGGGTAGCCTAGACTACCCACTGTTGTAAAGCTTGCAATTAGATATAGAACTCAAGTTGTTACTTAGAAGTCAACTCTGAAAAGCCTGTGCTACAACCAGGTTGCAATGGGGTGGTTCCTGTTGCAGCCACTGTGGTTCCAGCTGTGCCATAGCTTGCTACTTCAGCACTCCGATCACCAACAGTATCAGACTGGCATAATACGGCTAGAGTAGTTGCTTCACTGGTGGATAATACTATTGATTTAACAACAACACCCTTGTAGGATTTGAGCGTCCCCTTCAGAGATATACCATTGTTGGCAACCAGAGTAGTACCGCCATTAATAGCGTATGCATAATTCTCAGTTTGGGTTCTAATACCAAGACCTAGCTTATCCATTGTACTGGTGAAATCACCATTTTCTAAAAGGTATGCTTGTTGAGCGCGGTTCATCGAACCAGTATACTGTTTAGCTTCTGACTGCTTACCTTTGTTAGCTTGGTTCAAGAAAGAAGGCAAAGCGATCGCAGACAAAATACCAATGATGATAATTACTACTAATAATTCAATGAGTGTAAAACCCTCATTTTCCTTCTTTTTGCCGAGGAGGTGTTGGAGAAACTTTGCTTTCAATTCAGTTTTCATAAGTGTTTTTCCTGGGGTAGGAAGCGCTTGTGTGTTCTAGATGTAACTTACCCACTCGTATTTGGTTTCATATCACCCCACCTAAAAATTCTTTTGAACTGTTCAACTGTGTTTTGGTTTATATCGCGATCGCGTTAAATTAATAGGCTATTTTCCTTATATATAAAGGGTTTTCTCAATTTCATACTCTCTAATCTCGGTGTTGTTCGGCTTAAAAAAGCTATATATTGAGGCCATCTGGAGAGATATAGATTGATACTGGTTACGGGTTCTTAAAGATCATTGAACCCTTTTTCCAACTTACCAAGACTCTATGAGACAGTTGAGACGAGCGAATCTACCTTACCCTAAATCTGATTTCGAGTTAAAAATGCTTATACCGATTACCTGTTAAGTTGCATAGAACAATTTGCTCAAGCCCCAAGTCTAGCCAAGCCTGATTTTGTGAAGCTTCACAAATAATAGGTATAGGAATCCGCTTTGATTTCTGTTCGCGCAGCGTGGTGTAGCCATACTTCTTTGCGTAGGTAGGCAGTAGGAAATCAGCCTTTTTGAGCTATACTGGGTTTTTTCATAAATCAAAGAGAAGTCTTATATTAAATGAAAATTATTAGACTTATGCTCACTTGTTAGGTATCAAATATGAGGTTAGCTTTACTCTGAAGATGTTGACTTTTGAGCAATGACGTTGAGGCTGATTAGTGTATTTAAAATACGGATTGTACTACAATCATCAAACATATCAAACGTCTCTACTTGCTCGTATTGTGTAAACCCAACTTCTTCTAAACATATAGACAATATTTCAAAATCAAATCCTACCTTATGAACATCATATATATTAGTTTGTCCGCCAAAGATAATCCGCATTAGATGCAGACGTTCAACTACTGTAAATTCTGGATGCAGATAAAACCAACATAATTTTTTTAAGTCGGGGACACTAATAAAAAGTTGCCCGCCTGGTTTTAGAACACGATACCATTCTGTTAATGTATTCATTAACTCATTATCTATTCTATGATAAAAATGTTCTAGAACATGACTGGCATAAATTGCAGAAATTGAATTATTTTCAAATTGGCTTAAATCAGATGCGTTGCCAATATAATCTACTTCTGGGCGAGGTTCAATATCAAATATTTTCCAATTTGGATGTTTTTTTTCTCCACCAATATGAAGTTTAATCTCTTTCATTTTTTTGTATTTTACTACTCCGTATCGTTTTTTTTACCTATTATTGGTCAAGCATTATAGTGGTTTTCACTTGAGTGAAGTACTCAAGTTACCCGCCCCCAACCTCAGTAAGCGAGAAGGGGGGTATGATCTAGCTAATTTGATTAAGAAAAGCTATTTTTTTCTAGAAAATCAGATGTTAGACTGGGCATTTAAATTGCTCCTCATACTAACTTTGCTTTGATGCTTCTCATCGTTATGCCAACTCTTGTCTAGAGCTAAGACATACCATCAAACATTTGCTATGCTGTCCAAGCTAGCGAGTAGCACACTCAACCTTGAGTATTCCCAAATTCTGGCAATTTCTATCACAATATTTAAGAGTCAATTAGAAATACTCAGTGAGACAGTCACCAGTCCCTCTGGTGGTCAAAATCCTTCTACTCGTCAGGATTATATCGAGGTTAAAGTTGCAGGTTGAGTATGTATAACTTCAGGTTAGATTAAAGTTCTAACATTATGTAACCAAGACTCTCTAACTTTAGTAACAGCTGTTGCACCATTTGAAAGGCTTGTTCTTCATCTGTAGGCTTTAAGGTTATAGGATCTAAAGGTCTAAATTGTTTCCAATGCTCTACCAGGAACTTCATCGGCTGGGATTGTTCTAATAAAGGTATTAAGCAAAGTGCTAATGAGCTATCTATCCCGACAAATTCCTCAACTAGCGATAAATAGTCACTGATAGGAAAGATTTTGAATTCTGTAATACAGGCTATGAGGTCTTCTTGGAAATTGCGAGTTTTTAACTGAGGATGCAGACTGACCTTTGCCAGTCGCCAATCAGAGTCAGCCCATTGTGAAACTGGTATAAAAGCCTGTACTTGATTAGAATGACCGCACCAAAAGTCAATTAACCGATGAATAGGATTTATTAGTTCAAATAACTGTAGCCGCTCTTCTATAGAAATTTCTGGTAAACTCATGTCCAGAAAAACAGGCAAATTATCTGGATCTTTAAACAAGTTTATTAAGTCCCACTGTCGCCAGTTAACCATGCTGATAAATTCTATATCGGCCGCTTTCAAAGCCGTAAACATATCAGAAATCGTGTAACCTTTATCTCCTTGAAATAAGTAATTCATTAAAATTCCTTCTTTTCCATTCTCTCCTTCATACTTATTAGGATTCCAAGTTCTAGCTTTGAGTTCGACATTATCTTTCAAAGCTTTCATCGTTTCTACTACAATTTCCATTTCTAAGTCTTGTGGATTTTCGTCCATCAAACCCATCATTGTAAAGACTTTCTGAGCACGGAAATAAGGGAATCTCTGGATTGAACTATGCAGATTGCTGCGAATAATCCCATTAGGCTTTAAAACAGATATCATTCCTTGTAAGGCAGCAGCTAAATCAGGAAAAAGATATAGAAGCTCATCACAATTAATATAGTCAAATTGGTAATTTAGTTTTGGCAATTCTTGAATTGGCAATACATGAAATTCTGCATTGTCAAATCCGTGATGTTCTAAGCGTTGCTGTGCTAATTTAATTGATTCTTCTGATATGTCAATACCAACAATTTTTGCACCTGGATTAGCTTCTGCTAAGACTAATGATTTATAGCCAGTACCACATCCAGCATCCAAAATTACTTTCTCTTTGGTATCGATAACTTTTTGGTTCCTTAAATAGTAAGGTGTAACTAAGCTATGAATGTAAAGTAAATTAGGATTATCTTTAGGAGATTTATCAAGAGGAACTCTAGGATAAGGAGAAGTATCAAATTGCTGACGAATTTTATCTAGTAAATCAGATGCTGGACTGGTCATGTAAATTGCTCCTGATACTAACTTTGCCTTGGTAGATTTCACCGCTACACAAACTCATTTATGAGTTTTGGCACACATGTAGACATATTTCATGCTGCCCAAGCTAGCGGCACACCCAACCTTGAGTATTCCCAACTTATGGCGATTTATATCAGAATATCTACAGTATTTTTAAGTGGGTACACTACAGGAAAAGTAAAGTCTCAAAACTTACTGAGAGAGGTATAAGTATTCAAGAAATAGCAGAATTGCTAGAACTAGATGTTGAAACTATCAAAAAATATCTGCAAGAACAGTCTGAGCGCTTAAAACGATGTTTTAAAAGTCTAATTTATTACTAGTCTTGGCGACTAGAAGTCACCGCTACACGAGACTTAACCCACTTATCTGGGTTAAAAACCTTTGATTTTTCTGTTTTCTACGGAGGTGAACTACCCTGTGGCTTTAACTACATTTGAATTCTATGCGCTCAATACTTGCCAAACGTTGCGGTAGACATTTTGCGTAGGCGTAGCCCGTCGCAGACATCGCTTACCATCTGACATAGCCAATCACAGTTTGTTATGTTATATTAAACGTAGTCGTTATGAGTTTGTATATGGTCATGACTAACCCCACAGTAGAAAACTTAGTAATTATCGGTTCTGGACCAGCAGGGTACACAGCAGCTATCTATGCCGGACGTGCTAACCTGAAACCCGTTGTATTTGAAGGTTTCCAAGCCGGGGGTTTACCTGGTGGACAACTAATGACAACAACGGAAGTCGAGAACTTTCCTGGGTTTCCCCAAGGGATTACTGGGCCGGAACTGATGGATCAGATGAAGGCGCAGGCGGAGCGCTGGGGAGCGGAACTATATACTGAAGATGTTATATCAGTTGACTTGAGTCAGCGTCCATTTACAGTGCGATCGCAAGAAAGGGAAATTAAAACCAACAGCATCGTCATTGCTACGGGTGCGACAGCAAAGCGTTTGGGTTTACCCAACGAACATGAATTTTGGAGTCGGGGTATTTCCGCTTGTGCAATTTGCGATGGTGCAACACCGATTTTTCACGGCGCAGAATTGGCTGTAATTGGTGCTGGCGACTCGGCGGCGGAAGAGTCTATTTATCTTACCAAATACGGTTCTAAGGTAAATATGTTGGTACGCACCGATAAAATGCGGGCTTCTAAAGCCATGCAAGATAGGGTTTTGAGTAACCCAAAAATCCAGGTGCATTGGAACACAGAAGCCGTGGATATCTACGGTAATGGTCACATGGAAGGGGTGAAAGTCCGTAATACTAAAACTGGTGAAGAGAGCAAACTGCACGCTAAGGGTTTATTCTATGCCGTCGGTCACACTCCCAATACCTCTTTATTTAAGGGGCAATTAGAACTGGATGAGGTTGGTTACGTTGTCACCAAGCCAGGTTCTGTAGAAACCAGTTTAGAAGGTGTTTTTGCTGCTGGCGATGTGCAAGATCATGAGTTTCGGCAAGCAATTACGGCTGCGGGTACTGGTTGTATGGCGGCGATGTTGGCGGAACGCTGGTTGTCAGCCAGTGGTTTAATTCAAGAATTCCATCAACAGCCAGAAATAGCAGACAATGAATTAGAACATCAGCCAGCCAAAAAGACTGAAGCTGAAGAAGAAGCTGGATTTAACTTGGATGAGACACGCCATCAGGGAGGATATGCTTTACGGAAATTGTTCCATGAAAGCGATCGCTTACTCCTGGTTAAATACGTCTCTCCTGGTTGCGGCCCTTGTCATACCCTGAAGCCAATTTTAAATAAAGTGGTGGATGAATTTGACAGCAAAATTCATTTTGTAGAAATTGACATCGACAAAGACCGAGATATTGCTGAAAATGCTGGTGTGACAGGAACGCCAACGGTTCAATTGTTCAAAAACAAGGAACTGGTGAAGGAAGTTAAAGGCGTGAAGCAAAAAACTGAATATCGTCAGTTAATTGAGAGTAATCTGTAAGAGAATGGGGAGTGGGGAATGGAGGACGGTTACTAATGCCCAATACTCACCCCCCTACATCACAAACTAATCTGCTAAATAAAGAAACAGAAATAATTGTTGTATTTAGCAAAGTTTGTGCCTGATTAAAATCAGAATCACCCGTAATCAAAAAATCTGCTTCTGCTGCCATAGCACAAGCTAAAAACTTTGCATCTTTTCTATCTCTGGGAAAATCAACTTCAAAATTGACATCAATTAGCGTTAGAAATGTATCGATAATTTCAAACCATTCACCTCTTACCTCATCTGTCAATTTAAATTTGCTTCGACTTAAGATTTCTTTATATTCCACAATAATTTCTTCAGAGGCTATCCATTGCCAATCAGGATTATCAAAAATAAACTGAATAACTTCTCTTGGTACTCTACCCTTAAGGACAGCAGAAACTAAAACATTAGTATCAATAACAACTTTCATTCTCCGCGTTGGTAAGCTTCAATTTCTGCTTCAATTTCTGCTTCTGTAATATCTTTTACTCCTGGTAATAACTGTGTTTTATCAAATAAATCTCTCAATTTCTTACTGATTTCTGCTCTTGGATTATCCTCCGCTAATATGATTATTTCTACCCTCTGTCCTACCTGAAAAGGTAAATCAGATAATATTAATTGACTGGGATCTGTAATGGTGATGTATTTTTTATAAGCGTTCATAATTCCTCCATTAACTTGGTATTTATCGACTGCAAATGATTAACCTCTGTGGTGACACTAGCTGGTAATTTATCTCTAGGCATAATCTCGCCTACTACTCAGTCTAGCTCTGTAACCACCACTCAAAAGTTGGACTTTTATCCAGGATATTTACGCAATACCCTATCTGATATGTAAAATGGTCAGCGTATCAAGCTTTGATCCAGGCGATCGCACATGGCCATTACAAAACGGCGGCTACCGACATTTTTACAGTTTGGCAAAAGTCTCAATCTTTCCCAAAAACTCATGCTCATCGGGTTAGCCATTACCCTATTTTTCATCTTCCTGGCATTCTTCACTCCCCTATTCCAGGCTTGGGGATGGCTGCAAAACCCGAAAGATTTTCTCTCTAATCCAATTCACGAGCCACCCTCAACTAAACATTGGTTTGGCACTAGTCGCCTGGGTTATGATGTCTTCTCCCGGACATTATTCGGCGCTCAAGCTGCTTTGCAGGTGGTGATCTTGGCAACAGCACTGAGTATGATTATCGGTGTGCCTCTGGGGATGCTGAGTGGTTATCTCGGCGGTAAATTGGATAAAGTGTTGCTGTTTTTGATGGATAGCATCTACACTCTACCAGGGCTACTGCTGTCTGTGACACTGGCGTTTGTGGTGGGGCGTGGGATATTAAATGCAGCGATCGCTATTAGCATTGCC
This sequence comes from Nostoc punctiforme PCC 73102, assembly GCF_000020025.1. Classification (GTDB taxonomy): domain Bacteria; phylum Cyanobacteriota; class Cyanobacteriia; order Cyanobacteriales; family Nostocaceae; genus Nostoc; species Nostoc punctiforme. The sequence continues at coordinate 793,313 of NC_010628.1, read as the reverse complement.
TACATCCCCCAATATTACCGCGTTGTTCGCAACCACACTGTTAGTGTGAAAACTGAAGTCTTCATCGAAGCTGCTCAAGCAATGGGTGCTTCAACTTGGGTTGTGCTTTCTCGTTATTTATTTTTTAACGTTATTCAAAGCGTACCCGTCCTCTTTACACTCAACGCTGCTGATGCAATTTTGGTGTTGGGCGGTTTGGGCTTTTTGGGGCTAGGACTTCCCGAAGAAGTGCCAGAATGGGGACATGATTTAAAACAAGCCCTAGAAGCTCTACCTACTGGCATTTGGTGGACTACGCTTTTTCCTGGTTTGACCATGACATTCATGGTGGTAGGGTTATCACTACTTGGTGAGGGGTTAAACGAATTTGTCAATCCCCGATTACGGAGAGAAAATAGAATCCGAAAATAGTTAGTAAACAGTGGACACTTATCAGTCAACGGGCTAATCATTAATAACTAGTAATTGATAACTGGAGAGATTTGTGTGAAAGATAATCTGACATTAATTGCCGCCGCTACTGGTGGGTTTATCCTTTCTGTTGCCCTGGCTGGCATCTTAAGAGGTGCGCCAGTTACAGCTTGGCAAGAGCAATCGAGTTTCCGCACCACGACTTTTGCTAATTTACAGAAATCGGAGTTGAAAGCTTCGCGTCTTCTTCCAAGCGGAGACACTACAACAGATCGGGGATGAAAAAAATAAACTGGAGAATAGGCAATAGCTGTTCACCAATGACAAATGACAAATGACAAATGACAAAATTCAAGTAATTGGCATTGATGTGGGGGGAACAGCAATTAAGCTGGGGCGGTTTACAGCCGATGGAATTTGTCTGCAATCTTTGACTATGGCGGCTCCCCAGCCGACAACACCAGAGGCCGTGCTGGCGGTGCTGGTAGATGCGATCGCGCAAATTGATCCAAATAATGAAACTTTTGCTATTGGTGTTGGGACTCCTGGCCCCTCCGATGCAGCAGGACGCATCGCTAAAATCGCCATTAACTTACCTGGATGGATCGATGTGCCTTTAGCAGACTGGTTAGAAGCTAAAACTGGCAAACCTACTGCGATCGCTAATGATGCTAACTGCGCTCTTTTGGGAGAAGCTTGGCTGGGAGCCGGTCGCCAATTTCAAAATCTGATTCTCCTAACTTTAGGAACTGGGGTTGGTGGCGCAATTATCCTAGATGGCAAACTATTTGTTGGACATCTAGGAGCCGCCGGGGAATTAGGTTTAATTTCATTGAATCCTGATGGGCCAATTTGTAATAGTGGCAATCAAGGCTCTTTAGAACAACATGCCTCTGCTACTGCCATTCGCCGCCGCACTCTCAAGGAACCCGTCGAATTGGGTTTTCTCGCCCAACAAGGAGATCCCGGAGCATTAACTTTTTGGCAAGAATATGGTAGAAATTTGGGAATTGGCTTGACGAGTTTGATTTATGTACTCACACCGCAAGCGATCGTCATTGGTGGCGGTATAAGTGGCAGCTTTGAGTTTTTCTTACCAGCAGCCAAGGCAGAAATTGAGAAGCGAGTGCAGCCTTTATCACGAGATGGTTTACAGATTTTACCAGCAGAGTTAGGCAATTTTGCTGGGATGGTGGGTGCAGCAAGGTTGGCATTGCAACACTATTCGAGATTTTAGATCGTGTAATCTCAGTTATACATATAGCTTGGCGATCGCTTTATTTGCTTTAAGAATTGGCGAATAGCGATCGCAAAATTATTTGCTTTGATCGGCCCTACTTAATCATTCGTGAGAGATAAGAACCCCGACTTTTCAAAAAAGTCGAGGTTCTGTGAATTTAATTACACGGTATTAATCATAATTCTTTGTTTGGGCTTTTATCGTTGAAAAGTTCAACTGTATATTCATGTACAGTAATGTGATGATATTGAACCAAGAATTATGTCTAATGCAGTTAAAGTATTCTTTTCCTACTCCCACAAAGATGAAGCGTTGCGAGACGAGTTGGCAACTCATCTGAGCATGATGAAACGTCAGGGAGTTATTGAAGCTTGGCACGATCGCGAAATCAGTGCTGGTAGAGAATGGGCTAATGAGATAGATGATAATCTTGATATTGCAGATATCATTCTACTGCTAGTGAGTGCTAACTTTCTGGCTTCAGATTACTGCTACGACAAAGAAATGACACGGGCAATGGAGCGACATGAAACGCGGGAAGCTCGTGTCATTCCGATTATTCTGAAGCCGGCGGACTGGAATGGCGCACCTTTTGGTAAACTGCAAGCACTCCCTAAAAATGCTAAACCTGTCACAACCTGGCAAGACCAAGATGAGGCTTTTTTAAATGTCGCTCAAGGGATTCGCAGAGTAGTTGAAGAAATGGCGAAATCAAACACTTCTTCCTCAACTCCTGCTAAAAATACTACACCTGCAACTTCCAGCCCTTCTGCAACAAGTGGGGTATTAACTGAGCGCCAGCGTCGGCGATGGGAGCAAGAACGGGATTCAGTGCAAGAACAGTATGACCTCGTGAGCAAAAAATTGGGACTGCTGGGTAAAGCATACGCCATTGAAACGGATGTATCTACAAAGCTGAAGCTAGAAGTGCAAATTCAGGATACCCAAACAGAACAAAATAGATTAGATCGACAGCTTGAGGAAATCGAGCAAAAACTATTGTAGTTGTCTTTTAAAGCAGCCAGCCTGCCATATCCTCTATGAAATCTATTGAAGTTTTTATTTCTTACCACCAGGAAGATGAGACGCTACGCCAAGAGTTAGAGAAGCATTTAGCGTCTTTGCGTCGGGAAAACATTATTACAAGTTGGAACGATCGCAAAATTATCCCTGGACAAGAAATCAAAGGCGAAATAGATGAGCATTTAAACCAGGCTGGGCTGATATTATTGCTAATCAGCCCTGATTTTATAGATTCTGATTATCACTGGACAGTTGAAGTGACACGAGCGTTAGAGCAGAATACAGCGAAAAAAGCTCGTGTGATCCCAGTGTTGCTACGTTATGCAGATTGGGAAACTCCTCCCATCGATCAACTGTCGCCACTACCTAGTAATCGCAAACCTATCAAAAGCTGGAATGACCGAGATGAGGCATTCTTAGAAGTTGTTAAGGGAATTCGGGAGGCAGTGCGATTAGTTGAAAACTCCAATTCCTCACCTCCAAAACAAAGAACAAAAGAACTTGAATATCAAGTCACAAGCCTGATCAATGAAGCAGATCGTTTGCGCGAAGCTAAAAAGTTAGAGGAAGCAGTCGTCAAATACAAAGCAGCCCTCAGCCTTGACCCAAACTCTGTATATGCTCACAATGCACTAGGGGTTGTGCTGCACACGCAAGGGAAGTTGTCAGAAGCGATCGCCGCCTACCAAAAAGCTTTGCAAATCGACCCAAACTATGTAAACGCTCACTGTAACCTGGGGAAAGCGCTGCACACTCAAGGGAAGTTGTCAGAAGCGATGGCCGCCTACCAAAGAGCTTTGCGCCTCGACCCAAACGATGCAGACACTCATTGTAACTTGGGGATTGCGCTACACGATCAAGGGAAGTTGTCAGAAGCGATCGCCGCCTACCAAAAAGCTTTGCAAATCGACCCAAACTATGTAAACGCTCACTGTAACCTGGGGAAAGCGCTGCACACTCAAGGGAAGTTGTCAGAAGCGATGGCCGCCTACCAAAGAGCTTTGCGCGTCGACCCAAACTATGCAAGCGCTCACTGTAACCTGGGGGTTACGCTATACCATCAAGGGAAGTTGTCAGAAGCGATCGCCGCCTACCAAAAAGCTTTGCAAATCGACCCAAACTATGTAAACGCTCACTGTAACCTGGGGAAAGCGCTGCACACTCAAGGGAAGTTGTCAGAAGCGATGGCCGCCTACCAAAGAGCTTTGCGCGTCGACCCAAACTATGCAAGCGCTCACTGTAACCTGGGGGTTACGCTATACCATCAAGGGAAGTTGTCAGAAGCGATCGCCGCCTACCAAAGAGCTTTGCGCCTCGACCCAAACGATGCAGACACTCATTGTAACTTGGGGATTGCGCTACACGATCAAGGGAAGTTGTCAGAAGCGATCGCCGCCTACCAAAGAGCTTTGCTAATTGACCCGAACGATGCAGATGCTCACTGTAACCTGGGGATTGCGCTAAAAGGTCAAGGGAAGTTGGAAGAAGCGATCGCCGAACTGGAAATAGCTGTTCGCCTTAACCCTAACAACACTGTGATTCGTAACAACTTAGAGATTTATAGAAATGAGAAGAATGAGAAGAAGGGTTTTTGGGGACGTTTATTTGGCGGGTAGAAGATTCTCAGTCTTATTCATCTCAAGGGTGTGCGATAGTCTGTTGTTGATAATGCGTAATAAACTCAGCGTGTTGTATTTCCCTTTCAAATTTATCTGAATTCATGAATAGTTATATTTCAGGTATTCTTAACCAATCTTAATAAAGCTAAAAATTCCGTATTCTCTGAATAACGAGAAATCTTTGAGCCACAGTTCTATCAAAAGGATGAATTGAGCTTTTTCCCAGTTGTCAATATTTGTTGTTAAACTAATACTGAATATTTTTTTAACTTAATATAAGAATTAATTACTTAACCAATGGTAGATGCCAAAATCTATAAAAATACAGTGTAATTAAATTGTTAATTTTTCCCTAACTTCCTTTTACTTGCGTTATCTTTTGCTTACGTGATTTTAATACTACCTTTACATTATTCCTTAAGTATAATTATGGGATAATAGAGAATATCCTCTTTTGTTAGGCAATCCGTAGTAATATAGTCGGTTTCAGAGAAAAACTTATCATAAATTACCCGCTTAACACTTTTGCATAAAAATTAATAGGGTAGAATAACTGAATATTGCTCAGATATTTTTAAAATTAAAAGCAGGATTTTTTAATGATCGGCTTAAATAATTCAGAAAACGACACAGTTAGCAGCACAGCATCCACTAAGAGGCTGGCAAGGGCGATGATGGTTTCTGGTGGGGAGTTCTCACTGATATTGGCTTGTTGTAACAGTATTGAAAGACAGCAGCAAGTGCTGAATCTGTTAACAGAATTTTCATCAACAGATATCCACAAAATCTTGCTCTCACCTGCGGCTGACACATTATATACAGCAATTACAAGTGCAATTGGTGCTACTCAACCCGAAGCTTTGATGGTACGGGGTTTAGAATCCGTAGTAGAAATTAACCAACTAATCATCAGTACCAACATCATGCGAAATGAGTTTCGGAAACAGTTTCGGTTTCCCTTGGTGTTGTGGGTTAATGATGAAATTCTACGCAAGCTAGTCTGGTTAGCACCAGATTTCAAAGATTGGGCAGCAAGCACTATTAGATTTGATGTATCTCACAATCAGTTAGTTGGATCTGAACAACGAGCCATTAGCGCCTAATATTGGCTGAGATTACTCAAATATTTGTAGATGCGTAGGTTGAGCCGAGCAAAATCTAAACTACGGTTCTGTTTAATTATTTATAAAATTACTTTTATTTAACCTTCGCTTACCCTAACTTCTCATGGAATATGGAAAACCTTGCTTCCATTTTTCTGTGATACGAGAATATAGTGTACACATAAGCCCTAAAAATCTAGCTTCATAAGCTTTTCCTCGTTCTCATCCTCTACATCGGAACGAAACAAGCTATTTTCCCAGACAGGGACGTGGAAGAGAATCCACAACAAAGTTTTTTTATCTAATGAAAACTAAGCTTCTGAGTTATTCCTAGATTGCCGTAAAATATAGGGCAATACAGTTCAGATAAGACCAAAACACTTGTAGAGACGGCGATTTATCGCGTCTCAAAACCCACGATTTTGTACAAATAGCGCTTAACCCAAGCGTATTGGGATATATGGCGTTTTGATTGAGTGCAATTTTCATCCAGAATTTGTATAAGGAACAAACAATTAGTACATCAGCGTCTGTATTTATATCTGTTTCAGGACAAATATACTAAATTAATTCCAACTGGTGAAGTACTGGAATTATATATTTTATTGTCTATACGTGGTTGGATACTATTTCCCAGTTCTATAACTCTTGAGTAACATCGCTATATTACGATGAGAACCATGCTGAAAAAATACCTTAACACTAATCAAGCACGAATTTTTACTGCTTTGATTTTGACTGGAATTTTGTCTGTAACTAGCAGTTTAACGCTTATCAAAGATGCGACGGGCGCTTCTGCTAACTTTTCGTTAGAAACAAACAATGAAGTCCTCAAAGATAATATTAAACCAAATCGCTTGCCACGTCCAGTAGCTAAGGCGGTACTGCGAGATTTAGCCCGCAAACAGGGAATTTTTACTAGCCAACTGCAAATTATTGATTATAGCCAACAGACTTGGCGCAATGGTTGCTTGGAACTGCCTCAATCGGATGAAATCTGCACCCAAGCGTTAGTTCCTGGTTGGCGGATTGTGGTGTCTAATGGCAAACAAAATTGGGTTTATCATACCAATAACAACGGGCGATCGCTACGTTTAGCTTCGGCAAATACTCCCTCAGACAATCTGCCAGGTAAATTACCTGCGTCTGTAAAAAATGCTGTTTTGCAAGTTGCATCCAGACGTTTGCAACAGCCAATTTCTCAACTAAGCATCATTCAAGCTCAATCGCAAACTTGGAGAAATAGCTGTTTAGAATTAGCTAATACTGATGAATTCTGTACCCAAGCTTTGGTATCAGGCTGGCGAGTAGTTGTTGGTGCGGTTGACCAAACCTTGGTTTATCATACTAATCAAACAGGTTCCGCAGTCAGACTGAATCAAAAAGCTAACGAAGGTACACTTGCCCCTGTGCAAATTCCAGCCAGCGAGTTACCACCACCGTTAGATCGAGATATAGTATTTCGGCAAATTTCCAGTGGCGGTTTTGCTGGCAGAACCTACCAAACTGTCTTACTCAAAGATGGGCGATTGATTCGCGTGCGGATTGGTGATGCCAATGATTCGGAACGCAGTGTTCGCAGCGTTTCTGTGCAACAGGTGCAACAATTTCAGAGATATTTGGAACGCTCTAATTTTAGTAAATTCCAAAATCTAAGTTACCCAGCCCCTAGTGGTGCTGCTGATTATATCACCTACACTCTTACCAGCCAAAAGGGTACGGTTCAGTACAATGATATTTCTCAAAATAACCTGCCAACGAATTTACAAGCAGCAGTCAAAGCCTGGAATCAACTCGTAGCCAGCGCCCAATAAATGATAAATCTCAGCAATGGGAAATAGCGATTGTTTTAGCGCTTACAATCGAAACGATCGCTATTCATGCTGATTGTTCATAATTTGATCGTGTCTGTAACCAAATGATGAAAAGGTTTGTAAAGTGGTGTGTTGAGTTTCATTCTTGGTGGAATATTCGCCAAAGCAGAAAGTCAGGGTTATTTGCCGTTATCGTTACCTTGAGTGTGGTAGCTACGGTGATGCTATCGTTCCCATTGAACGCTCAAATTAATCTGCCGCCAAAACTAGCATCGGAGCTAAGGGGGGTGTGGTTAACAAATATTGATAGTGATGTGTTATTTGAGCGCGATCGCCTCAAGGGATCTTTGCAACGCCTTGATGAACTCAATTTTAACACCATATATCCGGCGGTTTGGAATTGGGGATATACATTGTATCCCAGCAAAGTTGCCCAAAAAGTAATTGGGCGATCGCTCGATCCTACACCAGGATTGCAAGGGCGAGATATCCTCAAAGAAATTGTCGATGTAGGACATCAAAAAGGGCTAACAGTGATTCCCTGGTTTGAATTTGGCTTCATGGCACCAGCCGACTCTCTCTTAGCTAAAAATCGTCCCCAATGGCTCACTAGCCGCAGCGATGGGACTCGAATTGTCAAAGAAGGCACGCATAACCGTGTTTGGCTAAATCCCTTTCGCCCAGAAGTACAACAATTTATTCAAGATTTAATCGTTGAAATTGTTAGAAACTACAATATTGACGGCATTCAATTAGATGACCATTTTGGCTTACCATCAGAATTAGGTTACGATGCTTACACAGTGGCACTTTACAAAAAAGAACACCGTGGTAAAGCTCCCTCCAAAAATTTTAGAGATCCAGAATGGGTGCGCTGGAGAGCTAACAAAATCACCGAGTTTATGAAACGGGTATTCAAAACCATCAAAGCTACTAAAAAAGATTGCCTAGTTTCCATTGCACCTAATCCTCAACGTTTTTCTTACGAGTTCTTTTTAGCGGACTGGCAAAAGTAAAAGTGGGAACGCCTAGGAATCATTGAAGACTTAGTTTTGCAGATATATCGTGATGATTTGAATGTTTTTATTAACGAATTAGAATATCCAGAAGTGAAAGCGGCAAAGAGCCATATTCCAGTCAGTGTGGGAATTTTGGCTGGGTTGAAGAACCGAGATGTGCCGATGCAACAGATTCAGACACAAGTGCAAAAAATCCGCGATCGCAATTTTGCTGGAGTCTCTTTCTTTTTCTATGAATCCCTCTGGAATATGAGCAAAGAAAAGCCACAAGAGCGTCAAACTGGCTTCCAGAATATTTTCCCCACATCAACGGCTTACCCAAATTTACTAGCGGGTTGGAAACCGTTTAGTCATTAGTCATTAGTACCAATGACTAATGACTTCGATTTCTCGACGGCTTTTTATCAAAACGAGCGAAGCTTGCGTTCAGTCGGTGAATACCCTAAAAAATTTGTTTGGGATGTTACTCATTCTCAGACGCTTACACAGCCGTAAAATTTCCTTAGTGGCTATGCTGGCGCTTGTGATATGCCTTACTCTGGTAAGCGTGCGTTCATTTGGGCAAACAATTATGACATCAGCACCCCAACTGCTCACCGATCCATTTTTACAATTACCAACTGAAACCTCAGTGCAAGTAGTTTGGTTTACTGAGTTTGCTGGTGTTAATCACACAGTAACTTATGGTGAAAATCTTAAACTAACTGCTAAGGCAAATACTACCAAACTCAGCCGCACTCGTGAAGACCAGCAATCAAGAGTTGGAAACCAAACTAAAGACGGCGAAGTTTATCAAAAACCAGTTCAGCGCAACATTTGGCGACATGAAGCTGAGGTAGGTGGGTTAACTCCTGGGGTGCGGTTAAACTATCGGGTTACAAGTGTGCGAGAAGACAGCGAGACTATTAACAGTGATGTTTTTACCCTTGCAGCTAGTCCCAAACCAGATACACCACTAAAAATTTTACTTACCTCAGATCATCAATTAAAGCCGATGACAGCAGCAAATTTGCAAAAGGTGGTAGAAACAGTTGGACGAGTTGATGGGGTGTGGTTTGCTGGTGATTTAGTGAATATTAGCGATCGCGCCTCAGAATGGTTTGATGATAATAGTGGTGGTGCGTTGTTTCCCGGCTTACAAGGTCGTGCTACTTATGAAATGACGGACAACGACATTAAGACAACCTATACTGGTGGACAAATAATTCAACACGCACCCATGTTTACTTGCATTGGTAATCATGAGGTGATGGGGCGATTTGCCAGGATGGGAAGTTTAAATGATGAATTTGATGATACGATTCCCCGCGTCGCTACTCAAAAAATTTATCAAGATAAATCTTTAATAGATAATTCTTTTAATACTAATACCTACGAAGAGATTTTCTCTTTACCAAAAAGTAAAGAGGGTGGAAAAAGATATTATGCAGTTAGCTTTGGTGATGTACGTTTGGTGGTACTTTTCGCTACGAATATGTGGCGGACTCCTAGCTTAGATAAAAAGCGCAGAGGTCGATATCAGGAAGCTGAAAAGGATTTAAATAATCCTGAAAATTGGGGTTATGGGCAGCTAATTTATGAGCCAATTGCTAAAGGTAGCAAGCAGTATAATTGGCTAGAAGCAGAACTCAACAGCCCTGAATTTAAACAAGCAAAATACAAAGTTGTGATGTTCCATCATCCTCCCCATACTCTGGGTGATAATATAGTTCCTGCTTATACAGAACCTGTTCAAATAATTGAACGAGATGGTAATAATATTAAAGCTGTGCGTTACGAATACCCCAAAGATGCAGATTATATTATCCGCGATGTTGTACCTTTATTAGAAGTTGCTAATGTGCAATTGGTATTCTATGGGCATTCTCATTTGTGGAATCGCTTTGTTAGTCCCAGTGGAATGCATTTTCTAGAAACATCTAATGTTGGCAATACTTACGGCGCTGCTTGGGGTGACAGAAAGCGAGAAGTGCCAATTGGATATCAAGAGGATTATGTTAAGGTTGGCGATCCCAATGGTTTAGAACCAATAGTGCCGACAATTGCCCCTTTTTTGGGTGAAGATGGTAAGCCGATGCCTTATATTTCGAGTAATAATATTACGGTTTTTAGTATTTTTGATACAGGGGCAGGGACGATAAGTAGTTATCGCTTTGATACTCGCAAGCCTGATTCGGAAGTAGTGAAGTTTGACGAATTTCAGTTGAAATATAGCAATCCTATTTGATTTGTAAAAATTGGCGGATTTAGCTCCCCAACTTATTCGATAAGTCGGAGAGCTTTTTTATTAAAGTCAATTTTTTAACGAACCGCAGAGGCAAGGCAGCGCGGTCTTCTCCCAAAGGGAGAGGCTAACGCCAAGGGGGTTTCCCCCATGAGCGACTGCCGCGCAGAGAACACAGAGAGAAGAAAGAAGTTATTAATCCATGCTATTGGATTATAAGCTGCTAATTGCATCGGCAACTTGCTGAGAAACAAAGGGTAAAATAGCCTGACTCTTAGCCTGGGCTTTACCTTCAGTAAATACCACTAAGAGGTAAGGGCGCTGTTCTGGTAACTCAATATACGCTGCATCATGGCGAACTTGGCTTGTCCAGCCTGCTTTTGACCAAATTTGAGCATTTTGAGGTAATCCGCCGCCTAAGAAACCTGTTACTTGATTTTCCTCAGTGTCAGTGGGTAAATCGTTGAGAGGACGTTTGAGTAAAGCCATCATTGCTTGCGATCGCGCACTTGAAACCGCCACGCCACCTACAATACTATGCAATAACCTAGCGATCGCATTTGTTGTCAACATATTGCGATTTTCTAGTAACTCTCCCGCAAATGCCCGTTCCCGTCCATAAGGCCCATCACCCCAAGTTTTTTGACAGACGTTAATCGTCTCCATTTCTTCCCAACCCAAAGATTGATAATAGCGGTTAACGATATTACGCTGATATTTCCAGGTTTCAAAGGGCCCGGTTGGTAATTCTGGCCCAGATGTAGTACCACTTAAAATATCCACAACCAAGCTGGTAGCATCGTTACTAGAATCGACAATCATATCCCGCAAGGCGCGTTCCAACTCCTTGGAAGTTTGACTCATGCCTTTTTCTAGCCATTCATTTACCGCCACCAGGTAAAATAGCTTGACTACACTGGCGGGATAAATCCGTTCAACACCGCGATAAGTAAAACCACGGACTGGATGATCCCAAAAAGCGTTGGGAGTCAGCGCCCCACCAGTATTGACTCGCACTGGTGGATCGTAAACAACCCAAGTCAGCGCAATTTGATTCCGGGCTAAAGTCGGAAATGCTGCCCAAGTTGCATCTAAAATGCCATTACCAATATTTTCGAGTTGTTCGTCTTTATTAAAAAAAATCATTCTCTAATAATGTCCTTTAATCTAAAATCCAAAATGGTTCGACTGAGCGAAGCCGAAGTCCAAAATCCAAAATTAGGGGAGTATCAGTGTTTAGCTGACCTAAATTTATTTGATTCTCCTGAATGTACACGTTTAGCAACTCAATCTGCATCTGGGAGGCATTTGTGGGTAACATCAAATCATCAAAATTTAGCGGTCGAGGTGTATTTGTGTGAAGATGACTATCCGGGATGGTTATCTCTTTCAGATTTTGATTCATTACAACCTGCTACTGTACCTTATCAGGCTGCAACATTTTCTGAATCTGAAATTAAGAAACTCCTCGCAGAGGTCATCGCCTTTACCCAAAAAGCAATGCAACAATCAAATTATTACCTTTGGGGTGGTACGGTTGGGCCAAATTATGACTGTTCTGGGTTGATGCAGGCGGCGTTTGCTTCGGTGGGTATTTGGCTACCTAGAGATGCCTATCAACAGGAAGGATTCACCCAACCAATTACTATTGCAGAATTAGTAGCTGGGGATCTGGTATTTTTTGGAACTAGCCAAAAAGCAACCCATGTCGGACTTTATTTGGCAGATGGTTATTACATCCATAGTTCTGGGAAAGATCAGGGACGGGATGGAATTGGGATTGATATTCTCTCGGAACAGGGAGATGCTGTTAGTCTGTCGTATTATCAGCAGCTGCGAGGTGCTGGTAGAGTTTTTAAGAGTTACGAACCACAGAGACGCTGAGGACGCAGGGGTATATGAGGAGTGGGAAGGTTTATCAAGAGTTGAGTGAAGAGAATGGGACGATTTCGGCTATTGTCCCAGATGTTTCGGTGGTGGTGCCGATACATGATGAGGTGGAAAGTTTGCCGCTTTTACTAGAAGCGATCGCATTTACTTTATCCTCTAGCCAGATAAATTATGAAATCATTTGTGTGGATGATGGTTCTACAGATGGTTCCGGGGATTTTCTCAAGAAAGAGGCACAAAACCGCACTGATTTAAAGGCGGTGATTTTGCGTCGCAACTACGGACAAACTGCGGCGATGGCTGCTGGGTTTCATTATGCTGTCGGGAAAGCGATCGTTACTTTAGATGCCGATCTCCAGAACGATCCGGCTGATATCCCTATGTTATTAGCAAAGCTGGATGAGGGTTACGATTTGGTAAGTGGTTGGCGGCAAAAACGCCAAGATGGTGCTGTAAATCGGTTACTTCCTTCCAAAATTGCTAACTGGCTAATTCGTCGCACCACTAGCGTGAATATTCATGATTATGGCTGTTCGCTGAAAGCTTATCGTGCAGAACTGTTGGCAGATATGAACCTCTACGGTGAATTACACCGATTTTTACCCGCTTTGGCGTACATCGAAGGAGCTAGAATTACTGAAATACCCGTGCGTCATCACGCCCGTCGTTTTGGTCGTAGTAAGTATGGGATCTGGCGGACATTTCGGGTGTTGATGGATTTGCTAACCATTCTATTTATGAAAAAATTCCTCACCCGGCCGATGCACGTTTTTGGGCTGTTGGGCTTGATTTCAATGGTTTCAGGCACAGCGATCGGAATCTACTTGACTTTTGTCAAATTAGCTTTAGGTGAGATGATTGGCAATCGCCCCTTGCTAAGTTTAGCTGTTCTCCTGCTAGTAACTGGGGTGCAGTTATTTTGCTTCGGCCTTTTGGCAGAATTGCTCATGCGTACATATCATGAATCCCAAGGGCGGCCTATCTATCGCGTGCGAGAAGTAGTAGCAAAAATTGTTAAGTAACGTAACAATAATAGTCATTGGTCATTAGTCATTAGTCATTGGTCATTGGTCATTGGTCATTGGTCAAATAACAAAGGACAAAGGACAAATGACAAACAACTCATTAAATTGCATCTACCTTGAAAGCACTTAATACTTTTGACACCGAACTGCGGCGCAACCTGCTGATTTTATTTACGGCAGGTTTATTATTCTGGTCGAGTTTGTCTTCGCTCTTACCAACCTTACCGCTTTATATCGATGATGGGGGCGCAAGCAAGCAAGAAATTGGGATTGTGATGGGCAGTTTTGCCATTGGTTTATTGCTATTTCGCCCGATGCTAGGACGGTTAGCCGATGAACGTGGTCGAAAAATTGTCTTGTTGATTGGTACGATAGTAGCTGCGATCGCACCCTTTGGTTACTTGGCAACCCAATCAATTGGGCTGTTGATCCTGGTGCGAATTTTTCACGGTATTAGCGTTGCGGCTTTTACAACTGGCTACAGTGCCTTAATCGCAGATTTAGCTCCCGCAGAAACTCGTGGCGAAATCATTGGTTACATGACCCTAGCAACTCCCCTTGGTTTAGCAATTGGCCCTGCCTTGGGCGGGTATTTAGAAGCTACAAGTGGTTACGGAATATTATTTCTGGTATCTGCGGAACTGGGTTTTTTCGCTCTCTTGGGAATTGTACAAGTTATGAATCCACCAGTGCAGACACAAGAGCAAACTGAGGCAGAGGATCGCAATTATTGGCAAATTTTGAACAGTCCACAGGTGAGAGTTCCAACTATAGTTATGTTGCTGGTTGGTTTGTCTATCGGTGCTGTACATACCTTTGTCTCGTTGTTTCTCAAATCCAGTCAGGTAGACTTCAATGGCGGACTGTTTTTTACAGCTTCGGCAATTGCTAGTTTTAGTATCAGGGTGTTTGCTGGTAAGGCAAGCGATCGCTTTGGTCGTGGTTTATTTATCACCTTTGGTATTTTGTGTTATGTTTTAGCGTTAATACTGCTGTGGCAGGCTCACAGCCCGATGGTTTTCTTATTGGCTGCGATCGCTGAAGGTGCTGGTGGTGGTACACTAATCTCGATGATGATCGTGATGATGGCAGACCGCTCACTGCCAGAAGAACGGGGGCAAATTTTTGCTCTATGCATAGCTGGACTTGACCTGGGAATTGCGATCGCTGCTCCTCTTTTGGGCATCATCGCAGAACAAGTCGGCTACCGCGATATGTTTGGCTACGGTGCTGCGATCACTTCTGTTGCACTTGTAATCTTCGTCACCCAGTCGAGCAAAAACCTATCCAACTCCCTGCGCTTTGCACTAGGTCTAGCTCCAGATGTTTATGCCTTGAAAAACTTAAAAATTAGGAGTGAAGAAATCTAATTCCTCACTCCTAACTTTTTACTCTTAGCCTTATAAAACGGGCGAGGAGGGATTCGAACCCCCGACACCGTGGTCCGTAGCCACGTGCTCTAGTCCACTGAGCTACACGCCCTCACCGACAATCTATATTAACACGTTCTAACTAAATGACGCAAGATAATTTTCTATCTAATTTTGCCAGCTTAACCCATCTAGATCAACACGGACAGGCACAAATGGTAGATGTGTCTGATAAAGCACCCACCATCCGCCAAGCAGTAGCTGCTGCCAATGTGCGAATGCTGCCAACAACCTTCGCTGCTATTCAAGCCGGAAATGTCCCAAAAGGTGATGTGTTAGCAACTGCAAGATTGGCTGGAATTATGGCAGCCAAGCAAACAGCCGTTTTAATTCCTCTATGTCATCCGTTGCCTTTGCAAAAAATAGCGGTCGAAATTATACCCGATCCTCAACTACCTGGTTATCAAATTCAAGCCACAGTCAAAACTAAAGCTGAAACTGGTGTAGAGATGGAAGCTTTAACTGCTGTTTCTGTGGCTGCGCTGACTTTATACGATATGGCAAAAGCTTTAGAAAAGTCGATTCAAATTGAATCAATTCGTTTAATAAGCAAGAGTGGCGGGAAATCAGGAGATTATTTCCCGCCAGAGCAATCAGCTACTGTATCCCACCTATAGCTTTGTTGAGATCGGTTGGGCTTTCAAACTCTTCATCTTCTGGCAGTTTGTCTAGCAGAGATATAATCCCCTTATCTGCTCCATGCTTTTTAGCGTGCTGAATTAAATCTTGCTTATTCGCAGGATAGTCAACACCTTTCAAGTGCTTTTGTATTTCAACTGGGTTTGCCTTAGCCATTTTTATCCACCTCTAAAGGTTCTTTCCATGTTCACAAGTGGATATATTTGCTCCCTCTATCAAACAGATGAATCATTTTTAACTGAGAAAGATTAAAAGCTCATCCACTAGGTTGATGAATTATGTTTGGGGAATGGGGCATTGGGAAGAGGCAAAGGGGCAGAGGAGCAGGGAGCAGAGGGGAAAGAAAAGAGGCAGAGGGGCAGGGAGAACGGAGCAGAGGGGAAAGAGGTAATTTTGTATTCTCTCCCCTGCCCCCTACTTCTTCCAGTTGTCAGGGTCTAATAGCAACCACTGCCACAAAAACCTTAGAATAAATAGGGTGTATTTAAATCTGTAACAAATATTTATGCCTCCTCGTTGGCCTCGCAAACCCGATCGCAAAGACCCTGATTATCGTAAGATCGATGACCGGATGAATTTTGCCACCCATGTAGCGATCGCTGCTACGATTAACTCTGGCTTGTGGTTTTTCCACATTTTGAAAGGCACTACCTGGGAGTGGCTACCTTGGGTGACTTTAAGTTGGACAGCAATAGTGTTAGCGCATCTGATTTATATTAGTGCGATCGCTAACTACACCGAAACTCCACCAAAATCCACCTGAAGATGGATTACTCATGCTAGGGCGATTGTAACCTCTGGTAGTAGGATTAGCTTTTTAATTGAGTGATAATGTAAAAAAGCCTGAGATTTCGCACTTTTTCTTAATGTAGGGTTATTTTTATGGCTAAGACTAACACCACAGAACTACTGGAAGCCCTAGCAGCTGAAATTGGCGAAAATGTCTACATAGACATTGCCAAATGGCATCTTTATCTATCCAATGCCAAACTGCATACCCTTGTTGCCGAACGACTGTATCCTTTAATTACTTCCAACAGCGTAAATGAAGACCAAGTTTTAAAAGTCTTGGAATCGATTTCAGTAAAAATTGGCGGCGGTAGAAGTGAAATTCCTTTAATCGATTTACTGCCACTGCAATGCCAGGTTAATTTAGTTGATATTTTGGAAAAATATCAAAGTGAGTTCTAATCATTAAAACCCAGATTATCTTAGGTTGACAATTTTATTAATCAGCATTTCCTAATTCAATTTTAGTTGCTGAATTAGGTATATGTTTGCTCTGTCTATTTTATAAAAATTAACTCTACAGATACACACAGATAAATCTCGTGTAATTTCTGTGTCGATTTCTGATAAAAATTTCCTTTAACAATTAAGGGATATCCGCGTTCAAAATCAGTTTAGATTTGAGCGAGTTTATATTGAGACTCGCTTTGAACTTTCATGCAAACTCATTGAGGCAATTTCTATGCTTTTACAAGTCAAAGATAGTGGCGAATTAGTCAAGATTCTTGAAATTCAGGAATTACTTGACCCGAATAATGATGTTGTTCACGCAAAAGACCAAGAAGGTCAAGAAGAACAGCAACCTGAAAGTTTTAAAAAAGAAAATCTCGTTTTTCCTTCAGGTGAAGTTTTACCACGCTGTTGGTTAGATGCCGACTATAGACACGACAACGCTTAATGATTAATAGCTAAAAGGGCAGTTAAAAACCGCGTCTACACTCCCACCTCCGTGAGTTTCATACCCTTAATTCTTTCTTAGTCTGCGTTCGCGTAGCGTTCCGCAGGAAAGGCGGACTTTGCGTGTGTAGCCGCGAATTCCATTACAGCTATTTACCTGAAAATAGCTGCCAGATTATGAAGTAGCTTTTTCTTCTACTGTCACCGTTTCATTCTGCTGAAAATTGGGGAAAAATGTCTTAGCAATCCAGTAAGTCAAGATATGAGACAGTAATCCCATAGGGCCAGCAAATAAACACAGTGCAAGAGAGTGAATTGTCCAAACACCTGTTTTTTGCCCTTCCCAATAAATCCAACGACCGACGAATAAATCCATCACTAGAAAATGAATCCAACCTGTTGCAGCAGCAGTTTCATCTGTAAAAAATCGCGCAATATCAGTTAATTGAGGATTCGATAAAGCTTGGGCATTTTCTGGCGTAATACTGCTGATAAACAAATACAAATATGCGCCAGCTAACAGCACAAATGGCAAATATGATGACATTATCTGCCGTGTAACTTTCCAGTTTGGCAATAAAATCATCAACGCCCAAAATGGCAACACAAAAAGGTTTGCGAAGTTAAAAATTTGAGAGATTGTCATATTTTTGTAAGGTGAAAAGTTTTCAGTTATTATTTGTTTTAAATTAACTAATTATTCTTAACTTGTATCTCTCACGATATAGATCCCCGACTTATTTAAGAAGTCGAGGATCTGGGTATACTTATAAAGCTACAAGTTGAGATTCGATTTCTGAAGATTTCAAATCACGTCCGATAAAAACTAAGCGTGTTTGCCTAGCTTCTTCGGGTTTCCAGGGGCGATCGTAAAATTTATCAAATCGAGTTCCCACGCCTTGCATGACTAAGCGCATGGATTTATTTGGCACTGCCACAAAGCCTTTAATCCGGTAAATTTCTTGTTGTTGTGCTAATTTCTCTAACTGCTGTTGCAGCTTTTCTGGATCAAAGGTACGATCCAAAACTAAATTAGTTGAGATAATTTCTTCGTCGTGATTGTGGTCTTCTTCGGTATCGTGATGACTAGGACGAGAATCTAAATTGTCTTCCACTGCGGCTTGGAATCCTAATAATATAGATGCGTCTAGTTGAGAACGGTCGCTCTCGACAATTTTCACCACTCTGGGCAACTCTTGCTTAATCAATTCCTCAACTCTGGCTTTTGTCTCAGCATCTACCAAGTCAATTTTATTTAACACCACTAAGTCTGCACAAGCAAGTTGGTCTTCAAACAATTCTTGTAAGGGTGTTTCGTGTTCTAGATTATCATCTGCTTGCCGTTGGGCTGCGATCGCATCTGGATCGCTAGCAAATGTCCCTGCTGCTACCGCCGCACAATCTACCACCGTAATTACTGCATCCACAGTGGCGGCGTTGCGAATTTCTTGCCAGCGAAAAGCCTTCACCAATGGTTTTGGTAAAGCTAAACCAGAGGTTTCAATCAAAATGCAGTCGATGCTATCTCGCCGCTTGATTAACTCTTGCATCGTTGGGTAAAACTCTTCCTGCACGGTGCAACATAAGCAGCCGTTGGTTAATTCAAAGATATTAGTGTCGCCCTCACCATCTTCGGGGCAAATTTGACAGGATTTTAATAATTCGCCATCAATACCGAGTTCGCCAAATTCATTGACTAAAACGGCAATGCGACGACCTTGGTTATTTTGTAGCAGGTGGCGAATTAGGCTGGTTTTTCCACTACCTAAGAAGCCTGTAATCACTGTGACAGGAATTTTCGTTGCCATATTTTTGCCTGATTTCCTCAGTATGAGAAGTTTTACGGGTTACAAACTTAAATACTGAGATTAAGCTTGGTTTGAAGATTGACTTAGTTATTTTAAGCTGAAAGTCTATGGTTAGCTGGAAAATATTGCCGTTTTTATTGAGTTTAGGTTTGGTTTTGATTCCTCAAATTACTGTGGCGCAAACAGTAGAGGAGTTGGAACAAAAAGCGACATCTGCCGAAGAAGTGAAAAATTATCAAGAAGCTGCTAATATTTGGCGGAGTTTGATTGAACGGGATTCCAAAAACAGCTATGCCTACATCAAGCTAGCAGACATTCTATCTTCCCAAGGCAAGATTGCAGAGACGATTGCTGCTTATCGTCAAGGGTTGCAATTAACTCCTGATGCGGCGATTTACCTCAAACTTGGTAATTTTCTGGTTGAAAAGGGACGAACCGCAGAAGCGATCGCTGCTTTTCGCCAAGCTGTCAAACTCGATGCTAAAAGTGATACAGCTTCCATCATTTTAGCGATGAATTTGATAGCAATGGGCAATCCAGAGGAAGCAGTAGTGGCTTATCGTCAAGCGATTAAAATCGAGCCTGATGACGATAATTACAACAATTTAGCCGATACCCTCTTCAAAATAGGCAAACGAGAAGAAGCGATAGCTGCTTACCGAGAAGCCCTAATAATTAACCCAAAGAGCTATCAAGCATACAGCAGCCTGGGTGATATTCTCGAATATTCCGAAGCAGTCGCAATCTATCGCCAAGCGAGTAAAAATGACCCAAAAAATGAGGTTTATTACGAAAGGTTAGCTGAACTTTCATTAAAGCGCGGTTTTGTAAACGAAGCGATCGCAGCCTACCGCCAATTAATTAAAATCGAGCCTGAAGCTTCAAGGTATGTAGAACTGGGTGATGTGCTGATGACACAAGAAAAACACCAAGAAGCGATCGCTCTTTACCGCCAAGCCGTTGCCGCAAAACCCACTGATTATTATTACAGTAAATTAAATGAAGCACTAGCTCAACACGGAAACCTAGATGAAGCCTTGGCAAATTGCCAGAAGGTGGTAAAAATTGGTGAAGGCAGTTATGACACCTGCTCAAATATTAGCTTGCCACTTTACAAGCAAAAAGGCTTTCCTGCTGTCATGGAATTTTATCAGCCTTTGGCGAATCTAATACCACGTCGCCAAATGGCAGAACTTTACATCAAACTTGGCAGAGATATTTCTTATGGTGAATCTGGTGATGGTTCAAAACAAGAGGCGGCAGCAGTTTTTCGAGAAGTGCTGCAAATAGACCCAGAAAACACTGATGCTCAAGATGCCCTCAAGAACTTAATCGCTTCATAATAAACTATCCAATCTTGTGGAGTGGGCAACATGAGCGCCTTTAGCTTAATGAAACAATCCCTGTAACTATGAATAAAAGTTGGGTTTTGGCAATTCATCATTATAATGCCCACTTTCCAATCTCTTGGATTTTGTAATCTACTGGATCGTGCAAAGTGAACGTGCGGAGATTACGCCAATAACGATCAAAGCCATATTTGGCACTAGTAGCGCGTGCGCCCATAACTTCAAATATTCGGTTGGTAATGTCTAAACCAACTTTAGTTGCGAAGACTTTGGCAGTAGCAACTAAGAGCGCACATTCTGCCCGTTGTTCGGCGGTAAGTGACCATTCCTGCTCCCAAGCTGCTTGTAGTAATTCTCCCGCCTGCTCAGTAAGATACACGGCTGCTTGGAGATCAACCCAGATTTTGCCATAGTGCTGAAGGATGTAAGGATCTTGGGTTGCACTCTCTACACCTGATGTCAGCCAAGGTTTGGTATTAGTGGAAGTATATGTTTTAGCAGCTTCAAATACTCCCTGTGCAATTCCCAGGTAGATATTAGCAAGATTCAATTGAGTCAAGCAGGCACGAATAGTATTGAAGGGTTGATTGGCTTTGTTTCTACTACCAAGAATTTCTTCAGGGTATACCAACACATTTTCAAAAGTAACACTACCACTGTCTGTTTGGCGTTGCCCCATATTATCCCAATCATCATGAACTGTAACGCCTTGCCGTTGGGTGGGAATTACCAGAATATTCAATTCATTAGTTTCTTGATGAGTGGCAGTAATCGGCAATATATCCGAGTCTTGAGAGCCAGAGCAAAAGCTTTTAATGCCGTTGAGACGGAAATAATCATTTTCTGGTGTCAGAGTAGTTCTTTTATCTAATGGGTTAAGAGCATTGCACCAAAACCAATTGTTGTGAATAGTTTCTGAGTAATATCGCTGTTTTTGCTGTGCTGAACCAAAGATATGAGGGATTACTACACCTAGATGGTGGTAAGAAAAGACGTGAGCAATAGAGCTATCAACTTTGGCAAACTCGCGGGTAATTTGCAGAACAGTAATCCAGCTTTGCCCTAAACCACCGAATTCTGTGGGTACGATCAGTTTCAGTAAGTTGCTTTGGCGCAAGCGATCGCGTTCATGTTTTGGTGTGCCCCCTTGAGCATCCCGCTCTACAGCAGTTTGGGCAAATTCTTTTGCTAAAGACTTAGCTAAATCAAGATAATTTTGAGACTCTTTCGTTTCGATTAATTGCATACTTTACCACTTCTCCTATAACTTTCTTGTGAGAAGTAACTATAAATTTAACTGGAAAACTTTGAATTTAAAATAGTTTTACATCATGATGTAAGTCAACTTTGTTCCCACATTCAGTTGAATAACTTGACCAAAGATGAGTTCAAAAATATAGCTAATGACAGCAATTATAGCAATGAAAAGCAGTCCTTTAAATGGCTGGCTTTTCCAAATGCTCCGCCTCTGGGTTGGGTTTGCAACGCTCATCGTATCAACTTAAAGAATGTTGGATTTATTAGGGGTAAAGCATTCTGGTAAATGTTAATTCTGAAAGCTTCACCCCAGTAGAGAATGCGGCAATTACAACCAAGGATGGCGCGGGGGATAGACACCATTGAGAAAGTAGTTACCAACAGCGTAGTACTTCCAACGCACGGGATCGTGGAGTGTGTGAGCGCGGGCATTTCGCCAGTGGCGATTGTAGTTGAATTCCTCCAATGTGGACTTAGTACCTGCTAGTTCAAACAATTTGTTGGTAGCTAGTAATGCTGCTTCGGTGGCTAAGGCTTTGGCTTCAGCAACTGCGATCGATGCTTCAACTACCTTGAGTTCTTCTAAACCTGACTCGTTGGCGATGTCAAGAAATTCACCTGCACGACGCAGCAATGCTTCAGAAGCGTGAACCTGAATTTGGACATTGCCTAAGTTGTACAGTGTCAGGGGGTCTTCGTAACCTTTTTCTAAATTGCTGTCAACCCAAGGGCGAGTATATTTACGCACAAAGTGAATGGTGTCACGGACTGCGGCTTTGGCAATTTCCACATCTACGGCGGCTTGGATGATTTGCGCGATCGCACCCATTGGTGTCGCCCGTTCAAAAGCTAAGTAGTGCGGAATCACGTGTTCTGCCTTAACTTTCACATTTTCAATAATGGTAGTGCCGCTAGCGGTGGTACGCTGTCCAAAGCTCGTCCAGTCATCGAGTAGGGTTAATCCTTCGGCATCTCTTTCGACAAATGCCACCACTGTTTTACCATCTGGATTACTGGCAATGACAGGAACCCAATGTGCTAGCAATGCCCCAGCAGAGTAGTATTTACGTCCATTAAGTACGAAGTCAGATCCATCTGGTTGTAACTTTGTCTGCACATCATTAACAGACTTAGTACCTACTTCCGAGAAAGCGTTACCAAAGCGTTTACCTTGTAGAACCAAATCAAAGAAGAACTTTTTCTGCTCATCAGTGCCATCCAACCGAACTGCTTCCACCATATAAAGGTGGTTTTGGGGAATTTGACCGAGGCTAGAATCAGCTTCGGAGATGATTTTAATTACTTCTGCTAGGGTTGCATTTGATACAAAAGCCCCACCATACTCTTGAGGAACCGTAATTCCCCACAATCCACTCTGGGAGAACTTTTCTACTTCCTCAGCAGGTAAACGCCGATTTTGGTCGCGTTCTGAGTCTCCCTTGGCAAACTCAGCTGCTAATTCGTGAGCGATCGCGATCGCTTCTTTGTCATCTCGAATAATATGCGCCTTCTGACCAGTATTAATTACTGATGTCATGGTAAAACTCCTTGATTGTGATTGAGTGACTCATAATCGCCACTCCTATGAGACAACGCGAAATACCCATTTGAGGGATGGACATCTTGCCCTTAAACCGAACCGTATGATCTATACTCCAACTAACTCATCAGCTGTCCGACGAGTAGCTTTAAGTTCGCGCACAATCGGAATTACTGTCTTACCAAATGCAGGTAAATCATCTGTGTAGTGTAAGAAGCCACCGAGAATTAAATCAACTCCCGCTTCATGAAACTGGCGAATCTTTTCAGCCACCTGCTCGGCAGTGCCAATCAAGCCTGAACGGAACCCATCGTTATATTGCACCAAGTCTTCAAAATTGGAATTCGCCCACATTCCCTGACGTTCACGAGTAGAAGATCCGGCTTGTTTCACTGCTTCACCAAATCCTTTCACCGCCTCTACATCGGCTTGGGCAATAATATCGCGCAATACTTCATGGGCTTCTGCTTCTGTATCTCGCACGATGATAAAGGAATTCAGACCAAACTTAATTTTGCGTCCTGCTTGACGCGCTAATGCAGACACTTCTTCAATCTGCTCTCGCACCCCTTCTATGGTGTTGCCATTCATAAAATACCAATCAGAGACACGACCAGCCATGCGCCGCGCAGCTTTGGAATTACCACCTTGGAATATCTCCGGGTGTGGATTCTGATTAACTGGTTTAGGCTTCACCCAACCGCCGTTAATGCGGTAAAAATCGCCTTTAAAGTGAAACTCATCCTCAGTCCACAAACCTTTGAGAACGCGGATAAATTCTTCTGAACGACGATAGCATTCGTCATGATCTAACCAATGTTCACCATATATAGTGAATTCATCTTTGAACCAGCCGCTAACTACATTCAGAGCGAACCGTCCGTTAGAGAGAAAATCAATGCTAGAGCCGATTTTAGCCACTACTCCCGGATGCCACAATCCAGGGTGAACTGCTGCAATTAGCTTTAATTTCTTGGTAACTGGAGCCAAGGCTGATACGGTTGTTAATGCCTCTAACTGATATTCAGCGCCATAGCTGGCGATAAATCTGGCTTGTGCTAGTGCATATTCAAATCCAACTTCTTCAGCAGTCTGAGCTAGTTTAGCGTTATATTCATAAGTCCAATCTGTTCGTTGGGGAATTTTACTAACAACTAACCCACCGCTAACGTTGGGAATCCAGTATGCGAACTTAATATCTACCATAATTGTGTGTTTGTAATTGAAACTGCTTGGTTAGTAAAAGGAGGCAGGAGCCAGGAGGCAGGAGGAAATATTTGGAATACATACAACAAGAGCAGCCCCTTTCCTGCTAGCGTTGGGGAGTAAGATTCAAAGCTTCTCTGCTTTTAGGAGAGAGGTTAAAGTTATTGCATCCGAACGAGAATGATAGGGCAAAATTTTGATCAAAATTGAAAGCTTGAGAGCGGCTGTAAACTACTCTGAGTTTACAAGTAGACAATTTCAGGTTCTTATGGTCGCAATATACTATAAGCCGACTGAACTACCGTAGTTTTTAATGAATCAGACTTTATCACGAGAATTTTTCCGATGTCGTGACTTGATATACTTAAATTCCATTTCCATGTTCCAAAATGGAATACTGCTCAATTTGGCTGTGTATTTAATTATTATTTTATATTTGCTGGCTATCATCCTGATTCAGTCAGATTCAGTCAGAACAACCAGAAATCAATATTTGACTAAAGTTTTGATACTATTCCAGAACGTGATAAGCAAGTGATTTACATGTGTCATCTGCAACTATGCACAGCAGAAATAAATGTGGTAGTGTGAACTACTAAACCACGGCAAAAAGATATAGATACCGTAGTTAAATAGATATCTCGTAAAAAAAGGCACAGGAAAAAGATTTATGACACTTCAGTTTGGAATTTGGTCGCCGGTCTGTGGTGGATGATTGCGGGTTGTCAACCATGAAGCTAATTTATCCACTCAAGATTTGGTGAAACTGGCAGTTCAGGCAGACGAGTTAGGTTATGACTTTTATTACATTCCTGAACATTACTTAAATGCAGTTCATGGCCCTAACTATAATGTCGCTGATGCTTGGATTACAGCAGCTTTAGCAAGTTTGAACACCAAGAATATCAAGATTGTTGCGGCTGTACAACCTGGTTTTAAATTGCCTGCGGTTATTGCGAAGCTGAGTGCAAACATTCAAAATCAACTTAGTAACGGCAGATTTGCTCTGAGTGGTATTGCAGGTTGGTGGAAATTAGAAGTAGAAAGCTATGGAGATGTCTGGCTACCTCACAGCGATCGCTACGCGCGATTAGAAGAGTACATTGATGTAATTAAGGGGCTGTGGACAGTTGAAGACTTTAATTATGTTGGCAAATACTACAATATTGCGGGTGGTATCCTCACAGATAAGCCTACACCAACACCACCTATTTTCATTGCCGGCGAATCAGACAGGGCGATTGACTTAGCGGCTCGTCAGGGAGATTATCTATTTATCAATGCTGATGAACCTGAAAAAACGGCAGCATTGGTGCAGAAAGTGAAAAGATTAGCTAGCGATCGCTACGGCCGTCAGATTAAAGTAGCAATGAGTGCATTTGCGATCGTTCGTGAACATACTTCCCAAGCCGAAGCCAGATTAGAAGCGATTTATCGTTCTGCCAATCAGCAGCAAATCAAGTACTTTCAAGAACAAATCGATCCTAATGTCGTTGCCCATAACAAACTCGATATCAAGCAAACCATTGAAGCTAACCTTGGTTTATCTGCTCAACTCGTTGGCGATCGCTATACTATTCTTAACCGCCTGAAAGAATACGAAGCTGTTGGCGTTGACTTAATAGTACTCAAATTTGAATCTATGTTGGAAGATACTATTCGCTTCCACGAATTAGTAATATCAAAATATACACAGCAGAATATCTTAATTCCCTTGTAATTAAAAGAGTTTGGGGGTTTAATTCCCCTGCCTCCCAAGGCAGCAAGTTTTGATGCCTAATTAATATCCCCGTTACAAAATTTAATTACGAATTATTTTAAAATCTTGCCCTACCTAGCATGAATAAAATTAAACTCGAAGATATTACCCTAAACCACATCAAAATTTTAAAAGCAGTAGATGACTGTGGTAGCTTCTCTAAAGCAGCACAAAAACTAGGTTATAGTCAATCATTAATTAGTAAAAAAGTCAAACAGATAGAGGATTATTTCGGAGTAATTCTGTTAAATCGCTCTCCCGGCTCTATATGCTTGACTAATAAAGGCAAGAAATTGATTTCCCAGACATTTAATGTTGTAGAAACTGTAGAAAATCTGCAAGAAGAATTTCAGGCAACATTTAGCGCTGAAGGTGAAGATTTAATATTGGGGGCTACTAGTTTAATTTTAGAAGTCTGGCTAAAACAATATTTGCAGCGATTTCAGCTTTGTTTTCCAGACAGAAATCTCAAAAAAATTGCGGTTAAAGATAGCAGATTTTTTTCCAATTCTCACCTCAGAGAAATGGAGCTACTACTCAACACTTGCTCTGGATATAAAGAAGAACACCACTGCACTAGATTAAAAACTCATAAAATGCTGTTGTTTGTCTTTGGAGCAAATAAATATTTGAATGAGCATAGCTTAGTTAACATAAATGATATTAATCTGGCTGATCTTGTGCTTTTAGACGAGGTTTATCAAGAACTATCTAAAAATGTATTTTTGAGAAACCAATTAAGCGGCGTACACGTGCTAAACAGTTATAAAGATGTACTAAATTATGCCTCAAAAAACCAAAAAATAACGATTTTACCTGACTTTTGCCAAGCTGAGATAATAGCTCAATACCAAGTTTTTACTCTGACTATTCAAGATGTTAATGAATATGGTATTTATCTGCATGTTCCTCGCTTTAGTGAGTTGTTAATATCCGCAGAGGGTTTGGTGAGAAGCTTTAGACTCGATCGAGACAATTTGGAAAGCTTGACTAATATAAACTTAATTTTAAATAGGTATTCTCCTAAAAAGGAAAAAATTCTGAGGATAGGTATTCAGAGAGATTCTATAGGACAGTTTATTGCTGGGTATGGGACTAAGTATATTTCTGATTTACAGAGAGCATCTTCATCATTTGAACAGGCTATTTTCAAAAATATTGAAATTACTCGAAATTTCGAGTTACAAATTCTACCTTTTGACTCTGGCGAACAAATGAACCGACACATAAAGCGGGGAGAGCTAGATATTTGTATTTTAGATGATATTTATCTCTTGAATAATGGTAGTCAATTCTTTGATGATTTTAGTTTTGGTTCTAAATTAATTGGGATTGCTTCATATAATCTTTTAGGTCAAGATATAAATATTGTTTTGCATAAAGATTCTTCTATAAATACTGTTCAGGATCTCAAAGGTAAACGAATTTCTACCTTATTTGGTTCCAATGCTCATAGGTTCATCATCACTCTTTTTGACCTCTATAATATGGATGTCAGTAAAGATTGTAGATTAGTGAATGAAGATCCTCGTAAAGCAAGTAAGAGTTTGGCAAACAAAACTATAGATGCTTACGTATGCTGTTACACTTTCGCCTCAATTCTAGAAGCTTACGCTTTTGTGAGAAAGCTGCCTTTATCTCAAACAAGTAGTTTAAGAATTCCATCAATCAGAGGAATTGTTTGTCGATCGCAGTTCATTAAAGAAAACCCTAAAATTGTAGTTGCTTATTTACATGATTTAGTAGTTGCTAACTATTGGTTTAATTCATCTCCAATCAAAGCAGCAGATTTACTAACTAAAGTGATTGATGTGAGAACAACTCAAGTAAATCAGTTTTTTAATCCTGTATTTGGGAACCGTATCGATCCCACCCTCAAACCTCAATGGTCTTGGTTACTAAAAACTTTAAATCGTAGGTTGGAAGGGAAATATGGTATTTCACTATTTGATGTAGATTTCTGGATCGATGATTATTTTTTAAGACTTGTCTACAATCTACTAAATCTAGATTATCACTTTCACCAAGTTTCTTTTGCAAGTGAATTTTCTAGCAGCTATTTTGTAGAGGAGCAATTTAGCCGACATATAAAAGTTCTCTATAATAAATATGATTTACCGCTACAAGATGAAGATAGCGATCGCACAGCAATATCCAGTTTAGGATGAAGATCGCCCAGAAATTACCTAATTTTGAATTGGGGATTAAAAGAAAACCTTAAATCCTAAATCTAAAATCGAATGACTCCTAACTCTTTTAATCATAATTGAGGGGCAATCTCCCCATGCTTGCTTTCACAAATAGAAAACAGTCACAGGGCTATTGCCCCTAAATATTTGAGCGTTAATCGCTCTTATTCCAGAAATACCTGTAAATTATCTTGCATCAGGCTATCTGGACTTAGAATCCACACACCATACTCCGCAATGTCAATACCGTTACTCAGCAGTGACGAGTTCAGTACTGCCGCGTGTCCGTCGCCGTGTGAGGCTGTTGAACACCATTACACCGATCGCTTTAATCAAATTGCCTTCCAATTCTTGGAACATCTTCATGTTCGTGCCAAAAGCGGCGTTTGCTTCCTCAACAATGCGATCGGTTGCCGCATCGTCAAGGGGTAATTCATCCAGAATTTGGCGATATTTCGCTTTAAATCCCTTCTCATCAGGAATTTCTGGAAACTCATAAAAAGCTGTTCCTTGCCCATCAGACAAATTCATCGCCGTTACAGCAATGTTTTTGAGAATTTGTCCCCCAGATAAGTCGCCCAAGTAACGAGTATATGAATGAGCGATTAACAGTTCTGGTTCTGTGGCAGAGATTTCTCGGATGCGCTTTACATAAGCTTCACCTGCGGAAGATAGTTTGATTTGCTCTTTCCAGTTAGCACCAAAGTAATAACTCAGGTCTTGCTCTAAGGTATACTTGCGGTTTAGCTGGGGAAAGTTGATTTTAGAAAGAATTGGGTGCTGGCGATGCTTTTCCATTTCTTCTTCCATCGCTGAGTAGACGAAGTAGAAGTTAGCAACTAGTTTCCGGTAAGAGTTTTTTTCGACTACTCCTTTTAAAAAGCACTTGACAAAACCTACATTTTCTGCCATTGTGTGGGCTTTCTTAGTGCCTACACGTAATTTGGTTGCTAAATTGCTGCTCATGCTAAATTCTCAACTTTAAAAAGTTAACTGCCGGAGTTTTAATTCACTAACGGCTAAAAAAGCCATTAAAACGTTACCTTAAAACTATTTGATGAGAATTTATATTAAAATTTTTTAAGCTGCAATAATTTTGTAGTTTTTTACACAGCAATAAAACTACGTAATATAACTTTACATTCCGGTGTTTTGATTTTCTGTTGTTATAAGCTAACTTTTGCTTTCCTTCTTAGTTTTCCTAAAAATATTCATAATGAAATCTAGGTAATATTCCTTACATTCTATTTCTTGTTAGTAGCATTGCAAAATGTGAACTAAATATAGATAAAAATCAAGACTAAAGTGCATGGCATAAAGGGAATAATTAGCTAAAATGTGGAGACTTTACTAATAATGTAAAAACCAATACTGGCTTCATGAAATATTTACAATTTTAAAGCCTGCAATTCAGTATAATTACGTAAAAATGGCTGAATTTAGAATGAATTTCTAAAGAGAAAAAGCATGTCAAAATTGCTGAATAAAGTCTTAAGTGCTATTTTTCAGTGTGATTGTGTGGAGTGTTTAAATATATGGTTTCATCTATAACTCGGATACCAGGCATTCCTGGAGATTCTCCTTCCGAAGCTGAAGGATTGGGTAAAGGGATCGAAAGCAGTTTTGGACTGAATTTAATCCCACTACCGGCAAATCCTTTATTTGGTACCGATGGGATTCGCGGGCGAGTCGGAGAATTGCTGAGTGCGCCCTTAGCATTACAAGTTGGTTTTTGGACGGGGATTGTTTTACGTAACCATGCTACTCAAATAGGACCAGTCATTCTCGGACAGGACTCTAGAAACTCCAGCGATATGCTAGCAATGGCTTTGAGTGCAGGGTTAACAGCAGCAGGATTAGAAGTTTGGTATTTGGGATTATGTCCCACTCCTTGCATTGCCTATCTCACCAGCATCAGTGATGCGATCGGTGGAGTGATGATTTCTGCCAGCCACAATCCTCCAGAGGATAATGGAATTAAGGTTTTTGGTGCAAATGGTGGAAAGCTACCGCAAATATTACAGGCAGAAATAGAAGCGGGACTGCGTGGGAAAATATCACCTATTGCTAAAGTTAGCAATTGCGGACGGCATTACTCACGTTTTGAGTTAGTGGGGCATTATGGCGACGCGTTAAAAAAACCCTTAAACAGTACCCTCAATCTTCAGGGAATGAAGATTGTTTTAGACTTGGCGTGGGGTGCAGCAGTCGGATTAGCACCGTCAGTATTTACAGAAATGGGGGCAGAGGTAATCTGCTTGCATAACGAAGCAGATGGTGATCGCATTAATGTTAACTGCGGTTCCACTCATTTAGATATTCTTGCCGCTACAGTCCAAGAACACAACGCCGACATCGGCTTTGCCTTCGATGGCGATGCCGATCGCGTCTTAGCAGTAGACAATACTGGCAGGCAAGTGAACGGCGATTACATTCTCTACCTGTGGGGACGGCATTTACAAAAAAACCAACAACTACCAGACAACCTGATTGTATCTACAGTCATGGCCAACTTGGGCTTTGAAAAAGCTTGGCAACAAATTGGTGGTAAATTAATTCGTACCGCCGTCGGCGATCAATACGTACAAGCCGAAATGCAGCGAACTGGGGGAATGTTAGGCGGCGAACAATCAGGTCATATTCTTTGCCGTCATTATGCTGTAACTGGAGATGGCTTATTAACAGCCTTGCATATGGCAGCTTTGGTGAAAGAAGCGGGTGTTTCTCTAGCAGAATTAGTAGATCAAAGCTTCCAGACATATCCGCAAATATTGCGGAACGTGCGAGTTACAGACCGCGATCGCCGTTTGGGGTGGCAAGATTGCGAACCGGTGCAACAAGCGATCGCCCTTGCTGAAGCGGCAATGGGTGATTCTGGTAGAATCTTGGTTCGCGCCTCTGGTACAGAACCAGTAATCAGAGTTATGGTAGAAGCCGCCAATGCCGAACTTACCAACTACTGGACAAATGAATTAGTTTCAAAAGTCCAGCAACACCTGATGGACTAAGTTAGCTATTATCTCAGCTTTTAACAAACGCCAATTTTCCGTCACAGCTTCTACAAATTAACCAGCCTTGGTTATCTGTAGAAGCTGTGACATTTGTATTTGTATTGTTATATAATGTCCGCTTAATTAATTATCAAAAAACTCATCACCTCATCACATCAGTCTGAACGTGTTATTATCGAACAGAATTCAGGAGTCAGGAGTCAAAATTCAGAATGAATTCTGAACGAAAAAGCGGATAGCGCAGCGTTAGCGAGTCATCGAGCGTCTTGATTCTGACTCCTGAATTCTGACTTCTGAATTCTTCTTCAATTACTTCGAGATTCTTTGCTATAAAACTTATATTTGATTTTTGAACCAACTCAGCAATACTCAAAAATGCTTCTTTTACTATTGCCTCTTAAGCAATTTAACTTTAAAACTCAAAGCAGATTCCTAAACTTGATCTAAGGATAATATCATGCTTGTTTTTGTTATCCCACTTAAAAGTGCAAAAGTTTCCAATTCCTGGGAACGTGTTACCCAATTATTTGAAAGATGCATTAAATCAGTTTGCAATCAAACCTCACCTAACTTTCACGTTATTGTTGTTTGTCACGAAAAGCCAAAAATAGAATTCACCCATTCTCATATTACATACCTTACAGTTGATTTTTCTCCTCCCAACGAGACTAACCCTGTAGCGAAAGGAGACACAGATAAAGGGCGTAAAATCCTGAAAGGATTGATTTATGCTCAACAATTTTCTCCTACTCACACTATGGCAATTGATGCTGATGATTGCGTCAGCAAAAAATTAGCCCAATTTATTCAACAACATCCTGATTCGGATGGATGGGTTATTAACAAAGGTTATAAATATCAGGAAGGTAGTAAATATGTATATATTAAAAGAAGGAATTTTTATAAAATGTGCGGTAGTTGTAACATTATTCGCTACGATCTGAACTATTTGCCCGAAAGCGCAGAGTATAATCGTGGCTACGGATACTATAGATATTATATAGATCATGGCAAAGTTAGGGATATTTTAGAGAATAAAGGAAAAGCTATTAAATCATTACCATTTCCAGGAGCAGTTTATATCCTGGACACAGGAGAAAACCTTTTTGATAATTCAAAAAGATTGAAATTTAACATTTTTAATCGCAAATTATTAAATCAATCAGTTAAGGACGAATTTGGATTGTACAACTTACAGCAATCCCAAAATATTTGTCAAGTATAATGTATTACCTTGATGCTGATAGGCTACAGCGCTACTATGCCGAAAATAAAGTCAAAATCCAAGACATCTAAAAAATCGAAAAAGCAGACTTCTAAGGAAACTTCTACTCTTAGTCTCAAAGAACAGTTAGCCCAAAAACGCAAAGCAGCCCTAGCACGTAAAGAACTCATTAGTTTACTCACCACCGCCACTTTTGGCGGTTTATTCGTTGGCGTTGTGCTTTTTTTCGTAGGTGGAATTAAAGCAGCAGTCCCCGGTGTTTTAGGGATAATCATCATATCCCTTTCTTACAAATACCCGCGCCAAGCGCTATATGCCTTCATCATTTACGTACCTGTTGGGGGTACCATCACCTACTATTTAGGCAGTAGTCCCATACTCCAATTAGCTAAAGATGCCTTTTATGTTCCAGCGCTAATTGGACTTTGGCAAACTTGTCGTAAGCAGGGATTACCTTTAATTATTCCCCAAGGCATTAAAATTCCGCTTTATATTGTCTTGGGTTGCAGTGTACTAACACTATTGTTTGTCAATGGTGGACAGCAGTTTAACCCGCCTAGCGTCGGACTATTAGAAAAAGCAGAGAAAGAAATACCTTTAGGTATGGGAATTTTGGGGCTAAAAGTATTTTTAGGTTATGTCCCTCTGATTGGTTGTGCTTACTATCTAATTCGGGATAAGCGGGATTTTCTCTTTTTATCGCGCCTCCAAATTGTTCTCATACTGATATGTTGTGTGTTGGGATGTATCCAATACCTCTTACTACTAACTGGTGTATGTCAAGGCACTAGAGGTCTTGAAGGAAATGCCCTATTTGTCACATCACTAGAAGCCCGGTGTTATTTTGGTGGAGCGCTTTTATATAGTCCAGAAGAGGGAGTAATTCGTCTGCCAGGAACATTTGTAGCCCCTTGGCAATGGGCGTGGTTCTTAATTTCCAGCACCTTTTTTACCTTTGCCACCGGCTTCACCGATCCCTCTATAATTTGGCGGCTAGTCGGTTTAGGTTCTTTAGTAACAGTCTTTATCAATGCTGTAATTTCTGGACAAAGAATCGCCTTAGCCTTAGTACCAATCTGTTTCGGGATTTTGCTATTGCTGACTGGTCAAATTGGCAACCTTAAACGATTTATCCCCATAGGTATAGGACTGGCTATAGTTTTAGGAATTGTGATGGTAACTAACCCTACCGTCGTCCAGGAGAGAACCGAGAGTTTTACGGGTCGGTGGGAGGCTTCACCACCTCAAGATTTTATCGTCCAGCAATTTGAAGAGAATTGGAAAAATGTAGATGGGCCTTTAGGAAGTGGCTTAGGTCGAGCAACTAACTCTGCCCGCGCAATGGGTAAAACTAAACTGGTAGAAACCTACTACCCCAAAGTCCTTTTTGAAGTTGGAATTATTGGAGTACTAGCTTTTTTGGGTTTGGTAACAAGTTTAACAATTATGGGCTTTAAAACCTATCGCTCCATAAAGAACCGTAATTTCCGCAGTTACGGAGCAGCTTTATGGGTGTTTATATTGTTTATTAGCTACAACACCTACTACTATCCTCTAGATGTTGACCCGGTTGCTGTCTATTATTGGTTTTTTGCGGGAGTTCTTTTTAAACTGCCAGAATTAGAGAAACAAGATAAGGAAGATGCCAACCCTGAGCAAAAAAACAAGAGAAAACGTCTAAAAACAATTTAAATGAAATAAAAATGGCAAAAGTTATCATAGGAGGTCAAAAACACCTCAGCATTCCCAACTTACCTCGAAATTCTCGGCATACACTCATCTACCCCAAGCCTTTCCCCGCAGGCAGATATCCTATAGAAAAAATTTGGTATCCTTTAGCCAGTTTTATGGCTTGGCAACCTGTATGGCAAAGATACCAAGCAATTCATTCTTTCAACAGAATTTTATATACTAATAAACCTTGGTTTCTCACCTTTGAGGATCATCGTGTCTTATATAGAAATCCTCAAAATAAAGTTGAAGCAGCAATTTATGAATTATTAAATCATCGATTAGCACTAGACAATTGTAAAAAAATTATTGCAATTTCTGATTATGCCAAGTTGAGATTAATCAAGCGGATAGAAGGTTGGAAAATAGAAGAAAAAGTAAGTAAGAAAGTGGATGTTATTCATCCCAACTTTCCAATCAAAGTTAAACAATCGAAAATTTATCAGGAACAGCAAAATCTCCAGCTTGTATTTATCGGAAATCACATTGCCCGTAAAGGTGGGGTTGTTGCTTTAAGACTAGCCCAGAAAGCTGAAAAACTAGGTTTGCCCATTACTGTACATATAATATCTGGACTGGAACATGGTTCAGGAGTTCCAACTGATTTCCCAGATCGCAGTAAATATGTAGAGGATTTAAAGTTACTGAAATTAAGTAACGTTGTCTTCCATAGAAATATTCCTAATGACAAAGTTATTGAGCTATTATCGCAAAGCCATTTTCAATTAATGGCAACATTACATGATACTTATGGTTATAGTATCATTGAAGGTTTTTCTGTTGCAACTCCTGTAATTACGACAAATGTTTGCGCCTTACCAGAGTTTGTTCGTAATGGTGAAAATGGTTATATTTTAGAGTTACCAATTAATGAAATTAGGCACTGGAGCAATTGGCTACATGGAGAGAAAACTAAAACTGATGAATATTGGGAAATTGTCGATAGCACTTATGACTATTTAGCAGAACAAGCATTGCAACAAATCATGCAATTTCTTGATAGAAGTGATAAACGAGAACATTACGAATTTTTAAGTGCAGGAGCATTAGATCAAGCGCAACTTGTACATAACTCCGAAAAGCAAAATGAGTTATTTGATAATCTCTATGCGGCTGCGGCAGGAGTATAAAGAATTAAAAGTAATCTTAATTAGTTCTTCGGTTCTTGACTGACTGTAAATTAAGGCAATAGTAGCTTAGTAAAGTTAATGAAAATTAATTTTTATCAGGTTATTATCAAAATAGAAAAATCACTTAATAAAAATCATGGATAATTATCCTTTAATTTCTGTAGTTATCCCGACTTATGGTAGAGAGGAAGCGCTACGAGATAGCATTGTAGATGTCCTAAAACAGGATTATCCCAATTTTGAAGTTTTAGTAATAGACCAAACCCCAACGCACCAGCCAGAAATTCAAGCCTACCTAGAAGAGATGGCAGATGTAGGTAAAATTAAATGGTTGCGATTAGATTGGGCAAGTTTACCAGGAGCGCGAAATTATGCTGTGCGGCGGTCTTCTGGTGAAATAATATTATTTATTGATGATGATGTTCAGCTAACCCCAGAATTGTTAGCAGCCCATGCGAAAAATTATTTGGAAAATCCAGAAGTGGGGGCTGTCGCCGGACGGGTGTTTGACAGAATGAAATTAGGTGATTCTGGAGGAGATTTGCAGATTGAATATCTGCCTCCCGAAGCTATGGACCCAGGAATTGCTTGGTATCATATTGATTTAGTACATACCACCAAACCTCAGCAAGTGTTGACAGCGAGGGGTTGTAATATGTCATTTCGCCGCGAAATTTTTACTAAGTATGGATTGAGGTTTGATGAGAGGTTTCGCGGTAGTGCAGTGCGCGAAGAGTCAGATTTTTGTTTGCGGGTGCGACAAACCGGATATAAAATTTGGTACGACCCAGAAGCCCATTTGGTGCATTTAGGCGAAGAAACAGGGGGTTGTCATGATATTAGTATGCGATCGCTAAAATATCAACTCACCTTTTATCACAACCATTTCCTGCTAGGACTGAAAAACCTGACTGCGACTCAAGCTTTACGCCTATACGGTCGTTTATTTGACTGTCACGTTCTGGGACGACCACCCTGCCATAAAAGTGGTTCCCCCATCAAAATTGCCACTCGCGCTATTTTCTACATTTTGGGTTTTTTCAAAGCCTTGGGTACTGTCATCCAATCACTATGGAACGATGGTCAAATTTACAGCCGATTGGATGAACAAGTTTAGTTATTAGGCATGGGGTATTGGTGAATAAAAATTAATAAATTAAATGAAAATATTAGTTGCTAGTCATACTTATATCGTAGACCTCAACTGTGAGAAATTACGCGCTTTATCTCAACTAGAATCGGGAGTTGAAGTGACAGTTTTAGTCCCAAAACGTTGGAAACCAGGCGGTGTACAAAACAGAATTATTGAAACAGAATACCGTGATGAAGGTACATTTAGAATAGTTCCAGTTTCTAATTTTAGTCAAAATCATCAGGGACTCCTTACTTTTGGAGCTGATTTGATATCTTTATTAAAAGAATTTCGTCCCCAAATCATCCAAGTCGAACAAGGATCTAGGGGACTAGCTTATACTCAGATGATTGCCTTAAATCAGCTATTAAGACTCAAGGCAAAAAATGTATTTTTTACCTGGTGGAATTTACCATATCAGTTGAAGTTGCCAGTTGCTTTATTAGAAAAATATAACCTCAATCACAGTCACGGGATTATTTCTGGCAATCAAGATGGAGCAGAAGTTTTGCGACAACGAGGATATAAAGGGGCAATTAAAGTCATGCCGCAACTGGGTGTAGATGAAAGTTTATTTACTCCCAAAGCTCAACCAGAGCTAGCAGCTAAATTTGGTATTCATAAAGAAGATTTTGTGGTAGGTTTTGTTGGGCGATTTGTGCAAGAAAAGGGTTTATTAACGCTCTTACAATCCTTAATTATATTGAAAAATAAACCTTGGAAATTACTGCTATTAGGGCGAGGAGAGTTGCAAACTGAATTACTCAAAATCGCGGCAGAAAACAATATCAAAGAACGGTTAATTTTGATCGAAAGTGTTCCTCATAACGAGGTTGCAAGCTATATCAATTTAATGAGTACTTTAGTATTACCTTCAGAAACAACTTACAAGTTTAAAACCTTAACTTCTGTTGGCTGGAAAGAGCAATTTGGTCATGTGCTAATTGAAGCAATGGCTTGCCAAGTTCCTGTGATTGGTTCTGATTCAGGGGAAATTCCCTATGTCATTGGCGATGCTGGTTTAGTATTTCCTGAAGGTGATGTTCAAGCTCTTGCTAATTGCTTAGTTCAATTAATGGATAAACCAGATTTTGCTCATACTCTCGGTGAAATGGGTTATCAAAAAGCAATGGTTAAATATACAAATAAAGCTTTGGCTAAACAGCAATTTGAGTTTTATCAAGAGTTAGTCATGAGCAAATAAAAAATGAAAATATTACAAATTGTCCCTTCAATTTCTCTAATTTACGGCGGCCCCAGTCAAATGGTACTAGGGCTAGCTCCAGCATTGGTAAAAGAGGGAGTAGAAGTTACAATTCTCACAACTGATAGTAATGGCGATAATGGTCAAACACCTCTGGATGTTCCTTTAAATCGTCCAATTAAACAAGATGGCTATGAAATAATTTACTTTCGTTGTGCGCCTTTTCGTCGCTATAAATTTTCTCTAGATTTATTAAAATGGCTAAAACGTCATGCTCACGAGTTTGATTTAGCACATATTCATGCTTTATTCTCCCCAATAATTAGCGCTGCTGCTATTGTGTGTCGTCAGCAAAAGCTACCTTATATTTTCCGTCCTTTGGGTACTCTCGATCCGGCTGATTTACGCAAGAAAAAACAATTAAAACAGCTTTATGTCGCAATTATAGAACGTCAAAATTTAGCTAGTGCGGCAGCTATCCATTTTACCAGCGAGCAAGAAGCTAAAATATCAGAAAGATTTGGAGTGTCTACGCCAGATTTGGTGATTCCCTTGGGTGTGATTCCCCGTCAATCTTCTCTTAAAAATGTATGTAGTCAGCTAGAAATACCAAAGGATGTGCCTTTGGTGCTGTTTATGTCACGAATTGACCCGAAAAAAGGGTTAAACTTGTTGATTCCGGCGCTAGAGAAACTGTTAGCAGTTGGTTATAAGTTTCATTTTGTCTTAGCTGGGACAAATCCTCAAGACCCAGATTACGAACAAAAGATAATATCCCAAATTCAAAATTCACCACTGCGATCGCACACTACAATTACTGGCTTTGTTACTGGTGAACTCAAAGTTAGTTTACTACAAGCTGCTGATTTATTTGTCTTACCTTCCTACTACGAAAATTTTGGGATTGCTGTAGCTGAAGCGATGGTTGCAGGTGTACCTGTAGTCATTTCTGACCAAGTGCATATTTGTCAACAGATACGTGATAGTGAGTCGGGTTGGGTAGGTGCAACAGATGTCCAAGCACTGGTAGAGTTACTACAAGCAGCTTTGCAAAATCCCGCAGAACGCCAACGACGGGGATTAAACGCCCAAAAATATGCCTTGGAAAATTTTAGCTGGGATGCGATCGCAAGGCAAACAATCCAAGCCTACCAAAAAATTCTGGCAAACAAATGAATTTAATAAGAAAGAATATAGAGTTTTTCGCACCACTGAGACTAAAAAATACTAATATAAGTCAGTCGAAAGTTTTGAAAAGGGGATGCGCGGACAATGGTGCAAACAGTACAAACCCAAGAATTAACTCTAGAACAAGTAAATCAAGCTGTTGATGCAATTATTACGGTTTTGGGAAACCCTGACTCAGATTTACACGCCCAGGCATTAGATGCGTTTCGTCGCTCCGATCACCAGACTGTAAAGCGTTTGGCTTCGACTAATTTAGCCGATTCTTATTGCAGGGCATTGGGATACTTAGGGAGTGCGCTGAAATTGACTCCCAACACCGATACGATCTTGGCAGAGTCGGCACGGGCCGCCGCCGATTTTGTCAGGGAGAAAACATTGCATCAACTTGGGACTGCGATCGCCAAGGCACTTAATTAAAATTAAACCTCAAGAGTTACATTGCCAAGAGACTCAGCCCATGACTCCCATCCACCCTGAAAATCTTAGAATGAAATAGTCAATCTAAATGTGCGTGAATTTAACGCCAAAGAGAAAATGCTTGAAATTTTGGGTAAGGGTAAGGGTAGCCTTATTTATTACTGACGACCTCTAAACCTGTCCTAGCTATTGATTTAATATCAACACCCTGATCGTTTAGCAGCACTACTATAGTGGTATTTTGATTGGGGAGATATGCCAGCAATGTTGTGAAGCCATAAGCTATACCACTATGGCCAATTGCTGTTTCCAAAGGAGATGAGAAGCGTTCTATACCTAACCCATAACTATAACTTTTGCCATTATCTTTAAATTTCAGCATTTCTTTCATCATCTTCGAGGAAAGTAAGCTTTTTTTGATAAATAACGCTTTAGCAAACTTGGCTAAATCCTCTGCTGTTGAAACCAATCCACCATCTCCTAAACCATTGCCATCATTGACTTCGGCGTAGCTATCTAGCTTACCATCCTTATTGCGATCGCCATAACCTGTAGCTACTTCTCCAATTGTCGGTTCGCGCAATTCTGTGAAGGTGTGTTTTAATCCTAATGGTTTTAAAATCTGACTGCGGATTGCTTGTGCGAGAGTTTCCCTAGTTAGATTTTCAACGATCAGTTCTAAAAGAATGTAGTTGCAATCAGTATAAATAAATTTTTCTCCAGGATTTGCCTGCGGTTGTTCTTGGTACATATACTGAATAGCTTCTCTCGCTGTCCAAGGCTGTGAGCGGCTTCTTTTTGCAGTAGCTTGAATAAACTCTTTTGTATCTAGGTATTCAGCAACGCCACTGGTGTGGTTGAGCAGTTGACGAACTGTAATTTTGTCGCTGTTGACAATATGAGGCGTGATGTCTCTTGGTAGGTAGGTTGCGATCGCGCGATCTAATTCGATCTTCCTTTGCTCCACTAGTTTCAGCACAACCACGGACATAAAAGTTTTACTCATACTGGCAATGGAAAAGCCATCTGTAGGTTTTATCCGAGTTTTAGTTGACAAGTTATTGACACCAGATGCTCCCACCCAATAACCGTTAGGTGTAGAAACATACATTACTGCACCAGGGATCTTTTCTTCTGCAACTATCTCATTTAAAAGTGTCTGTAGCTGAGAACTTTTTCCAACGGTGGAGGTAGATATGACTTGTTTAGCAAAAGATTTTTCAATTACTCTTTGACTAATGTTATTACTCACTAGATATCCTGCAAAACCAAGGGAAATCACAAAGACTATTGCAAATAAAATTTTTCTGAAAGCTAAAAATATTAGGTTCATTTTACTTCCTAAATAGAAACCTACCCGATTTAGATCGACTGCGCAAAGTAGTTGGTGAGTATCAAAGAGACATCTGATATACAAATAGCATGACTCTATTGCCAGATTAGTATCAAAATTTCGATTTACTAACTCTTACATAAATATGACAATGCCAACTAAAAGCAAAACCAAAGCCACTGTTTGGGTAGTGGAAAAAGGTCAAGTACGGCCTCGTTTAGATCATCTCACTACTGAGGAACCTTTAGAAATTCGTCTTGTTCCTTTCCAGAAGACGGTAGCTGTAACAATGCGGACACCAGGGGCAGATTTTGAACTAGCAGCTGGTTTCCTCTACAGTGAAGGAGTCGTTAGCCGCAGAGAAGATATCCGACGTATCAGCTACTGCGTTGATGAATTAGTAGATGGTGAGCAACGCCATAATATTGTAAATGTAGAATTGCGGGATGGGTTGATTCCAGATTTACAGCCTTTGGAGCGTCATTTTTATACTAGTAGTGCCTGTGGGGTGTGTGGTAAAGCTAGCCTTGAGGCTTTGCGTCTGCGAGGATGTCCAGTGATTCCTTCTGGCCCGACAGTAACACCTGAGATCGTATACAGCCTACCTGATAAGCTCCGGGCTGCTCAAGGTATCTTCAGAGCTACAGGAGGTTTGCACGCTGCGGCTATCTTTGATACTCAAGGTAATTTGTTAAACCTGTGGGAGGATGTTGGACGACACAATGCTTTGGATAAATTGATTGGTACAGCTTTTCTCAGTGACGAGTTACCTTTAAATAATTGTATTGTCCTGGTCAGTGGACGCTCTAGTTTTGAAATTTTGCAAAAGTCTACAACTGCTGGAGTTCCCATTGTTTGTTCTGTTTCTGCTCCCAGTAGTTTGGCGGTATCTGTAGCCAAGGAATTCGGGATCACTCTAATTGGATTTCTGCGGGGTGAACGATTCAATATTTATACTGGTTTACAAAGAATAAATGCTGTTTAAGAACACTTTCGTAATGGCATAGCGATGATAAATTGTTGCAAAAAATTTGGAGGTTGGGTTGAGGTTTTTTGATGAAAATTATAAATTACAAAGACGCGATTCATGATCGTCTCTACAATAATCAATATTTTGTAGAGACGATCATGAATCGCGTCCCTTACCTTAACCGATCCGATCAATGTTGGGTTTCGCGTTGCTCAAACCAATCTACATCTAATGCACTATTTTAGCTGTCTTTAGCCAAGAGATTGAACCGTTAATTGCTATCAATAGCAAAATTACATACAAAAAAGCAATAAATTTAACTTCTTTTACATAGTACAACCAAATACCAATAATATCAACGATAATCCAGTAATACCAGCTTTCAATCCTTTTTTGCACCATGAGCCACATAGCAGTAAAACTCATAATTGTTGTGAGTGCATCTAAATAAGGAAAAGAAGCTTTTTCTAGAAATATTGCAGGGAGTAACAGGTGAATTTGACTCATCAAAGCTCCTGTTGCAAACGAAATTGCTACTGTGATTGCCGCAATCAAAACAATTTTACGCGGTGGACTATATCGAATCTGCAAAACTTTACTAGAATCAGGTGTACTCCATCGCCACCAGCCATATACACTAACAACTAAATAGTAGATTTGTTCTAAAAAATCCGAATACAAACGAATTTGATAGAAAAGTGCCATATATAGCAATACACTTACTATCCCAACAGGCCAAGTTAGAATTTTTCTTTGAGAAATTAGCCAAATTGACCATAGATAAAAAACCGTTCCCAAGAGTTCTATGTAGCTCATGGGATATCCTATCAGATTGAAGGCTATAGTATTTACGCTCCAAAATTCCAGCATATTGATGCACTTTACAAAATAAGTTTATTAAAAAAAAGCTCTCCTAAGCTGGCATATTTCTGGTAATAATACAAGACTTTTTTAACAATACTAATACGTGTCATGAGGTCGCCAGACAAGCGAAAAAATGGAATTTTTCTCACAATTAAATCGCTCTCAATTTGTTTTTGAAATATGCTACGGTTTGCTTCTCCAGAGCGATCCCAAGTATCATCGTAAGGTATATCTAGATCGCAAAGAAATACTAAATCATAGCGCGACATGGCTTGATGGGCAAGTTGTACTAACTCTGGGGCAACAGTTTTGTGGTAATACAACGAAAATTGATACGTTGTCAAGGCATTAGTATCTGTAAATAAGTACTGGTTTGCTTGCAATAATAAGGCTTCTTCACGTTCTAAATGCCCTTTGGCAATCTCCACAAGTTGCAAGAGCGAAAGTCGTCTGTTGATTTGATTTTTTTCCCAATACTCGCGCCCGTACTCCGGCATCCATACAGTGTTGTACTCTTTAGCTAATTGTGATGCAATGGTGGTTTTACCAGTTGAAGGAGCGCCTAGAAAAACAATGTTAGCGATTAGATCGCGGTATACATCAGGATGTAAATACTCCCGCATTGCGTAAGTGTCTGTTCTGACTTGCGTTCCTGAAATTGGAAAAGTTTTGCGATCGCAATCCACAAGTCGATTAACTGCTCCTAGTGCCTGGCTTACGTGTTCGCCGTAAAATTCACTACAGTAAAAGTGGGTAATTTTTTTTGATTCCAGTTGTTTCAGGATGTAATCTTCGTGCATTTTCTTAATCTCAGAAGTGTCCCCAACCTCAGTTGGCCCATCCCAAGCTTCAATCACCAGGATTTGAGGATAAATTTTCCGCAGCCAGTTAGCTCGAACGGTTAAAGGAATAGCAGTCACCTCTGGACACTCATAAATCATCACAAGCACTTCATCCATCTCTGCTAAAGCAGTTTCAATCACCAATTGATGTCCTTTGTGAAGAGGCGCGTATTTACCTAGCGTGAGTCCGCATGTACCAGCCATAATTTTGACTTTCCTTAGCTTTATATTTGAATAACACTAATATCTGTTTAAAAACTTGCAAACCGCATGACAGCAATCAGGAAAAGGCGTAGCCTCTCTTTCTGCGCCAGAGGTATTA
This sequence comes from Nostoc punctiforme PCC 73102, assembly GCF_000020025.1. Taxonomy (GTDB): domain Bacteria; phylum Cyanobacteriota; class Cyanobacteriia; order Cyanobacteriales; family Nostocaceae; genus Nostoc; species Nostoc punctiforme. The sequence goes on along the minus strand of NC_010628.1, from coordinate 749,713 downwards.
TTTTTCAGACAAATTTTTTAATATACGGAATGACTCAAGTATGGTTACACTACCGACATAGTAATCACTGTTGGTGGAATACCGAGCGATGTATAAAAATGTTAAAAGATTTACTGCTATTTTTCTGTTGGTCTTTCTGTTGATTGTTTCTATCAACTTTGCAGCAATTGCTCAAAATAGTTCAGATGGTCCTTCTGTAAATTTTGCATCGCCTCAGATATGTTCAGTGCCTCCTGGTCTGAAAACTCAACAAGTCATTGCCGACAATGGTCGTAATCTAGTTAAGATGGGCGATCGCATCAGGGTAAGAGTTGAAGGATTATCAGCAGCCACCAAAAATACAACGGCCAATGCCAGCAATTCATTCGATCCTCGACAATTAGTGTTGTACCTGGATGGTTATGAACTAGAGGATGTTCACGGAGAACCAGTCATCGTTATGGTTCCGGGTAAAGATCAACAAAAAATTGTTGATGATAATTGGTTAGCTTTTCGGCTTGAACGTACCGACTCGTCTCAAGCTGCATGGAATACGCTTCTTGGCCAGGCAAATAGATACAGTATTAACGTAATAGCGGGGGTAGGCTGTCCCAAAAAACTGGCGATTCCGGTGAGCAATCCTGTATCACCTCCTCAATTAAAAATAGTTCTGTTATCCTGGCGATTCTGGCTGTGTCTGATTCTAGTGCTGTCTGTTGTATTAATATTCATTAGGTATTGCCGAAGCACTCTTCGTAGCCCTGGAATAGAAGGGGTTTACTCTAAAAAAGAGGTGATTGGTGGCCAAGAATTGTTGATTCCAGAAAAGGCGGAACTTGAAAAAGAAGATCGAAAAACTAGAATTGCTCAATTTTTTCTTGGTAGAAAAAAACTAAACAAAAACCCGTTCAGTTTATCGATATCTCAACTTGCTTTTTGGACATTTCTAATTTTTGGTTCTTACCTGATTATTTATGGCATAACAGGGGATTATACTAATATTTTGACTCAACAATCACTAATATTATTGGGAATCAATTCTATAACTGCGTTTGGTACTTCCTTAATTGATGGGCAGGGTAATGAGAAAAAGAGAAAAGGTAGTCAACGCATTTCGGAAGGTTTTTTCTATGATATATTATCGGATATTAATGGAGTTAACTTTCACCGCTTCCAAACATTTATTTGGACAGTTGCGATTGGATTATTCTTTGTTTGGGAGGTCATTAAAAATCTGGCAATGCCAGAATTTGATGAAACACTTTTGACACTACAAGGAATCAGTGCTGCAACATATCTTGGACTTAGAGGGCAAGAGCAGCATGGTATGACAGAAGAGCCAGAATCCCCAACCATAGAAGAACACTCATCCGATCAACCGCTTCCACCAGCACAAGATAATCCACCAGAGGGCGATTCATCGATTCCTAATAGCTAAAATCTCGAGTCATTTGGTGCATTAAAGGTCAATACGGTTCAGTTAAGCTTAAAACTTTTTGTCAAAGTTATTTTTTTTAACGAACCGCCTACCCTTACAGGGAAGCAAGCTACGCGTAGGGTCTCGTAGAGAAGAAAGAGAAGAAAGAAATGCTTAACTGAACTGTATTGCATTCAAGGTTGGATTTTTAGCTGCGATCGCTCAAATAAGTGTTACTGAATAACAACTACTAAATACGACAAATTAGGGCGATTGCACTTACTCTTTACGCATCACGACTCGTAATACATTTTAGTGAAAGCAATAATTTAAAATATAAGGATCGGCTAAATTTGCAATCATACTTTGTATGGTAGTTCTGCACGCACTTTCAGATTTCATCGACTGCGATTTTGCTGCCAGAGATTTATCTCCGAGTTATTGGTACGAAGGGCGTTGTCTCCAAAGTGGCGAGCGCTTAAGATTACCCCGCACCTCAATGTCCGAAGCGATCGCTCATGGACTAATACAACAACTTACCAAAAATGACTGTTATTCTCGTGAAGGTAAGATGTATGGAATACTGTTGGTTGAACTGCCTAATGGCGAACAACGGGTATTGAAAGCCTTTTCCGGTCTTTTGAATGGTTGTAGTTTGGTTGCAGGTTGGGTTCCACCAATTCCAGGACGGGACGAAGTTGCTTTAGAGGAAGCCCGCACTTTAGCTGAGTTAGACGCGATTAAACAGGAAATCCTTACCCTGAAGCAACTAACCGAACGCCAGCAATATGAAACCCTATCTAATGAATTTGAGCGACAGTTGCAAGCAATGAGCGATCGCCATCGTCATTGCAAACACCAACGACAGGAAAAACGTCAACAAATCTGCAATACACTCTCTCCAGAAGCACTCGCGATCGCCCTTGAACAACTTGATGAAGAAAGTCGTCAGCAAGGAATTGAACGACGACAACTTAAACGCCAGCAAAATGAAGTATTACAGCCTCTCCAGCAGTTAATTGCAGCAAAGGATGCGCGAATTAGCGAACTGAAACAACAGCGTAAAGCCCTATCCCGTCAATTACAAGTTCAGATGCAGGCTAGCTACAGCCTGACTAATTTTTCCGGGCGATCGCTATCATTACAGCAATTGATGCCAGAAGGTTCGCCTACTGGCACGGGTGACTGTTGTGCCCCAAAATTACTGCATTATGCGGCAACACATAATTTAAAACCGCTAGCAATGGCAGAGTTTTGGTGGGGTGCGTCTTCAGTAAATCAGGATAAAATCCCGGGAGAATTTTATAGAGCGTGTATCGAACGATGTCAGCCATTGATGGGGTTTTTGCTCTCAGGGTTAAGACCTAACCCCCCGGTCCCTTTCCCTGCGTTCGCGCAGCGTCTCGTTGGCGTTCGCCTTAGCGTCTCTGAAAGAGAAGCCTCTCTTAGAGAAGAGAGGGAAGAGGTCACTTTACCGATTATTTATGAAGACGAATGGCTGATTGCGGTAAACAAACCTCCTGGGTTACTTTCGGTACCTGGACGTTATCGCGATCGCCAAGATAGTGTTTTGAGCCGCTTACGTCATCTCTTACCGGATGGTATGGCGCTTGCATCTGTGCATCGCCTAGATCAGGAAACTTCTGGGATTTTGTTGTTAGCACGCGATCGCCAAACCCATAAGCAACTTAGCCAGCAGTTTCAGCAACGTCAAGTTCACAAGGTTTATGAAGCCATACTTTCAGGTGTTGCGATCGCTGAAAAAGGTGTAATTGACTTGCCATTATGGGGAGATCCTGAAAATCGCCCTTATCAAAAAGTTGATTGGCAAAACGGTAAACCCAGCTTGACACAATTCCAAGTAATATCGAGAGAACAAGATTACACCCGCATAGAATTTACGCCACTAACAGGACGCACCCATCAATTGAGGGTTCATGCGGCTGATGTGCGAGGACTTGGGATAACTATTTTAGGCGATCGCCTTTATGGATGCGATGCAGTTACCAGTCGCTTATATCTGCACGCGAGAGAACTTGATTTTGAGCATCCACAGTTAAAAAAAACCTTGTATTTAAAAGCAATTACACTCTTTTGATAGAATATCTCATCGACAATGACTAATTTTTGGGCACACGTCTAAAAAAATACTCTAAGCTAAGTTAAAGGGTACACAAGTGTAATACTAGGTTCCATGTCGTTAACACTTCTAGGATTATTGGTATTAGTAGCCGGACTTATTGCTGCATTAGTACAAGCATTAATTGCAGAGTCTCAGGTGAGGGAGAAGTTACGTAGGTATGATACATTAGCTGACAAAGAAGGGTATCAACGGCAATTGGCATCAAATATTGATTTACTAGAAAATCAGCAGCTATCTCTTAATACCAAAATCATAAATCTTCAGCAGCAATTTTCTGAACTTGATGCAAAAATCTATCTTCAATCTATAGATTACTATGAGCCAAAGTATGAGTTTATCAGTTCTGAAGACTACATACATAGGCTGAAGAATATCAAGTTACAACAGGAAAATATGGTAAAAAATAACCAAGCGTATATTTGTGATACTAAATGGACTGTTGGTGATAGTACAAGAAAAGGCGACAAAATGATAAACGACATTCTCAAATTGGTTGAGCTTGCGTTTGAAGAACGATGTAAGTATGCGGTAAAAGAAGTTAGATATAACAATATTGACTCTTTGAAAAAGAGAATAAATAATACGTTTAGCAAATATAATAAGTGTTTAAAAACCTTAAATTCTAAAATCTCAGAAGAATATTTGCAATTGAAATTAATCGAGTTAGATTTACAGTACGAGCTAGAAGATAAAAAACAGCAAGAGCGCGAGAGAGAGCTAGAAGATAAAAAGCAAAATAAAGAACGTGAATCAATTGACAAGGCAACACAGAAAGCTGAAGAAGCTGAAGAAAGAGAAATACTTCACCAACAAGAGCTTAACAAAGTTAGACAAGAAATAGAACTGACTGAAGGCGAAAAGCGACAACAATTATATTTGAAAATTCAGGAACTAGAACGACAAGTTGCTGAAGATAGAAGTGATCAAGAAACTGCTCTTTCTGAATCTAGAAGACTCAAATCGGGATATATTTATATAGTTTCTAATATAGGCTCTCTTGAACAGGATGTATACCGAATATGTAGAACCATTCGTAATAAAGAAGATGAATATATTAGGGGCATGAACCCCGCAGTTCCATTTCAATTTGATGTTCACTTCAAAATATTCTCTGAAGATGCTTTTGATACATTGCAGCGCTTACATCAACGTTTTGATGATAAAAAGGTGAATACAGTTAACCCAAAAAGAGATTTTTTCAAAGTTTCAATGGATGAGATTGAGCAAGCTGTCAAAGAAATTCAGAAAGCAACTGGCGTTTTGAGGATTGATATATTTGAACCAGTGCCTCAAGCATACGAATATCGCCAAACTCTTGCAGCACGCAAAAAGCATCAACACCTCACCATCGACAATTCATCTTTAGAGGAGAATAAAATAGCATAAGTTATGAATAAATTAGACAAAAATTTACAATGCATCAGTCTAGAGCGAGCAAACAATTCTAAAACCAATATGGTTGGACATCTCACTAGCAATTTTTTGTAAGCGGGAACTTGACCGGCAAAGGTACGGGTCGTTGCGCCATGATCCACCACGCATTACATGAATTTGATTATCACTACTGTCTCGCAAACTATCTCTATTATTCGGTGCATTATTATAATTTTCATGCCAATGGTCTAAGCACCACTCCCAAACATTACCGTGCATATCAAATAGCCCAAAGAAATTAGCAACCTGCAAACTACCTATGGGAGTAGTTATTTCACGATAAATTCCTTTTCTTTCTGACCCATAAGAGTAACGACCATCATAATTAGCTAGATCGGAAGTAATAGTTTCCCCAAAATGAAAAGGAGTTGTGGTTCCAGCACGACAAGCGTATTCCCACTCTGCTTCGCTAGCAAGACGATACTGTTTACCTGTTTTTTCAGATAAGCGATCGCAAAACTCAACAGCATCAAACCAAGAAACTTGGGTAACAGGATGACTTTTTCCTCCGTTGCGTGAGGGGCGAAGTTTTAAGTTTTGACGAACTTCTCGCAAAGTAGCAACTTCCCTCCATTGTGCTTGTGTAATCGCATACTTGCTTATCAAAAATGGTTTGACTGTTACTTTATGTTGAGGTCTTTCATTAGAGTATCGCTTTCCTTCAGATTCTAGTGAACCCATCCAAAATTCTCCACCTGGAATATAGACCATTTCTAAACTTACCCCGTTACCAAGGTCTTGAGTTAAGTAGTAATTTTGTCTTCGACTACGTTTAATTTCTTTACCTTGGGGATCTACTATCACAACTGTAAATTCAAAAGACTGAGTTCCCAGAATTGCTGGAACAGGCAACTTTGTATCTTGTTGTTCTTCTAAGCTTTCTTCACTTCGGCTGCTAATAGAAATAATATTAACTGATTGAGTATTCTTCTGCTCGATAAATTCACTATTAAATTTTTGAGGTTCTAGAGACGAAATTTTTATAATGATAGCATTGAATTTTTGCCGAAATTCTAAACCAATAAATTCACTATCAGCGAGCGCTCTAATAAAATTTAATAATTTATCTTGTCCTTCCGATAATATCAGTTCAATCAACTCATTAAAAAAGGAAAGATTATTGCTTTGAATTTCATTTATTCTAATATTTAGATAATCAAATCCCGTGAAAGTCAAGAGTGCTCTACGCTCTCCAACAGTTTGAGTATTTGGCATTTTTACTAGTAACTCTAGCAATTGGGATTTGATATTCATACTTGTCGAACTTTAAATACTTGTAAAACCTCTTTAAAATGAGGTAATAGTTGCCGCTTTAAGCAAGTCTACAAGCTCCAGGGGTAAATCGGCTAAGATGCTCTCCATCTTTATCCCCTCATTTCTAAAGTAATGCTGCTGAGTTGTTGGTTCAGGAATATTACCCCCAGCATGGTGTAGAGCAACAATCTGCCAACCATCATTAAAAACTGGAGAACCAGAGGAGCCTTGCAAGGTAGAGGTTATATACTGCACCACATTACCGCCCACATATTGAACAAAATTGTTCTGAAGTGAAATCTGTTTAGGTTGCCCTGATGGGTGCTGAATTATATTAACTCGGCTACCAATATTAATCGCTTTAGATGCTAGTGGCAACCAACCCCATTTTTTTCCCGGCTCTCCTCCGAGTTGAACTAAAGTGTAATCAAGAGCTTGGTTGGTATGAAAAGCTCCATTGGGTTTAGGGCGATACTCATCAGTTGGTTGAGCTTCCCCCTGAAAATTCTCTTCGTAGTTAAAACGAAAAATTGTATCTGCCAGTAGATTTGAGCTAGGCAAAACATGATTATTAGTCAACAATAAATCTTCAGCTACAAGAAATCCCGTTCCTGACCAGCGTTCTTGACTAGTTATGACCCCAATATAGGCAACTGACCGCGCTACCTGAAGCCCCTGCTGTAAAAATGAGATTGGGCGTAGAGTGTTCTCACCAATTATTTTCTCTAATACATCTGAAGTCGTTTTCCCCCCTCGCCACTCATTGATAGCAGGTAATATTGCGATTGGGGTCATCATGTCATACTTAGTCAGTAGCATATCCAAAAACTCTTGCTGCTGCGCTCCCGTAAGGCTTTTCAAAGTATTCAAGAACAGCCCCAGCGCTTCATGGTCATAGGTTAAACGCCCGTAGTTAGATAGATAGCTAACGATCTCACTAACTGCCACAAATGAAGCGCCCGAAAGATTGATCATGGGTATTACTTGTTTCAAACCTGCTAGCTCCAAAATTTGCTGACGCGATCGCTCTGTAGCCAGTTCTGGTAACTCTTTTAAAAGAGTTATTAATTGTTTGCGATCTTCAGCTTCTAGGTTGACCATATTTTTAGTCTTCGAGTGAAGTTGATAAGTTGGTACGAGTAAAGCTTTTCCTTGCTTTTTGGCATTGTAGACGAACGATAGACATCTAGTTGAGATGGACAATTATACTTTTTCGCGTTGTTCTCACCTGGAGATGCTGACAATCGGCTTGCTTTTTCAATTTGTATATGATAATTTTTGCTTGTAGTTAATTCAACGGTTATCCGACCAATTTGCCGTATTTATAGAGAAAAATATTACAGCTAAAATATTTATCAATAAATGTGAGATTACCTCACAAGATTGGATGATTTATTCTTTGAAAATCCCTAGTCTTCGATAAGAACGAGAGTTCTGGAGTTTACTTTTAGACTCTCATTCTTATCTTTTCTTTAATCAAAAGAGTAATAAAAAAGTTGTTGAATCAGTTCAAAAAGCTCTGATTTTTATTGCTACAGCACTCAATCAAGTCTTTTAATACCTTATTAGTTGATAAGTAAGTTGGCAAAATAAAATTAAACTATGTAAAAAAATGAACTAGGCTAAAAGCCTTATACCTGTTGTTATCCCAAGACAATTATTTATGCCACAGGTTTAACGATTTCTGGCTGCGCTCCAAGTAACTAATTTACTCAGAACTTGGAATGGGCTAAACGCCCCGCTACCGCTAACGGAACTATTTTGCCCAATGTAGTTTTTAAAGATATGCACTATGCCAATTGAATTTATTGGAATGATTGGAACGCGACAAATATCTGAGTTAGATGGGCCAAGAGTTGCAATCACTGGGGGTTCCATAGATGCCGCTTATGTTCGCAAATTTGCTCAAGCACATGAAAATGGTGGCTTTGATCGCGTGCTGGTTGGTTATGGTTCAACTGGTCCTGATAGCTTAACTGTGGCATCATTTGCGGCGGCTGCAACAGAACGGTTGAAGTTTTTAATCGCTCATCGCCCTGGTTTCGTGGCTCCTACGCTCTTTGCACGCAAGACAGCAACTTTGGATCATTTTACTAATGGTCGCATCGCCGTACATATTATTACAGGTGGCAGCGATGCTGAACAACAACGTGATGGTGACTGGCTTGACCATGATACTCGCTATCGCCGTACAGATGAATATCTTGACATTGTACGTCGAGTGTGGATAAGTGAAACTCCCTTCGATTATGAGGGCGAATTCTATCGGGTGAAAGATGCTTACTCAGATGTGAAGTCTCTGCAACAGCCCCATATACCTGTGTACTTTGGGGGTGCTTCTGGTGCAGCAGTACCTGTGGGTGCAAAGCACAGTGATGTTTATGCGATGTGGGGAGAACCGATTGTAGCAATTAAAGAACGAATACGTGAAGTAAAAGCTGTAACACCACCGGAGCGATCGCCCCGGTTCAGTGTATCTTTGCGGCCAATCTTGGGTGATACAGAGGAGAAGGCTTGGCAACGGGCACATTCAATTCTGTCGCATGTTAAAGAAATTCGAGCGGCAAAAACAGACAATCAACCGCCGATAGCTCCCAGCTTGAATTCAGCACGTCCCGAAGCAGTGGGTTCCAGTCGTTTATTACAGTTTGCTCAAGAAAGCGAAATTTTCGATAAGCGCTTGTGGACTCCAATTGCTGCCGCTACTGGTGCTTATGGTAATACTACCGCCCTCGTTGGTACGCCGGAGCAAGTAGCAGAGTCACTTGTGGATTACTATGATGCTGGAGTAACGACTCTATTAATTCGGGGATTTGATCCATTAGAAGATGCGATCGCTTACGGTCGTGATGTGATTCCCCTAGTTCGGGCAGAAGTGCAACGGCGGGAGCGACAAGCAGCTGTCATTGCTTAGTACAGCTTTGCCTAATTAATATCTTAGTGTTTTGAAACGCAGATGCGCTTCGCCTTCCTACAAAGTAGGTATGTAGAATCTTTTCAAGTAATTTAACTACTCTCTATTCTTCGTCTCAAATATTTGAAGACTGCTGTAAATAATTTGATTATTTCAAAATTGCATGACTAAAGTATTCATTCTCGATGCCAACCAAGAACCATTGTATCCAGTACGCATCAGCCATGCTAGGCTGCTATTGTCACAAGGTAAAGCTACTGTGTTTCAGCGATATCCCTTTACTATCATTTTGAAGGAGTCTTTATCTAATTTAAAACTTGAGCAACTTGGCTTCAAAATTCACCCTAGTATTAAAATAATTCGTAATTCGTAATTCTTAATGGGCTACGCCCCGCTACGCTAACGTAATTCTTAATTTAATTACGAATTACAAATTAGTTAACAGTCGCCTCCCAAACCGAGGAATATAGATGACAAACGACACCATCTTGGAACCATTGCCAGAAGACCAATGGTTTATTGAGAGTCAGGAACTACGATCCTTTGTAGCAACAGTTCGTGAAATTAGCGCTATCACTGCTGGCGATCGCACACAAACTCTCGCTAGATTAGAGCCCTATTTTCAAGAGCTGCTTGCCCAACAGCAATGGCTACCTGAAAAATTTGCCCAAATTAATCCCGAAAGCAAGATGGGTGGTGGTATAGGTCAGTGGCTACTTTATCGCGCCAAAGATCGTTCTCTGTCAGTCTTCAGTTTGGTGATTCCCCCAGGTTCTACGACTCCCGTCCACGATCATTTAGCCTGGGGATTGATCGGTTTATACAAAGGCAATCAAGAAGAAACAGTCTACCGCCGTGTAGATAACGGCGATACTGAAGGACATGCACAATTACAAGTAACTGAAGTGCGGTCGCTTCAACCAGGCGATATCTACCGCCTTCTCCCCCCAGACGGTGATATCCACGCCGTCAAAACTACATCTCAGAGCGCATCTGTATCTATTCATATTTTGGGTAATGATGCTGGTTGTATCTTGCGTCACCAGTTCATTCCAGAATCTCATAGCGTCAAATCCTTTCGCTCTGGATATTCCAACGCTCCCTGCAAAGAGGAAGAGGAAAAAAAACATGTCCAGGTATAATAGACCACAAGTCCCTGTATTCGAGCGAGTTGAAGACGAACGCCTGCACCGCAAGCAACGCCTAGCCGCAGCCTTTCGCCTATTTGGTAAATTTGGTTTCAGCGAAGGAATCGCAGGCCATATTACGGCTCGCGATCCTGAGTTTACAGACCATTTCTGGGTTAATCCACTAGGAACATACTTCGGTCATATCCGAGTTTCTGACCTGATATTAGTTAACAAAGAAGGTGAGGTGGTTAAAGGCGATGCTGAAGTGAATCGAGCTGCTTTCGCCATCCATTCTCAAATTCATGAAGCTCGACCTGATGTCATCGCGGCGGCTCACGCCCATTCAATTTATGGTAAAGCCTGGTCTAGTTTAGGTCGTCTCCTTGATCCCTTGACACAAGATTCATGTGCTTTTTACGAAGATCATGCGCTGTTTGACGATTTCACAGGTGTGGTTTTAGAAACTTCTGAAGGTCAACGACTGGCGCAAACTTTGGGACCAAAGAAAGCCATAATTCTCCGTAACCACAGCATTTTAACTGTGGGGCAGACGGTAGATGAAGCAGCCTTTTGGTACATTAGTTTAGAGCGATCGTGCCAAGCCCAACTGCTGGCAGAAGCTGCGGGTAGACCTACTATTATCAAACACGAAACAGCCCGTTTGACACAAACCCAAGTGGGGTCACGTATCAGTGGGTGGTTCAGTTTCCAGCCCCTTTACGACAGAATTGTACGTGAAGAACCTGATTTGCTGAATTAGTAATATATTTTTTGATATTAGGATAATAAGCAGGGGAAGTATTAGTTTTTCCACTTTCCATTCTTTTTATTAAAGGCAACAGGCAATAGGCAACAGGCAACAGGGCAGGTGTTGGATCAATACGGTTCGGATAAGGTTTTTTGATGACACACCCTAGATCGCGTCTCTTGCATTAACCGAACCGTATTGGGTGTTGGACGGGGATTTAAAACATCGTCCAACACAATGCCTGTTACCTCGACCAACGATTGGTCAAATTTCCCTGAATTTATTTATATACTCCGGTAAACCTATAAGTTTATAGTATTCATATAGCTCAGAAAAATCATTTTGATGATTAACCTAATCTTTCGCCGTTTCATTGCCAAGTGGATATCGTTGGTAAAAATCAGGAATATCCCATTTAACAACCAGCACAAATTATTCTTTTCTTCTCCTTTGCCAATTACGGGGGCTTTTGTTACAGGGCTGTGTCTGAGCGTACTATTTGCTGCCTGTTCATCGCCATCGACTGTTAGTTCTTCTAATCCTAGTGCGACATCTGTTAGTAATTCTGCTTCCAGTAAAGCCACAGTATTAAGATTTGGCTATCAGAAATCGAATATATTGCTGAGAAACAAAGGTGTCTTAGAAAAGCGTTTGTCACCAAATGGGATATCTGTAGAATGGATCGAATTTCCGGCGGGGCCACAATTGCTAGAAGCCATGAATGTGGGTAGTATTGATTTTGGACACGTAGGAGAATCACCGCCAATATTTGCCCAAGCAGCAGGAGCATCATTAACTTACGTCGCTGGTATTGCTTCTAGTCCTGCTGGTTCAGCAATTCTTGTTCCTCAGAATTCTTCAATTAAAAAACTTACTGATTTGAAAGGTAAAAAAGTTGCTTTTCAAAAGGGTTTTAGTGCCCACTTATTGTTAGTCCAAGCTTTAGAAAAAGCGGGATTAAAATATACAGATATTGAACCGAAATATTTACCACCTGCTGATGCCCGCGCTGCATTTGTCAAGGGTAGTATAGATGCGTGGGTAATTTGGGACCCGTTCTATGCAGCCGCTCAAGAGGCAACTAAAGCCAGAGTTCTGATTGATGGGACAGGAATTAATAAACAGGGAGGATATTATTTGGGAACCCGTAAATTTGTCACTGAAAATCCCCGAACTGTCAAGGCAGTTTTAGAAGAAATTCAAAGCTTAGAAGAATGGTTTAAACAGCATCGAGAAGAGGTAGCCCAAACTCTATCATCTGTGCTAGCAATTGACAGAGTAACAATGGGAAAAGCTACTAGTAGGCGAACTTTTGGAATTGTGTCAATCGATGATAATCTGATAGCTTTACAACAAAAGGTTGCAGATACATATTATCAGTTGAAGCTGATTCCTAAACAAGTTAACGTCAAAGATGCAGTGCTAACGCAAGAGCAATATGCTGCATTTTCACCAAAGATTTAGACCAGAATCATAAATTTGCTGTAGAGGCATAACCATGTGTGGATGTATGCCTTTACAGATGGAATTGGTGTTAGTAATAAAATATCGGAAAATTTGGGAGTTGATTATGACTAATCCTATAGAACTACTGCGATCGCGCTACGGTGAAATTCCCTTCAATCCCGAAGAATGGAATGATTCTCTGACGGCACTATTATCTCATCGTTCCATCCGGTCTTATCTATCCGATCCTTTACCAGAGGGAACTCTGGAGTTGTTAATTGCAGCCGCCCAATCTGCATCTACTTCCTCTAATTTACAAACCTGGAGTGTGGTAGCAGTTGAAGATCCAGAATGCAAAGAAGAATTATCTAAATTAGCGGGAAACCAAGCACATATTAAGCAGGTTCCTTTATTCTTGGTTTGGTTGGCAGACTTGGCACGTCTAAGTTACGTTGCTGACAGTCGCGGCATATCTCATGATGCGCTGGAATACTTGGAAATGTTTGTGATGGCAACAATCGATGCAACTTTGGCGGCGCAAAATGCAGCAGTTGCAGCTGAGTCACTCGGTTTAGGAACAGTGTATATCGGTGGAATCAGGAACCACCCGCAAGAGGTAGCAGAGATATTGAATTTGCCCTCCTCTGTGTATGCTGTATTTGGGCTGTGTGTAGGCTATCCAAATCCTGAAGTAGAAGCAGCGATTAAGCCACGATTGCCACAATCAGCAGTGTTGCACCGCGAAACTTATAAATTGTCAGAGCAAGAAGAAGCGATCGCTCACTACAACGACATCATCAAAGAATTCTATACTGAACAAAAGATGAATGTCCCTGGTGATTGGTCAGAACACTCAGCCCAAAGGATCGCAACTGTTGAGTCATTGAGAGGACGCGATCGCTTGCGGGAAGTTCTCAATCATCTTGGCTTCAAGCTACTGTAAACAACAAAAATCAAGATTATGGATTTGCAACTCCGTGGCAAAGTCGCCTTAATAACTGCTGCTAGTAAAGGTTTGGGCAAAGCTACAGCGAGGCAATTTGCCCGTGAAGGTGCAAAAGTTGCCATCTGCGCCCGTAGTGAATCAATTGACACAACTGCTGCGGAGATTGCAAGCGAAACAGGTACAGAAGTGCTATCTCTGCGTGCAGATGTTACCAGTCAAGCAGATATTGAGCGGGTAATTAATACTACAGTGGAAAGATTTGGTGGGTTGGATATCCTCGTTACCAACGCCGGAGGCCCACCCGCAGGTACTTTTGACGATATCGATTTGGCAACTTGGGAAACTTCGATCAACTTGACTTTGCTAAGTGCGGTACGTTTGGTAAAGTTCGCTTTACCTCATTTACGCCAATCTACCACACCAGCGATTCTGACCATCACCTCAACCTCAACTAAACAACCAGTCGAAAATCTCGTGTTGTCCAATTCCATTCGATTAGCGGTGATTGGTTTAACTAAAACTCTCAGCCAAGAACTAGGTAGCGATAAAATTCGCGTCAACAGCATTCTACCAGGATGGACATATACAGAACGGGTGGAAGAATTAATCAATGCGCGGATTGCTAAAAGTGGTGAAACAAAAGAAGCAGAAATTGCTAGAGTTAGTGCGACAGTTCCTTTAGGTCGTATTGGGACACCAGAAGAGTTTGCCAATGTTGCTGTCTTTCTAAGTTCACCAGCCGCATCCTTTGTGAATGGAGTCATGCTGGAAGTAGATGGCGGAGCTATTCAGGGCACATTTTGAGCTTTGACAACTAATTACCCATACAGTCTTTTTGAAAAATTATACCCAATTTTCTAACGAAAATTCGAACCTGTTAAAGTCAAAACGGGTCTTTAGACCCAGTTTTTTGGTAAAGTCGTGAACCTGTTGTTCCAGGAATTGTGTAAAATGTTCTCCTGACCAGATGTTAATATCCGTCATACAAATGAAGGGTTTTAGAATGCCCCGAAAACTTTCAGTTACGCTGAAAGTAAAAGGGTTATATCTCTTGCTAAAGTACTAAGCACATCTGAGTATTGCTTTATTTTCTTTTGTTTCCCTGGCTTTGGGGCAAAACGGAGGGTGAGGGTAATATTTATTAACGCGGCAAAAAAGTTAGAAAACTATGCACGGATTGCTAAAACGTGCCTGGAGGCAGAAGAGGGTCAAATGCGCCGTCGCACCCCTGTGAAGCGTCAAGAAATAGCTGATTAAATAGAATTTAAACCAATTTAATCATATATTTTGTAGCAGATACTTGTGGAAAAGCAAATGCTAGGTGTAAATGTTGTTATGAAAGTTGGCGATCGCGTCCGCGTTAAAGATTCGGTAGTAGTGTATCATCATCCTGAACATCGGAATCAGGCTTTTGACATCAAAGGCATAGAAGGCGATGTAGTCAATATTGCCACCCAATGGCAAGGCAGACCAGTCAGCGCTAATCTGCCGGTTGTAGTCCAGTTTAGTAAAAAGTTTAAAGCCCATTTACGTGAAAATGAGTTAGAAGTCATCTAAATCACTTATCGGCGGCGAAACCACTGGAAAATATTCAGTTCGCCGCGCATTCTTTTTAGTTCTTGGCGGTTCTGCTCTGCTGTTGCATAATACCACTCACAATAACGCTGAAACTCTGACCTTGAGCGAACTTCGTGGTAGAACTGGTGAGTTGTTTGGTAAGCAGCAAAAGCTTCCTCAACTTGGGGTTGAGGCGATGGCATAATATAAGGTAAGTTTTTAGACATAAAGTTAATTTAGTTAGTCATTTGTCATTTGTCATTAAGAGTTTGAAGTTAAAACTTTGGAATTCAGGCAATTACCGCATTTTATAATTAATAACTCATAACTCATAACTCATAATTCCCAACTCCTAACATTATTAAAGCCAACCGCGTAAGCGATAAATCAAAGAACCAATGTACTCTTTTAAAGCGCTGGTAAATTGGTGCAAGTTGTCGGTATCAGGTAATAAATTTAGTATAGCGGCTTTGGGAGTGCCACCAAGTTCTTGCAGTTCACCCTGACTAACTAAAAAGTCTGTGGGTGCGGGAATAACATTAATTCCTTGACGCTGAAAAATGTTAAGCGATCGCGGCATGTGCATTGCCGAAGTAACTAATAATACTTGATTGATGCCACGAGATTCTAAAATTTTTCGGACATTTACAGCATTTTGATAAGTATTGAGAGATTCCGGTTCCTGAACAATCGCCTCAGATGGAATACCAATAGATGTGAGTATTGTTGCCATATCTGCCGACTCTGGTGAACCGCCACCACGCCAATCAATGCGACCCCCGCTAAGAATGATTATAGGCGCTCTTTTTTGGCGATATAGTTGGGCGGCATAAATCACGCGATCGCCCGATTCACTCAAATCGACGGTAGGTCTTGGAGGAAAAGCTGATTTAGTTGCGCCACCCAAAACCACAATCGCTTCTGCAACTGGTATTTGGGCGAGTGGCAGATTTTGCCATTCTAGCGATCGCACTAATGATTTAGCAATCCAAGCGTTACTACAAAATAGCAATAAAGTTAGGGCAAAAGCAATTGCGATCGCGGCAGTGCGCGGTCGTTTCCACAAGGTGACTAATGCGACTACCAAACTTACACAGGCTAATCCTAGTGGATAAAAAAATAGTGGCAGTAATTTGGAGAGATATAAAAACATAGTGGGGAATGGGGAACTTGTACTGAGCGCAGTCGAAGTATGGGCAATAGGCAATAGGAACTGAGAAGGAAGCAGGGTAAAGATAACTATTGATTATTGACTAATACCCAATTCCCCATACTTCTCTACGAGAGGCTGCGCCCTAAGCGTAGCTATGCCGCAGGCTTTACGACTGCGCGGTAGTTGAGCGCAGTCGAAACTCAGTACAAGTTCCCAATTCCCACTTGCCCTGAGCGTATCGCTAAAGCGAAAGCTCCGCTAACGCGTAGCGTCTCGTAGAGAAGCCGTTCGCATAGCGTCCCGCAGGGAAGGGATTCCCAATTCCCAAATTACTACCTTTCCCAAAACTTGAAATTGATACTACTTCCAGGAGCGCGACGGTAACGGCGGGTATTTCTTCTCGTTTGCCGTTTGTTGATTCTGTCGTTTGTTGGTTCAACTTCGCCCTCTTCTAATTCTTCAACTTGCAACTGAGTTCTAGTTTCTTCCTTACTTCCCCACCAAGCAGTAATCCAGCCTCCAGCTAAAGCGCCTATTCCACCCAGCAAGATACTTGTGGGTGCTGGATAGCCTAAATATACAAAGCCAAGCATGAAAAATAACCAGTATTTTAGTCCTGTATCAACACCATCAGAGGAGGCTACATTTGGTGCTTGGGGGCTATTATCGGTTACATTGGTAATCCAACTGAGGATGAAACCGCCCATGATTCCTAAGAAAATGCTTAGGGCTGGCGCGGAGCCGGTCATTATTAATATAAATGTTAAAAATGCCCCAAATAACAACTGAGAAAAGAAGCTGGGAGAAATACTCAAAAAGTCGTTCTTTTTGTCTGCCATATAGTAAAAAAAGGCTATCAACTAGATACCAATTCGTAGTTCGTAATTTTCGATTCAATTACGAATTACGTTAGCATAGCGCTAGCAAGTCCGCGACCTCTATGAGGAAGCAAGCTACGCATAGCGTTTGTCTACGACACGCTGCCTGAACCTAGAGAGCGTCATTACGAATTACGAATTACGAACTTGTACTGAGCGTAGCCGAAGTATTACGAATTATTTTAATTGTGCCTTTTGTGATTGAGTTGTATCCAAAATCTTTACGTAGGCTTGTTCTTCTTCAGTGAAAGGTTCGGCTTGTTTGATTTGTGAGGCTAATAAATCGGCGGTGGCATCAGCAATATCACCAGTGCGGTTGTTGAGACGCTCTTTTAGAACTTCTAGCGGTGCTGTGCATTGGATAATCTGAAGTGGAATTTCGTGTTTTGTAGCTTGAGCGATCGCTTCTTGCCGTAAATGCTGTTTATCATACTTGGCATCCAAAATCACTGAAAAACCTTGTTTAGCAAGGATAATGCCCAATTCCAGCAGCCTTGTGTAGGTTTTCTCAGTCATCTCAGGCGTATACAAATCATCGCCACCTTTTTCCCACAGGGGAATTCCTCCTAAATGTTTCCGCACCGCATCAGAACGCAGGTGAATCGCTCCCTGTTGACGAGCTAAATGCCTTGCTGTGGTACTTTTACCAGAACCCGACAACCCCGACATCAAAATTAGCTCTCCAACTTTTGGTTTAGTGTACTCCCAAGCCTGTTTGTAATACTCACTGGCGGTCTTTGTCGCCTCTTCCTTTACCGCCGCGGGTACACCTGGATCGTCTAGCAAAAATGATGTCACTTTAGCCCTGACATAAGCCTGACGACTTAAATATAAAGGCAGCACTTGTAAACCTTCCCAGTCTCCAGTTTGCTCTATGTAGGCATTCAAAAACGCATTACCTAAGTCCTTGCGTTGCCGCGCTTCCAAATCCATCACCGTGAACGCCACATCATACATCACATCGACAAAGCGAAACGGCTCGTTAAACTCAATACAATCAAACAGCAAAATCTTGTCGTTCCACAGGGCAATATTTCTCAGGTGTAAATCCCCGTGACATTCACGAATATAATTGTTGTGAATTCTGCTAGCAAATAATTCTGGACGTTCAGCAAAAAACTTATCTGTATATTGCTTTGTTTCGGTAAATTGTTCCTGAGTCTGGGGGCCACCAATATAATTCTCAGTTTGCTGATAATTCTCGTCAAATGCAGCCCGAACTTTTGGCACTTCACCAAAACTGCGAATGTAATCATTCGTCTGTGCTTCAGCATGATATTGAGCCACTACCCGTCCCAACTCATCTAGGCGTGCCTCATTTAATTTACCCTGTTCAAAAAGCGTACTCAATAGTGACTCTTGAGGAAACTGCCGCATTTTCAGCACGTATTCTACAGCCTCAACTGTTCCCCCTAACTGGTATTGCTCCCCTACCAAAGTTATGGGCAAAACTTCTAAATATAGTTCACCAGCACCTCTCTGATTTAATCGCAACTCTTCGTGACAAAAATGCTGCCGCTTCTCTAAGGTGGAAAAGTCCAAAAAGCCAAAATTCACAGGTTTTTTCAGCTTATAAGCGTAATCCCCAGTCAGCAGCACATAAGAAACGTGAGTTTGAATTAGTTCAATGGGTTCTGTTACCGCATGGGGATAAAATCCAGGCTGCAACATTTGCTCAATTAAGACTGGAAGAGTTGCTTCTGTCATTTCTATTCCTTTGCGGTTCAAATACAAAAAAACCAGGGGGGAACCCCTGGTTTCATCAGAAATTATTACACAGTTTACTTAGCTTAAGAAGCTGTTTCAGTTTCTGTGCCAGCATCATCAGCACTAATTTGCGGTGGCAAAACGCTCACAACAAGTCGTTCCAATTCAGCTAGAGGTGTTACACCTTCAGGAAAAGGTATATCACTAATACTCAAACTGTCTCCAATTTGCAGGTTAGTGACATCGATTTCAATTACATCTGGGATGTTTTCTGGCGCACAACTTACTTGCAATTCGGTGATTACGGTGTCTAACACACCACCCTCTTGTTTAACACCAACAGCAGTTCCTACAAAACGCAGGCGCACTTCTACCGTAGTATCGCCGTGACCAGCAACCGCGAAAAAGCTGAGGTGGTATGGTGTACCCTTTGCTGGATGGATCTGAAGTTCCCGCAGTAGGGCTTTGCCGCGCCAGGGTGCATCAGCAATGTTTAATTCAATTAAGGTATTGTTGACTGAAACTCTTTTGAGCAAACGTTCAACAGTTTTAGCCTCAATGGTCAAAGAAATGGACTCAGTACCCTTATGACCATACAAATTGGCAGGTATCAATCCAGAACGGCGCAAAGCTCTTGGCTTGCTGCCTTCTGGACGTTTTAGAGATTCGACTGTAATAGTCATAGAAGTTGTCCTTTGTCATTAGTCATTAGTCATTAGTCATTAGTCATTGGTCATTAGCAAATAACTAATGATACCAATGAATAATTTACGCACTAAGCAGGGTAGCAGGCGTGCCGTCAGGGTGCAATAAAGCGCGTTTGGGCCCGTGGATGGGGTCTTCTACGATTATGGTTTGATCGCGGCTTGCTCCTAGTGAGACGATCGCGATCGGGACTTCCATTAATTCAGCGAGGAATTTTAGATAGTCCAGTGCTTGCTGTGGCAAGTCTTCCAGGGTGCGGCATTCGGTTGTTGACACTTTCCACCCTGGTAAGGTTTTGTAGATGGGGCGACATCTAGCAAATTGACGAGAACTGGTGGGGAAGTGTTCGCTGCGTTGACCATCTATGTCATAAGCGACACAAACTTGAATTTCCTCCAATTCATCGAGGACATCCAGTTTGGTCAGCGCCATACAATCCATACCATTAATCCGCACGGCATAGCGACCAATGACCGCATCAAACCAGCCACAGCGCCGTTTGCGTCCGGTGGTTGTGCCAAATTCAGCACCGCGATCGCACAACAATTCTCCTAACTCTCCATCCAATTCTGTGGGAAATGGCCCCTCTCCCACCCGCGTTGTGTAGGCTTTCGACACGCCAATTACCCGGTCAATCATTGTCGGGCCTACCCCTGTACCAACGCAAGCCCCTCCAGCTACAGGGTTTGAAGAGGTGACATAAGGATAAGTTCCATGATCTAAGTCAAGAAGGGTGCCTTGTGCGCCTTCAAACAAAATATTGCGCCGTCGCTGAATTGCATCGGATATTTTTAACGATGTATCAACAACGTGAGGTCGCAAACGTTCTGCATACCCCAAATACTGTTCAATCACCTCTTGTGGATCTAGAGGCGGCAAGTTGTAAAGCTTTTCTAAAATGACGTTTTTATAATTAATCGTCCACTCTAACTGCTCACGTAGCCCATCGGGGTCCATCAAGTCTAAAACCCGGATGCCAGTACGTTCAGATTTGTCAGCATAAGTCGGCCCAATGCCCCGACCTGTTGTGCCGATCTTATAGCTTCCCCGTCGTTCTTCAGATGCCTGGTCAATCAACCGATGATAAGGCATTGTTACGTGGGCTGTCTCAGATATCAGCAGGTGGTCAGTGGAAATATTTAGTTCTTTTAGTTGGTCGATTTCTGCGATCAAAATCTGTGGATCGATTACTGTTCCACAGCCGATAATGCAATCGGTATTTGGATACAAAATACCAGAGGGAATCAAGTGTAGTTTAAAGGTCTGACCTTTAACTACAATCGTGTGTCCAGCATTGACACCCCCTTGGTAACGTACCACAACATCTGCGGAACGACTGAGTAAGTCAGTTATTTTACCTTTTCCTTCATCGCCCCATTGGGCACCTATGACAATGACGTTAGCCAAGAGCTTATATTAAGAAGTAAAGTTTCCACAAACTATAATTATTAACATATTATGTGGATCGTGTCAATAATTAAAATCTGCCAACTTATTGGGGTATTTAGGGGTGGGTTTTAGATTTTTGATTACAAGAAAAACTCACCATTATACTCTCGCAAAAAGGGCAACGACGGGAATTGCACCCGTATCTCCTGGTATACTCCAAGGAATTCTACTCTTTAAACTACGTTGCTGGGGCAGCGAACCGAATCGAACGGCTGTCTTTCGCGTTGAACGGCGGACGCTTTACCATTAAGCTACACTGCCATAAATTACCAGTCTATTTCTGTATAGTCTTTAAATAATCTAGCAAAGGGTGTTTTACCTTGGTTAATTCCTAGATAAATTGGGTCACAAATGCGTGCAGCAGCATCATTGACATCAAAGGGAGGATAAACGCCACGTTCTTGCATGGATTTTGCTTGATGATAGGGGTGTTGGAAGCTAATCCATCCAGGGTCTACTGCATTCATAAAAATACGATGTTTGGCGTATTCTTTGGCACAGGTACGGGTCATTTGATTGAGAGCAGCCTTGGCCATATTGGTGTGGGGATGTCGCCAAGGTTTGTCAACATCGTTAAATCGCCCTTCCATTGAAGAAACATTAATGATGTATTTATTAGTTTCTTTGTAGTTGCTCATTAATCGCTTGAGTCTACTGTTAATGACAAATGGAGCGATCGCATTAATTATATGCACTTCCAATAATTCTAAAATACTGACTTCATCATCCTTCATCAGCCAGCTATTAAAGGGACGCAAGTCAAGTTGTTGCTCATCATCGGTATACCCTTCTAGAGGGAAATAAGCCGAATTATCGCCTATGTCTTCGGGAATCAAAGGAATTTGGGACAGGAAAGCAGAATTTTTGGTAAATGTGGCTTCTTTTTCTTCTGTACTAGCTAATAGTGCAGAATTCTCAGTGTTCACCGCATGATTATGGCCTACTAACACCTGTATTTCTGGCGGTAGTTCCCCGAAAGGTAGTGATTCAAACTCAATTAAATGATGATAAAACGCTGGCGGACGACGCACTGTTTGTGCCGCATTATTGATAATAATGTCGAGTCGCTGGTAAAACTTACAAATGTGTTGGGTAAATTGCTCAACACTGTGGAGATGGCGCAAATCGAGTCCGTAAATTTGCAATCGATGTTGCCATTCTCGAAAATCTGGCTCTGCTGCGTACCTTTTTGCCGCGTCATGGGGAAAACGGCTTGTTACAATCACAGTCGCACCATCTCGCAACAGTCTCAACGCTACCCCATGACCAATCTTTACCCTGGCTCCTGTGACAACGGCAATCATACCCCGTAAATCAGCACTTTGCTGACGCTTGCTGAAGTTAAGATTTCCACATTCAACACA
Source organism: Nostoc punctiforme PCC 73102 (assembly GCF_000020025.1). Lineage (GTDB taxonomy): Bacteria > Cyanobacteriota > Cyanobacteriia > Cyanobacteriales > Nostocaceae > Nostoc > Nostoc punctiforme. Next base: position 727,489 of record NC_010628.1, on the reverse strand, counting down.
GAGTCCAGTGTAAAAGCCATGACCCTGTAAAAAAGTTGTCTTGCAGACAATGCAACGTGGTAGTTTGGTCATTAGCCATTTTTGGTATTATTGCCTACTCTCTGTTAATAGAAAACTTATCTGGTTAAACTGCATTACCCAAATTACTGTAAAAATGAATTTATCTTAAAAATTAGCGGATTTATTTGTGACTATTATGTATAAATCATCATCCCAAAAAATCCAGATATTTACGATTATAACAGATTGTAATTTCTTACTTGTGTTATTAAAATCCTTAAATTATTCTCAGTATTTGTTTTTAATGTTTAATTTTAACTGATAGAGGGCATCTGCGGCAGAAAGGGCGAACGCATGGTCAAAAAATGGTATAGAGTTCAAAAACTAAAAGCAATATTCGTTTTAGCATTGGCAGTTGTATTTACTAATGCTGTAGTCTCTTATAACAACACTGTTAAGCTGATTCACAACCAGCAATGGGTGACATCCTCATATAAAGTTATTACTCAACTTGAAAGTATCCAATCTCTACTCAAAGATACTGAAACTGCACAACGTAATTATCTAATTACAGCAGATGCAGACGATCTAAAAACTTATCTTGCAGCTTATCAACAAACTAATCGCAATATTCAGATTCTTCGTAAATTAACTGCCGATAATCATCAAAAGCAGCAATGGATTTCTTTGTTGGAGCCGAAAATTACCAGTAGGCTCAACATTTTGCAAAAAGAGATTTATCTCAGACAAAACCAAGGATTTGAAGCAGTTCGTCAGCGAATATTATCTGATAAAGATAACCAAAGTGGCAAAGAAATTCAACAGCTGATTCACGACTCTTTAGAGATAGAGCAAAATTTATTACAGCAGGGAATGCAGCAGTCGCAAGCAAGTTCCCAAAAGGCGATAGTCACATTTTTTATCGCTGCGATTGTGGATTTGGTGCTGGTGGCGCTGCTGTATGATTTGTTGTGGCGTTATATCAGGCAACTTCAGCAGACAGAACTGGCCTTACGCCAAAGCGAAAACCGTTTACGAGCCATGATAGATGCAGAACCAGAATGCATCAAGTTAATTGCTAGGGATGGCACCCTTTTAGAAATTAATGCCGAAGGATTGGCAATGATGGAAGTAGAAAGTCCTGATGTATTGATTGGTAAACCAATTGATGCTGTAATTGTGCCAGAGTATAGAGCAGCTTTTGCCGACTTGCATAAAAGTATCTGTCAAGGTAACAAGGGGACTTTGGAGTTTGAAATTGTCGGATTTAAAGGTACTCGTCGCTACATGGAAACTTATGCTGTACCACTGCGTAACGAATCTGATGGTACATTCATTCATTTGGCACTGATGCGAGATATAACCCAGCAAAAACAGGCAGAACAGAAAATCCGCGAACAAGGATTGCTGCTGGATGTATCAACTGAGGGTATTTTGGTACGAAATATCTACAACCAAATATTGTTTTGGAATCAAGGTGCTGAACGTCTTTACGGCTGGAAGTCTGAGGAAGTTGTGGGTAAGAATGTTTTGCAACTTTTGTATAAAGGTATTTCACCACAGCTAGAAGACGCTTACTTGAAGGTGATGAATACAGGTGAGTGGCGGGGTGAGTTGCATCAACTGACAAAGGAAGGTAAAGTAATTATCGTTGAAAGTCGGTGGATACTGATCCGAGATGATCGTGGACAAACTAAGTCCATTTTGAGTGTGAACACCGAGATTACACAGCAGAAACAACTAGAAGCTCAACTTCTGCGATCGCAACGCTTGGAGAGTATTGGTACGTTAGCTGGCGGTATTGTCCACGATCTCAACAATATACTATCCCCAATTTTAATGTCAGTTCAACTGTTGCAGAAGAAATTGCCCGATTCGCAGAGTCAGCAAATACTGCAAACTTTAGAAAATAATGTGAAACGCGGCGCTAATTTGCTCAAGCAAGTGTTGTCTTTTGCACGAGGTATTGAAGGCAAACGGACAATTGTGCAAATTCAGCCTTTGATGGCAGAAATTGAGCAAATTATCGCTCAAACATTCCCCAAATCGATTATCTGTCAGGCAGATATCCCTAAAAATCTGTGGTACGTTCGTGGAGACATAACTCAAATACATCAGGTGCTGATAAATTTAGTAGTCAATGCCCGCGATGCCATGCCCAATGGCGGTATATTGAGGATTGCGGCAGAAAATCTGGTGATTGGCGAACATTCTGCTCAGATCAATATTGATGCTAAAGTGGGTTCTTATGTTGCGATCGTGGTGACAGATACTGGTATGGGGATGTCGTCGGAAGTCCAGAAACGGATTTTTGAACCGTTTTTTACCACCAAAGAGGTAGGCAAAGGTACAGGTTTAGGACTTTCCACAGCGTTGGGTATCATTAAGAATCACGGTGGTTTTGTCAATGTTTACAGTCACGTAGGCAGAGGTACTCAATTTACAGTATACTTGCCTGCCTCAACATTTAGAGACACATCTTTGCTATCTCCAGAATTGGAATCAGTTACAGGAGATGGCTAATTTATTTTGGTAATGAAAGTATTACAGATTAGAAAAAATCCTATTAACCAAAACTTCCTGGCGACGTTGGAAATTGGTTACTAGAAATAAAAAATATCAGTTAACATGATACGCCGTGATCACTATTCTCTTGTCTGGACTATATACGGACTCGACTCTTGGATATTCGTTATGAATCCACCATACTTTTACTCTATTAGCCTGTGCAGGTGCGCTACCTGAGATTGAATATCCTGCTTGAGTCATTAAGGTTTCAAAAGTATTTGAGTCGAGAACTGTACAATTAAAAGCTGCTAGCCCCTGTATTTGATGTCTGTTTAGGGTCATAGCTACCCTGGTAAGTCGTAAAAATTCTATATCCTGGTAATACTAACGCAATTCCAGTGTTACTGTGAATTTTACCGGGATATTTATAGGGAATATCATCTGGTATGTTCCCACCAAGGCGAAAACTAAAACCAAATAGCCATATATACAAACCAGGTAATAGTAAATCCATGCTATATGTAATAGCTCTCATTGCCTCATTTTCTTTGAAAGAAGAAAAATTTCTAGCTATAGCGAATTTTTTGGAGATATTTTTCAGGTTTGTGGTTTCTAACATAGGTCTTAATTTCAATCCCCAATAGGGATCTTAATAAGTTTCAAGCGTTTGAATCCCTATCAGGGATGAGGTGTTTTGCAACGGCCAAAGCCAAACCTTTACCTTTGAAGACACGCCGTTGCTTGAATCCCTATCAGGGATGAGGTGTTTTGCAACTATAAAGGTTTTGTTTTAGCAAGTCAAGTAATAAAAGTTTGAATCCCTATCAGGGATGAGGTGTTTTGCAACAAAGATTATAAAATCTCCTGTAAGTATTCCTGAATCGTTTCAATCCCTATCAGAGATGAGGTATTTTGCAACTGCCGAAAAATACGGTGCAGCAAAAGCGATTGAAGTTGTTTGAATCCCTATCAGGGATGAGGTATTTTGCAACGGCTGACCTTTGAAAGCTTTGCTGTATTAGGATTTTAAGGTTTAGTTGCGCGGATGTGTACATAATAGCAAAGTTTTCAAGCTCTTGTAAGAGTGGAAAGCCTTTAAAATACTTATACCCCAAGGTGCGCGACAGTTAATCGAAATAGAGTTTTTGAGAGCATTTTTATTATCAGCCAAAAATTAGCGATCGCTCTGTAACAATGGGAACAGTACCTTTAAATGGTTAACTTATGCTTGTGTTTCTGCTGCACTATTTGTTTCTTAAGACTTAACTTTGTTTGAGCTAACCGCAAGTGAGTTTAAATGTGAGGAAAATCAAACTACCGACTTTGATATTAATTAGTTTGGCAATGGTTTTGTGGTTGAATTTGCGTTCTTCAACACAGTCAATATCAACTGTTGTATCTTCACCACCAAAAAGTATCCGCTACTTCGAGCGCACATTACCCCAAAGCATCGCTCACGTTCTGTTTATTCCAGTTAATAGCAAATTTTTGGTAACTCCTGCACTATCGCAAAAGGTAGCCACAGTAGAGGAATTTGCCCAAAAGCATCGAGCCGTAGCTATCTTGAACGCAGGCTTTTTTGACCCAGCCAACCAAAAAACTACATCTTATGTGATCTTACAAAGAAAGTTGGTAGCTGACCCGAAGGAAAACGAGCGGCTGGTGAACAATCCCAACTTAAAATCTTACCTAAGTCAAATTTTCAATCGCACAGAATTTCGCCGCTACTCATGTGGACAGACCGTTCGCTATGATATTGTCCTGCACAGTGCGTCACAGCCAGCAGGTTGTCAGTTAGTCGATGCCATAGGCGCTGGCCCAAGCCTATTACCAGAACTCACTTTAGAAAAAGAAGGTTTTGTAGATAATGCCAATAAACGAGATGCACTTGGCAGCAACCAACCCAACGCCAGAACTGCCGTTGGTATCACCCATGATGGCAGCGTTGTTCTAGTTATGGTCGCTCAAAAACCCTCTGCTCCTGCTAATGGGATATCCTTACCAGCACTAGCTAATTTTATGAAAACTCTTGGTGCTGATAAAGCGATGAATTTGGATGGAGGAAGTTCGTCTTCGCTTTATTACAATGGCAAAACCTTTTACGGGAAGGTTGATTTGGAGGGAAATCCTATCAAGCGTCCCGTGAAGTCAGTTTTGCTGGTTCAGGAAAACTAGTGGTCTATTTCATTAATTTTGAGAGATAAGAGAACGAACCGCTAAGGACGCAAAGAGCGCATTCGCGCAGCGTCTCGCAGAGAAGGAAGAGGTAAACAAGAAATAATTGAAAAGCTGATTAACCTATCAGCATTAATGGGACAGACCACTAGTTTTGAACATTAGGTGAGGGAACAAGTCTTTACTTTCATGTTACCGGCGACTGCGAAAACCCTGTCTTCCATTAACTTGGTCAAAGAGGACATCGTATTTATCAAAAAAGGCGATGCCAGTATTTACAAATGTAGGAACTTCTGATTGTGGCGAAATACTTAAATTCCAGCGATTAAATCCGTCGCGGGTTCCTGGTGTCAAGCTGTAATCAAAAATGCCATTAATTGCTACTTTTACAGCATTCGCTGAACGTAATACTCCTGGTTTGAGCTTACCTGCTGTAGAAGCTGATTTGAATTCAGTCAAACCATTAATAGTTCCAGTATCAGCAATCATTTTGCCATTACAAAGATTTTTAGCAGAACTCCCAGCAATAGTTAAACAAACTTTGCTCACTTGAGAGTCCCATCTGTTACCAGGTACATCATTAATTTTGCTTTGTTTATTCCAAGGAGCCATTTTGAAACCTGCTTGATTATCAGCAGTTAAACCGAGAATTAGGCTGCCATTATTGTTATTACCACCATTTCCCGTAACAATAAATCCGTTACTCAAATTGCCTGGTAATTTTCTCAATGGATTATAGGGAAGTGACTTCTCAAAATAGTTGACACCGATAATACCGGAAAATGGCACACCATTCTTTGCTGAACAATTAGGCTTTTGGGCAGTACATTGACGACTGGTAACAACCTGTACCGGAACGGGTTCTGTGGCGGGAAGCAAACCAAATCGGATGTTAGTATAAACTAATTCTCCCTCAAGGATAGTACCATCACTTAATATCTCCTTGATATTTTGTCCCGTTCTGCGGATAGGAGCATTACCTAAAAACTCTTTGGGAACTCGCAGCCCTGCTGAACCTGTATCTAATAAGATACGTTTTGGTTGACCATTTGCGATCGCCATTTCTAGAAAATAGCCGCGAACACGTTGACCGAGGGAAGGTTTTGTGTACAAAGGTAAGGATATGGTATCAAAAGTTGGCTTGCGGGGTGGATTTTGCGAGATATCGCGCAACGCTGGGTTTGGAAAAAGAGCTGCAAATGCTGACTGTCTTTGCGCTGCTGGTTCAGGCGCAATATCCCAAAGGCTTTCGTAGTAAAAAAAGCTAATACCTAAACCGCGTTGTTGCGCTGCTTGCACCTGAGATTGAATTTGTGGTAAGGCAACTGGGCTATTTCGTAACCCCGCCGTAATACCGATACCAGTTGGGATGATTTGTTGGGTTTCTAAAATTTCTGGGCGGGTAATTTGAGTGATAAAACTTTCCAAATCTTTACGGTATACCTGCATAACCAACTCATCAACAATACCCAACCTTACCCAGTTAAGCCAGTCTTGCAGGTATAGCTTGTAGGCGAAATTATAATAATCGGGAGCAACTGAGAAAATGGCATTCGGTTTTCGGGATTTCACAGTTTGGTAGAGGTCTACCATGAATGCAGTAATTTTATCTGCCCGCCATTTTATCCATGCTTGAGCTTGGGGATTGGGTGGAGGAGGATTGCCAGTTTCTTGAGTATATAGACTAATCGTGTACTTATCGTAACCAAAATCTACAGGTAAACCCGTATGGTCGTCAAATTGAATGCCATCAGCATCGTATTGAGTGATAACTTCCATAACAAGTTCGGTGATAAACTTTTGCACTTCGGGGTGAAAGGGATTTAACCACGCTACTTCAGCCGCAGCATTAGTTGAAGTTTGAGTCCCATCCCGCATTTGCGTTAGCCAATCTGGATGCTGCGATGCGAGCTCGGAACTTAGGGGAACCATGAAACCAAATTCAAACCAGGGTATTGCTAGTAGCCCTTGGCTGTGGGCTTGGCTAATAATGTCTGCAATTACATCTTGTCCATCTACTCCCTTGAAGAAGAAGGGAATACCCATTTTTTGCATGATGGCACTGGGGTAATGTGTATAGCCATCGTTCCAAACTACGGGATAAACAGTGTTAAAGTTTAGTTGCCGCAGTTGGCTCATAGCTGCTTGTACCTTGGAGCGATTTCTGAAAACGCTAAAATCGTTACTACTGAGCCACACCCCCCGAATTTCCTGACGAGGTTGAGGAGGAAGTTGGGCAATAGCAGGGGCAAAGCTGTTGAGTAGTAATACCGCAACGAATGAGATCAAAAATAATAATGGCAGCAGACGCTTCCTTAAAAGCCACCAACCTTGATGAATGAAAGGCGATGTTTGGCGACTAGCCGCAACTCCATCAGACGCTTTACGTAACTTGCTGCGGCATAAAAGTAAGCATCTACGCACGGGGTTTAATAGTAAGTTGGTTAGAGTCGCATTAATTCCTATGCTTTTTTCCCAAAACTGAGTTGTCATTACTTCTGGTTACTAATTGCTTAAATTTCATTCCATATAAATGTTAAATTGCTACACCAGGAAAACTGATACAGTAATTTAGCTGCAAGACGCTTGACGCAGTTATAGAGTTAGTAGTGCCAAATAGAATGGTTGTGCCGAAAATTCAAAGCTGATTTTTGGGGATAAACTTCCTCTGACTCTTCTCTGAGATGTCAGGGTGATAACCGTGGTCTTTTAACCTGGGAATACCAAAGGCCGAGATGAGAACTCGGAATGTTGCATGAGAGTCTATAACTTGTGTGTAGAGATTATCTGCTTGCAAGAAAAAGTAACGTGGATATATTTTCTATACACAGTCATACTACTTTCAAAAAGTTTGCTACAAGTAGTGTTATTTATGATTGTCATAATTAAAACAATTGACTCTCAACTATCAATGGTGAACTCTACCCTCGTCGTCACACTCTATATCAACCCCATGAAAGGGAATGATACTAATACTGGTTCACGGTTGAGTCCGTTTAAAAGCCTCACCCGTGCCTTAAAAATAACCAAAATCCCGACGATAATTCATCTTGAGCCGGGGACTTACAGCGCTGCTAGTGGTGAGGTGTTCCCACTGATTATCCCTGAAGGGGCAACAGTGATGGGTAACGAAGTTAATAAAGGTGCAGATATTGTAATTTGCGGGAGTGGCGAATATCAAAGTCCCAGCTTTGGTATACAAAATATTACGCTGCTCTTGCTAGATGATGCCAGTCTTTTAGGTGTGACTGTCACTAATCCCTCAGCTAAAGGTACTGGTATTTGGATTGAATCGGCTGCACCTACTTTAGCGAATAATACTTTGAGGGACTGTGGGCGGGAAGGCGTGTTTGTCACTGGTGCTGCCAAACCCGAAATTTTAGATAACATATTTGTGCAAAATACTGCTAGCGGGTTGGTGATAGCAGGTCATAGCCAGGGAGAAGTACTGTGGAATTTATTTGAAAGAAACCCTTTAGGTATAGCAATTAGTGACTTTGCTACTCCGACGATCGCAAATAACAAATTATCAGAAAATCGTACCGCGATCGCACTTTCTCGCAACGCCCAACCGGTGCTGCGTCAAAATCTCATTACTAAAAATACCCAAGGTGGTCTATTAGTCAATGGCAATGCAATTCCTGATTTAGGCAATACCCAAGATTCTGCTGATAATATTTTTCGTGATAATAGTGAATTTGATTTGTATAATGCTACTAAACAAAAGCTAATTTCCGTAGGTAATCATTTGAATCCTTTTCTAGTCAAGGGCTTGGCAGAATTGATCCCAGCCAATCCAGTAGCGGTTAGCACTAATTTATCTGACGCTCCGGCTCCGGCACCATCTCAAAAACTCCCCGCGCCTGTTCAACTAGATGCACATTGGGCAGAACCATTTATCCAGGCATTAGTAAGCATGGATTTAACTCATCGTTTTGCCGATGGTAGCTACCAGCCAGATCAACCCATGACTCGCGCCCAGTATGCATCTCTGGTAGCGATCGCCTTTAACCCATTTCCCAAAATCTCAGCACCCGATTTTACGGATGTCCCCAAGGATTTTTGGGCTTATAGCGCTATCCAAGTGGCGGCTAGTGGTGGCTTTGTTGGCGGATTTAGCGATCGCACTTTTCGCCCCAATCAGCATGTCCAACGCCTACAGGTGATTGTCTCCCTAGTAAACGGACTGGGACTAGCAGCTATTGATAGCGATATTTTAGAAATATATAGCGATCGGCATACCATTCCCGACTACGCCCGAAAAGCCGTAGCCACTGCTACACAACAAAAAATCATCGTTAATTACCCAGATCCCCAACTACTTGCACCTTTACGTTTGGCTACACGCGGCGAAGTTGCAGCAATGGTTTATCAAGCATTAGTTGCCATTGGACGAACATCTGCGATTAAATCATTCTATGTAGGGTTGCATTCTAGAAGTTGACAAGTAGAATAGGAAACACTGCTTATCGGCTTTGTACTCATTGGAAAAAAAACCATGTAGTTAAAAGCACGCTAGGCTAATATGCGATGGGTGAAGAATCTTAAGACCTATTGCCGAAAGCTAATAGCCCCATGTTAACAACACTCCCAGATACTTCTGCCAACTTGGCGATCGCTTTATTAATTAATTATAGTTTTGATCTCAGTGGCTATACTGCCAATGAGCTAGTTGAACGTTGGCAAACTCAATACCCACTGAATTGGCTACACCTGGCAGTAATTGAGGCACTATATCAAGGCCGTTATAAAGCAGTTTCGGTGCAGCAAATTTTAGTATTTTGGCAGCGCCGGGATCAGGCTACATATCATTTCAATATGGAATTTGAACGGATGATTTGTAGCAAATTTCCCCAAAGCTTAACCTCATCGCCTGCTCCAAGCCTACCGCTAGTCAAGAGAAATCCCATTGTAGAGAGAGTCACGAGTCCTCAATTACCACCTGCGAAGATTCGTAACGGCTATCAAAACAGCAATACTGCAACTCTACAACTGAAAAGTTATGAACAAAAAACATCTTTAGATGAAGAAGAAGCCAAGCAGGAAGCTAGAGACAATAAAACTGTTCTCAAATCTCCCCTTTCTGGAAAATTTGCTTCTTCGGCAACCCTTCAGCTATCCTCTGCTGTTAGCCAAAGGCAAACTTTACAAGAAAGTTCACCGCCTCCCTCACCACCAAGCCATCATCAACGACAGCCAAAACTGCTGCCACCTGCTGCTATTCATGCCCCGATTGGGCAATTTACCCCAGAAAAAAGCGATCGCTCTGAGTCTTTTACATCTAAACTCAAAGCGATGTCTAGCGAACCAAATCCGCCAGATATGGGGAGTGGAGAGATGAGGGAGAAGAATCAATGACAAATGACAAATAACTTTTCACGCTGTAACTAACTGCTTAAAGCGCTCATCATCGGCAATATCATCAAAATCTAGGTCAGTTGCTGCGTCTTCTTTATACCTGGGATCGAGTTCAATTGCCTGTTTCAGAGTTGCCAAAGATAGTTCAACTTGTCTTTGCAGTGCGTAACAGGCTGCTTTGTTGTAATAGGCACTGGCATAATCTGGCTTAATTTCTAAAGTTTTGTTAAAACTAGCGATCGCTTCATCATCGCGTCCCAATCTTACCAAGGTATAACCGCGTTTATCCCAGATTTTGGGAGAATTGGGTTGAAATTCTAGCGCTTTATCAAAAGACACTATTGCCTCTTCATATTTTTCCAATGCTACGAGAGAAAGACCGCAATTTAACCAAGCAACAGCATCATCAGGCTTGATTTGTGTAGCTTTCTCGAATGAAGCAAAGGCTTGCTGATGCTGTTGTAATTTCCCAAAAGCAACGCCGCGATCGCACCAAGCTTGATGGTAATCTGGTTGAATCTGAATAGCTCGCTCGTAGGATGCGATCGCATCTTTGTAGCGTTTCAACCTTCCGAGAGTTAGACCTCGTTTTAACCAAGCCACAGGTTCATCAGGTTGGATTTTAACCGCTTGGTTGTAAGCTGCGATCGCATCTTCATAGCGCCTTTTAGAAAACAGCTCATCTCCCTCTTTTACATACTCCTCAGCAGTCAATTCTGGTTGTTGTGGCGGTTCCTCTACTTCTTTTTCTTCCTTAACTTCATAATTCACCGCTTCTAAGATAGATTCAGGTGTAATTTCAGTTAGTTCTTGAAGAATAAGATCCTTTCTTTCTTCGGCATCCAATTGTAACTCAGAGAGTTGAGAGACAAACTCAGTTTCTAATCTTTCTAACTTCTCCAAAATAATAATTTTTTGTTGTTGAGCATTCCATTGCAATTCTGAAAATTGCGAACTAAATTCAGAAGCAGATTTTTCTAAATTTTCAATAATTAACACTTTGCGCTTTTGAGCATCTAATTGTAATTCAGATAGTTGTTCAGCAAACTCTGACTGTAATGCTGCTAAACTTTCAACAATTTTATTTTTTTGCTCCTGAGCATCCGCCTGTAGTTCTGATAACTGAGATTTTAATTCATTATCTAACTTTCCTAAACTCTCAAATGCGTTCTCTTTTTTGTCGTGAGTATCTACTTGTAATTCTGATAATTGATTGGCAAATTCTGACTGCAATTTAGCCAATTTTTCAAAAACTATATCCTTTTGCTTTTGAGCATCAGACTGCCATCCAGAAAGTTGAGATATGAACTCAGACCTTGATACTTGTAAATCAGCAACGGCTAGCTCTTGCTGTTGTTGTACACCTAACTTTAAATTAGACAACTCTTGTGTCAGAACAGATGCTAAATTTCCTAGATTTTCCAGCGCTACATCTGTTTGTTGTTGAGCATCAAGCTCTAATTTAGATACAACAGTAGCAAAATGTGACTCTAAACTTTCTATATTTTCTTGAGATTTTTTGAGTTGACTTTCTAATCTACTTAATACCTGTGATTTAGCTAAATCTAGTTCCGATGTCAGGGTAGAGAAATTTTCTTGTTCGCTTTTAATTTTTTGTTGTAAACTAACCGTTTCCCGTTCTAATTCATCATTTATTTTTTTAGCATCTTGAATAACATTTTCAGCCTCTTGTTTAACGGTGGCTAGCTGATTTTGTAATTTTTCCATTCCCTGTAATTGTTGCATCGCTCTATCAACAATTTCACGGATTACCACCCGTCGGAGAAGCCAAAATAAAGCAATGATTGCGACTGGAAATAGGCTTAATATAACTAGCCAGACATTGAGTAAAATAGTTGTACGGCTAAAAGCGCTATTAAAATCAGATTGGACTTGCTGTTGAATTCGCTTTTCTGCTCTTAGTCGTGCTAATTCTTCCCGTTCCTGATTCGACAACACCGAAATCTGGGTTAGTGCTGGGGAAAGTGATGGTGCAGATTGCCCATTGGCAATTCCAACGGATAATAGTAAGGGTAAAAAGACAATAGTACTTTTTACAATTAAAGCGAAAACAGCTTGATTTTTGCTCTTCATAACAACCATTTTCAGTCTGTTGGTCAGTTTTTGAAGCGGCGTGCCTCTTTCCAATCTATAACAGAATTAAGTAGTGAAATGTTATAGAGATGCTGGGAAATTCTGAATAATCCTTAACTAATCTATTCCCTCGTCTCTTCGTGTACGTAAAACTTTAGTGCTGGGGTGCAGTCAAGTTTTTAACATTATTTTTTGTGAAGTACTATTATAACATTACTAAGGTCAAACTACTGCCAAAGACGGCGAGAACTAAAGCAACACAAATAAGAATTTATTAACCTATGGAAGACAGATTGCAGTAGTATCAAGACTTTATTAGACCATATACCGAAATACCTTCGGGCTTTGTTGCTACAGATGCTAGGGTGTTGAAACTGGAATTTGCACCTATAGGTGAAGTGTCAGGTGTGCGTACTTCGCACTAACATTAGATTATCTAAGGTAAACAGATTACTTGTTCTAAAATTTACTTAACAAAGGCGGTAGAAAATGGGTAGGCTAAATCCTTATACACTGCAATTGCAGATTACCCGAATGTTTGAGCAAGGGCAATCATTTTTTGCCACAACCAAGGTACAAGAATGGTTGAAAGAACGCAAACATAATCCAGAAGATTATGACATTCTTTTCCATAAAAAACCCGCACCTCCAGGTTCAAAAGAAGTGATGGTAGTGGAAATTGAATTACGCCGCAAAGATGGACAACCTGTAGATCCTTGGTTACAGGAACAAGCAAATCTTCATGCCTAATTTTATCAACTAGCAATTCTCAACTCTAATTCATATTACCTTAACAGAATTTACTAAAAGATAGCGTTCTCAATTGCAGAACGCTTTTTGCTATTTTTGTATTCATAAATTATTTATAAAAAGAAATTAACCGCAGAGGCGCAGAGAACGCAGAGAGAATAATCAGGGATATTGACGACTCATTAATTTAGGATTGCTATATAGCAAATTCTATTTCTGCTTCTACACTTTTTCTATTTCTGTGGTAGGTTACGGTAAGTCGCCACGTATGTATATTAATCAAAATCACCCAATCAGGTGAATCAAATGGGTGAGGTACAAGAAACATAAATTATCGTACCTTAAGACTATAAATAGTTGCTTGGTGCAATAATTTATAGCCTCAAATTTTAGGAAGTAGATGATGACTGTAAACCAAATTATTGGAGATTCACAAAATCAGATTAATGCCAACTTTGGTAAACGTTTCTTTGCCTGGATAATGGCTCAAAGTAGCAGCACGTATAATAAAATCGTCAGCGATCGCAAACGTTCTCTTTTTGCAAATCTCCAAGGTAAAGTGTTAGAAATCGGTCCAGGAACAGGCCCTAACTTACCCTACTACCCTAAAGATATCCACTGGATAGGAATCGAGCCAAACCCACACATGCACTCCTATCTTCAAAAACAAGCTAAAAAACTAGGCTTAAATATCGACCTCAGAATTGGTAATGCTGAATGGTTAGATGCTGAAGATAACAGCATAGATACTGTTGTTAGTACCTTAGTTTTGTGTTCGGTGCCGAATATAGATTATACATTACAGGCAATTTTAAGAGTACTCAAACCAGGTGGACGGTTCTTATTTATTGAACACGTTGCCGCACCTCAAGGGACTGTATTGCGACAAGTACAAAGCGCAATTCGTCCGACTTGGCAAGTGATAGGTGACGGTTGCCATCCAGATAGAGAAACTTTGATTGCTTTAGAAAATGCTGGTTTTGCTAGTATTAATTATGAGCGATTTGATGCACAATTGCCGATTGTTAGTCCTCATATTATCGGCGTAGCTACCAATTAAAAAACTTTTTTATAGTATAAAAAAGTTTTTTAGTAAAGTTCAATAAAAATTAATGTATAAGTCTGTACAGGCAGGCTTAATTTGTATAAACCAGACTTTTAATCTCACAACAATTCCTCAAAATCATATTCACCCTCATTGTGTTTTAATCCGAAGTTTAGATTCTTATCATTGTGGGGATTGTAAGAAGTATTAGGTAGACTAATAGCGCCTAATATTTTTAATATGTAAACTTCACGTTCACCAAGTCCCATAGCCCCTGTAAAATCCGCAGAACGCCAAGACCTTAAGACACTTGTAGCTTCATCGGCAGGTAAATTTAGACCAGTTTTTAATTCAAGATAAACATCTTCACCTTCAACAGTAAGAATTTTAAGAACTCCTTGATTAATTTCCTCATTTAAAATGTACACTGATTTAATTATATAGTTCCATTTTAATAATCTATTTTCTCCATAAGCGACAACTATTTCGTTCTGTTTAACTTTAAAAGGTAAATTTGGTCTATTTGAATGATTACCCTCATGAGGGTAATAAAAAAAGATAGCTGGTATCTCAGAATTCCAATTAGTTAATAATGAGGGTGTTTTATTTAAAGGTACTTTTGAAATCCAACCTATTAAAAGGTCTCCTAGCCTCAAATGGTTTAAGTTACTATTTCGTAGGGTAGCGTGTAACATTATAGATTTGCTACTAAATCTAGTATTGCTTAAATCAGCATTATCTAAATTGCATTCTGTGAGATTAGCTCCAGAAAAGTTTGCATATCTTAAATTTGCACCAGCTAGATTTTGTCCTCTCAAACTAATAGGGTCATATTGGACTAGAATAGTGGCAACATTACCACCAACTATACCTACTTCTTGTAAAGTTTTACCACAGGTTTCTGTAATTATAGTAAATAATCTAGTCTTGACTTTTTCCTTTTCGGGAGAAATCATATTTCCTATTAATTCAAAGATAGCATTATTCTGTTTTCTATTTAGTACTTTGCTGATATTTTCACTAATAAAGTCTGTATTTAGTGTTTCTTTTCCTACAGTTTCTGCTAATACTTCTATTTTCTCAGGAATAAACTCTTGCAGATATAGAATAGGTTTAATATTGCCATTCTCATCACATTCCCGCCGAAAATAAGATGACCAAGTATAGTCAGATGAAACACTCTCATTTAAATGAGATTGTGCTTTAGCTAAGTCGGCAAAATCAGGAGCTATAACTCCTAATTCAGCAGCAAATTTGTAGGCGACAAAAAACTCTAAAAGGGAGCGATGCGCTGGTGAATAGTCACCATCTGCATTACGGATGAGCATAGTCTGACCCATCATATCAAAATGCCAGTGGTCTAGATATTTTTCCTCCTGCACAGCATGACCAAAAAGACGGCGTATTCGATCGGGGAAAAGTCGGTAGTTAAGACTCATCTGATCAGTTGACAGCATCTCCCACGACAACTCACATAGAAAATAGAGTTTATCAGCTAATGAGGTAAAAGTACGCTCTGCCTTAATATCTCGCTCCATCTTGTTGCGTACAGCATAGAGATAAATACGTGACATATCTACTGGATTTCCTGCTTCAATATCAGGTAAAGCTTCCAGGATTAGTTCAGTCATTACTGGGCGACGGGCTAAGTCTAAGAGTTGGGGATTTTCCATTATCTGTTCAACAGTGGAAACTCCTGCTCGAAATGATAGCACCTGACGAATTTGGTCATCGCTGAATTTCTCTAGTTCTAGCACCTCAAATTGTGGAGGTTCACCAGTGAGAGCAGAAGTAGAAGCTTCTAATTCTGCATTTAGTAAAGCTCGACCATCTTTAGCTTCTGGAAAGTGTTCTGTTCGGCAGGTAAGAATTGCTTTAGAACCAGGTACAACAACCCTAGCTAACTCCCAGAAGTTATTAATCATCTTTTGGTTATCTACCCGATCTGCCATTTCATCAAATCCATCAAAGATGAGTAGTAATTTCCCCATACGGTTGAGTTGCTCAAATACAGAGTAACCAAGAATAGGAATTTCATACTTGCGAAAAAAGAACTCTGAGAACAAAGACTCAACACTGACTGCTTTAGCATAGTCGCGTAAAGGAATAACCAATGGAATCCGAGGTCGTTCACTTTTCCGGTCTTTGGCATCACGATAGCGTTGTAGAACAGTCCAAGCATAGTGCAAAGTCAACCAAGTTTTGCCAGTGCCAAACTCACCTAGGCATCATGTAAAAATAACTTGAACAATTTGCTGAATGGTAAGATGATCAGAATGTAACCGAATTAAAGGCTTATATGTCTGATAAGCAGGTAGTAGAAAGCATTCAAGACAAGTACGATTCGTTATCGCCTTATTTGAATGAGAAAACACGGCGTATTTGGGCAGCAATTGAAGCCCGAAGCCTGGGCTGGGGAGGCGTGAGTCAGGTTGCGCTCGCAACTGGACTATCCCGGACTACAATCCATGCTGGGATACGGTTATTGTTAGACGCTTCGGGGGAAAAAACCTCGAATGATGATAGTAATCGAATTCGTTCGTCAGGTGCTGGACGTAAACTACTTGAAGAAAAAGACGCAATGCTGCTATCAGATTTAGAATCGCTGATTGAACCAGTGACACTGGGAGACCCAGAATCTCCTCTAAAATGGACTTCTAAAAGTGTTGTGAAACTGGCTGCGGCATTAAACATTGGGGGACATAGGACTAGTCCTAAAAGTGTTTATAACTTACTTGAATCGCTTGGCTACAGCTTACAATCAAATCGTAAAACCCGTGATGGCTCATCTCATCCAGATAGAGATGATCAGTTTTTACATATTTCCAACCAAGTCTTGCACTTTCAATCCCAGAACGAACCCCCGTAATTTCAGTTGATACAAAAAAAAAGAATTAATTGGAGATTTTAAAAATTCTGGAACCGAGTGGTGTGAAAAGGAACAGCCAATTGAGGTGAAAATGCATGATTTTGTTGACCCCAAGTTGGGCAAGGCAATTCCCTACGGAATTTATGACTTAACCTCAAATCAAGGATGGGTAAATGTTGGCATTGACCACGATACCGCAGAGTTTGCAGTCGAGTCTATTCGTCATTGGTGGTACTCAATGGGTAAACAAGTTTATCCCAGCAGTGAGCATATAATGATTACGGCTGATTGCGGTGGTAGCAATAGTTATCGCTCACGATTGTGGAAATTGAAGTTACAAGAATTAGCAACTGATACTGGTAAAACTATTCATGTGTGTCATTTTCCTCCAGGCACAAGTAAATGGAATAAGATTGAGCATCGCTTGTTTTGTCACATTACCCAAAACTGGCGAGGCAGACCATTAACTAGCTTGCAAGTTGTGATTAATCTAATTCGCAATACTACCACCACACAAGGATTAGAAGTTGAAGCTAGATTAGATCCAAATCTCTACAAAACGGGAATCAAGGTTACAGACCAAGAGCTTGATACTATCGCAATCGAACGAAATTCTTTTCATGGTGAGTGGAACTATATTATCAAACCCAAAGTAGTCAGTTAATTGTTCAATTTATTTTTACATAACTCCCTAGTATTGAGATATGCTCTTTAGCCCGATCGTTTAGCCAGTGATCAATGTAGCCTTCAATCCAACCATCATCTGCGTTGTATCGACTAACCCCCAGTTTTTCTTGAGTCACAGGATCATATTCTTCTTTAATACAAGCAAGAGGAACATACATTCTGTCAATACCCTTACGCTTAACCTCAGCTTCTAGCCAGTCTAAGTATTTGCTAAAGTCAGCTTGTTCATCTAGTAGTTCGTCAAAGGTATAGCAGAAGATATCTTGATTTTCTTCCTTTTTCACTTCATTGCGAGCTGCTGGACTAATCCTGCGAGCAGCGACTAGCCAAGCTTCTTTTGTCTTATGCTCATCACAGCTTTTCGTAAAGATTGAACATCACTTAACCCTCCTTCACGCTCAACACCACGCACAAAGATGCGGTCGTATCCTCGCCGTGCTGGAATATTAATGATCCACTCGAAAAATTTCTCTTCTTCTACCTTATGTCTATCAAACTTATATCCTAGAGTTTCAAACCACCCACTCATTTGCTGTGCTAATATAAATATCCCAATTCTTTCATTTTTTGACTCATCTGCTGGCTGAAGTTCTTGATAAGTTCGTGACTGTATAGCTAACTCAAGTAGAATTTCCTTTGGTTCTTTTAGTCTAGATAACTGCTCTTGAATAATTGATATATTTTGATTTATAGTCTCAAGCTTTCGATCTCTTAAAACTTCTGATGGTTTGCGTGTGCTATTGGCAACCTCAATAAAAGCCATAGCAAAAGCAGCATATTCTGGAAGCGGGTCAATACCAAGTTTTTTGATTTCATCACCCAAGGCATACCCATCTATAAAATCTTGACCTTTTTTGATGAAGATTAAAGGGTCATTTTGTTCAAATGCTTCACGGAAAGCCTGCTTGATTTCTTCCTGCCGAAATAATTCCAAAATTTCATGTGGTTTTCCAACCCCGTACTGTACAACAGTATAGACATATACACCAGAAAAATCAGCAGGTGGATGCTCAGGGTAAAGATCAAGTTGTTTTAATAATTTGCTTACAATCTCACTACGCTCAAGCTTATTTTTTATAGAAGGAACTCCCGCACCAGCAATTGCCTGGATTGCTTTCCCTAATAAATCTATGACCATAAATCTTTCCTGATATAGATGATTAATTAAGCCGATGCTAGTAAACAATATGCATCAGTTATACATCAGAAATTTAAGGGTTGTGTAGTACATTTGCAGGGAGAAAGTTCAGTTTAAGCTACTCAACTTTATTTCTGAATAACATTCTACATTCTTTGAAACCTTTCTTCCATGCCGACATTGCCCTGTAAGCCTCCTGTGTGTACCAGCAGCAACGAATCGCCTTTACTAAAAAATCCCTGTTTTAGTAAATCCATCACACCGTAAAACATTTTGGCGGTATATACGTAATCAAGAGGTATGCCATGTTCCTCCCTGAACTGTTGGCTGAACAATAATAACTCCTTGTTCACCTTTGCATAGCCGCCAAAGTGGTAATCACATACCAATTCCCAAAAAGCAGGGGAGTTAGATGGTGTGGGTAAATCAGAGGCGAGGTAATTTGTCAGCAGACTTTCGATTTCTTGTGCAAGAAATGAGCCATTTTTCAGAACGGGAAAAGCGATCGCTCTTTGTCCTTGATGCAATGAAAGCGCAATCCCAGTAAGTGTGGTAGCTGTACCGCAGGCTACGCATATACGATCAAATGCGTAGGCGTAGCCAGCACTTCGACTGCGTTCAGTGACCGCCGTAGACATCGCATCACCAATGATCTCCATACAGCCGCGCACACCATTTAAATTACTCCCGCCTTCGGGAATGATAAACACTTCACCGAAGCGTTGTTGCAGATATTCCTCTACCACTGGTGTGTTGCGCTGTCGATACATTTCGCGGTTCGTATACACAAGCTGCATACCCTGTTGTACAGCAAAATTCAGCGTCGGGTTTAATGGTAGTCTCTCCTCCCCACGAATTACGCCGATGGTACGAAAACCGAAAAGATTACCAGCCGCCGCAGTTGCATAGATGTGATTGGAATAAGCGCCGCCAAAAGTAAGCAGCGTTGTGAAATTTTTCTCCTTGGCCTCCAAAAGATTGTATTTCAGCTTGAACCACTTATTGCCGTTAACCCACGGGTGCATGAGATCCAGGCGTAGTACATACAGATCAACACCAGCGCTACGGATGATTTCGCTGTTGATTTGTTGTATGGGAGGTGGAAAAAATATTACAGACATGCGAAATCATTCTAACTGATTATTTACATCTTCTCACATTCATTATTGAAGATAAAAGTAATGATAAACATTGAGCAATTCAATGGTAAATCAATCTAAATAATGAATAAAACTTTCTGATGATTAGCTTTAGAAATTGGCATTTTACTAATTGAGTATTTCAGGTAAATATAAGAGACATAACGCTCGCTTCAGATAACAATCTTTTTGGAGAAAACAAATGGTTGCACTCATACAGCCCACTCAAGTTACTCCCAACCCAGGACGTTTGACAGTAGAAACTGTTGAAATTGCTCCTCAAACAACTGCTATTCGTTGTCTAGACTGGGACAATACCTTAGCCAAAATCAGAGGGTGAAGAGAGAGGGCTGATGTAGTAGAGTTATTGTCTTCCCAAACGACAACTCAAAAGCCACAATCAACCCATGCCCGATATCTTATCACTCCTGCAATGCCTGCTACCGCAGATAAACGCGACAACGATGCGGCAATTGAACCAAATTATCCTGGCAATGTTAGCTCTAAGTGGTCGAGTCACGATGTTGGGAATTGCCCGTTGGGCAGGTGATGGCGGTAGCTATCGGACAATGGGGAGATTTTTTTCTACAGTAATACCTTGGGCAACATTGTTTTGGCTGTTTTTTCGTCAACATTTGTGGCGAAAAAATGATGTGTATTTGCTTGCAGGAGATGAAGTTGTAGTTAGTAAATCGGGGAAGCAAACTTACGGAGTAGATAGATTTTTTTCTAGCCTGGCTAGTAAACCAATTAATGGTTTATCTTTCTTCGTATTGTCATTAGTAAGCGTAGAAGGAAGGCAATCATTTCCGATTGGAATAGAACAGGTAATTAAAAGTGATGCCCAAATAAATAACACCTTGCCAATCAAAAAAGTAAAAGCTAAAGAGAAACGTGGACGGGGACGACCGAAAGGCAGTAAGAATAAAAACAAAACCGAAGTGATATTAACATCTGAACTCTTGTTAATTAAAAAGAGGATTAACTCACTATTTGAGCTAGTAGCTAACTTTATCCCCTTGACATACTTGGTAGTAGATGGTCATTTTGGTAACAACAATGCCTTGCAGATGGTACGACAAGTTAACTTGCACATAATTTCCAAGCTGCGCCATGATTCATCATTATACATCCCTTATGAAAATCCTGACTCGAATAAACGTTCTCGTCGTAAATACGGGGAAAAACTAGACTACCGTAATCTACCTGAGAAATATTTGTGTAAAAGTGATATTGAAGATGGAATTCAAACTGATATTTATCAAGCTACTCTTCTTCACAAAGAATTTGCTCAGTCTCTCAATGTAGTTATTTTAGTCAAAACTAATCTTAAAGCCAATATACGTAGCCATGTAATTTTATTTTCCAGCGACTTAGATTTGACGGCTGACAGAATTATTGACTATTACAAGCTTCGTTTCCAAATCGAGTTTAATTTTCGGGATGCCAAGCAATTCTGGGGCTTGGAAGATTTTATGAATCTGAGCCAAACTGCTGTGACTAATGCTGCTAATATTGCATTCTTTATGGTCAATTTATCCCATCATCTTCTAGCTGATTTCCGTAAACATAATCCTGGTTCTGGCATTATTGACCTGAAAGCTTATTACCGTGGTTTTCGATATGTTCATGAAATGTTAAAAATACTTCCTCAAAAGCCTGAGCCTATTTTACTAGCCCAAATTTTTGCCAAGCTCACTTCTTTGGGACGTATTCATCCCCTTTCCACAGGTGTTGAACCCTCGTAAATTGGCAACGGTATTGCTGGGATAGAGAACGTTTTGATGTCGAGTTTGGTCTACGGAATGGTACGACTTATAATTCTTTTTTAATTCAGGGAGAAAAAGTTGCCTTAGTTGATACATCTCACCGCAAGTTTGAGCAATTATATCTTGAAATACTTGTGGGATTAATTGATCCGACTAAAATAGATTACTTGATTATTAGCCATACGGAACCAGACCACAGTGGCCTAGTAAAAAATATTTTGCAACTAGCTCCATCCATTACTGTTGTTGGTGCTAAGGTAGCTATTCAATTTTTAGAAAATATGGTTCACCAGCCCTTTAATTCAAGGCAGGTGAAAAGTGGAGAGCGATTAAATTTAGGCAACGGACACGAATTAGAATTTATCTCTGCACCCAACTTACACTGGCCTGACACAATCTTTACTTATGACCACAAAACTAGCACTCTCTACACCTGTGATGTGTTTGGAATGCACTACTGTGATGACCACACTTATGATGAAAATATCACCTTACTTGAGGAAGATTTTCAATATTATTATGATTGTCTTATGGGCCCCAATGCCCGCTCTGTTTTGGCAGCTTTAAAGCGGATTGAAAAGTTAGAAATAGGAACAGTTGCTACGGGACATGGACCTTTATTACAACACTATATTCCAGACTGGCTCGGACGGTATCAAAACTGGAGTTTAGAACAAGCAAAAACAGAGACTTTAGTGGCTCTATTTTATGTTGAAGATTACGGGCATAGCGAGCAGTTAGTCCGTACCATAGCTCATGGATGTGCGAAAACAGGCGCAGCAGTGGAATTATTTCCTCTCAATAGTTCTGAACCTCAAGAAGTTAGAGAATTAGTTGCACAATCTTCTGGTTTAGTAATTGCAATGCCACCCCAATCTTCGGTGATAGCTCAAGCTTCTTTAAGCACTATTTTAGCTGCTGTTCACAAAAAGCAGTCAATTGGTTTATTAGAGTCGGGAGGTGGAGAAGATGAACCTATTTATCCTTTACGCAATAAGTTTCAAGAACTGGGATTAACTGAAGCCTTTCCACCTATTTTAGTTAAGGAAATTCCTACCCAAGCAACGGAACAGCTTTGTGATGAAGCGGGGACAGATTTGGGTCAATGGTTGAACCGCGATCGCACCATTAAACAAATCAAATCTATCAATACGGAGCTAGAGAAGGCTTTAGGTCGTCTTAGCACAGGCTTATACATTATCACTGCCAAAAAAGGAGAAATTCAGAGTGCAATGTTGGCTTCTTGGGTGACACAAGCGAGTCTTGAGCCTTTAGGAGTTGCGATCGCAGTATCCAAAGATCGGGCAATTGAATCTTTGATGCACGTTGGCGATCGCTTCGTTCTAAACGTTTTAGAAGAAGGCAAATATCAAGGATTAATGAAACATTTCCTCAAGCGTTTTGCTCCTGGTGTAGACCGATTTGCCGGAGTGAAGACATATCCAGCAAAAAATGAATCGCCCGTTTTAGCTGAAGCTTTGGCTTATATGGAATGCGAAATCACTAGCCGCATGGACTGTGGAGATCATTGGGTAATTTATAGCACAGTCCAAACTGGAAGAGTTGCCAAGTTAGATGCACTTACCGCCGCCCATCACCGCAAAATTGGCAATCATTATTAAATAGTCACTGGTCATTTGTCATTAGTTATTTCTTATTCTCCCCTTGCTTCCCCTGCCCCCTACCCCACACAGACGCGATGAATCGCGTCTCTACAACTCCCAAAAAATTATGTATAAATCTGTTGAAAATACCCCGATTACCATGTACGAAATCAATCGTGGGCGTGTTGTCCGAAGCTTGGAATTTATCCAAGATGTAATTGTAATTTCTTTGTGTATCGGTTTATTTAGCTTCATGGTGCTTCAGGTGAGAGATATGTTTCTCTCCTTACTTCCACCTTTAGATTTTCATGCTGTTACTGCTGATATTCTCTTTTTGCTCATATTAGTTGAGCTATTCCGATTGTTGATTATTTACTTGCAAGAACATCGAGTATCTATTGGGGTAGCTGTTGAAGTTTCCATCGTTTCTGCTTTGCGAGAAGTCATTGTTAAAGGTGTCTTAGAAACAAGTTGGAGTCAAGTTTTAGCAACTTGTGCCTTTTTATTAGTCCTGGGAGTACTACTATTTCTCCGAGTTTGGCTACCCCCTACCTTTGAAGGTATCGACCCGGAACAAGAAGTATCTAAACGCTATAGAAGCCGAGCCAAGTCTGAATTAATACAAAACAATGGCCATTAAAAATAGGGAGTAGGCTTGCCGTGACTTGTGCCGAGCAAAGCCGAGGTAGCGTAGTCGAACGGGAGTAGGTAGAGACGCGATTCATCGCGTCTAAATCTTCTGTCATGCCCAATTCCCAATGCCCAATTCCCCATTATTAACAGAGGTTATTATGTCTGTTGCAACATTAACGCCCAATCATAGCAGAGATGTACAAGTTGCTGAAATTGGTAAAAATACTCTGATTCTGCGATCGCGGACTTGGGACAGACTAAAATTTGAGGTGGAGTATTCCCGTCAACGGGGAACTACAGCAAATTCTTATCTGATTCAAGGTGAGAAAAAGGCTTTAATTGACCCTCCCGGCGAATCTTTTACCGAAATTTACCTTGAGCAACTAGCACAATATCTAGATTTTATCTCCCTCGATTACATTGTTCTCAGTCATGTCAACCCGAACCGTAGAGCAACTCTGCAAGTATTACTCTCTCTGGTTCCTCAAGCTACTCTAATTTGTTCTCGCCCCGCCGCCAATGCTCTAAAAACTGCCTTTCCCGAATTGGAATCACCTATTCAAGCGGTGCGATCGGGGGATACTTTAGATTTAGGACAAGGACATCATCTATCATTTGTCACCGTACCAACTCCCCGGTGGGCTGATGGGCTTTGTACTTATGATTATGCAACAAAAATTCTCTACACAGACAAACTTTTCGGCGCTCATATTTGCGAAGACACTTTGTTTGATGAAGATTGGAAGGGATTAGACGCGGAACGTCGTTATTATTTTGAATGTCTTCATGCACCCCAAGCCAAACAAGTCGAAGTAGTCTTAGATAAATTGTCACTTTTGGGAGCCAGATGTTATGCCCCAGCCCACGGCCCAGTTGTCCGTTACAGCCTGAGTCGTTTTACTTATGATTACCGTCAATGGTGCCAAGGGCAAAAATCTCAAGAATTGAGTGTCGCTTTGCTTTATGCTTCTGCTTATGGAAATACAGCAATTATGGCGAATGCGATCGCTCAAGGTTTGATTCAAAATGGAGTTAATGTAGAATCAATCAACTGTGAACTAGCCGATTCTGCGGAGATTAACCGTATTGTAGAAACTTGCGATGGCTTAATTATCGGCTCACCCACTTTAGGCGGCCATGCACCAACTCAAATTCAAACTGCTTTAGGAATAGTCCTCTCGGTGGCGGCTAAAACTAAGTTAGCAGGGGTGTTTGGTTCCTACGGTTGGAGTGGAGAAGCAATAGATTTAATTGAAAGTAAGCTCAAAGATGCAAATTATCAACTAGGGTTTGAAACAATTCGGGTGCGTTTTAGCCCTACTTCTGAAATTCTTCAGCAGTGTCAAGAAGCAGGTGCTTTTTTTGCCCAAAACTTGAAGAAAACCAAAAAACTTCGTAGTTCCCGCCAGATTGTGACAGAAACCCATGTAGATCGTACCGAACAAGCGGTGGGGCGAATCATTGGTTCTCTGTGTGTTGTGACAACTCGTGATGAAGAAACTCACAAAGGGGTTTTAACTTCTTGGGTATCGCAGGCAACTTTTAACCCGCCAGGAATTATGATTGCGATCGCTAACGAGCAGAATGCAGATTTAATGCATCATCCTGGGGATAAATTTGTGCTAAATATCCTTAAAGAAGGAAGAAATGTGCGCCGCTATTTTTCTCGTCATAGCACTTTAGGCGATAATCCCTTTGCAAATCTAGCCACAAAAACTGCTCTGAATGGTTGCTTGATTCTGAATGAGGCATTAGCCTATTTGGAATGTACGGTGCAAAATCAGCTTGAATGTGGCGATAGATGGTTAATTTATGCCGTCATCGATCGCGGTGAAGTGTTGGAAAATGATGGTATCACTGCTTTGGAGCATCGGAAATCTGGCAGCTATTATTAAGAGTTACCAGTAAGGACTTCCAAAAAATAAATTATCCAAAAGAATTTATGCATTGGTGGGGTAGCACGGCTGGCTGTGCTACCCTACTCTTTTTCGTCAGTCGAATCAGTCCGAACCTGGCTAATTCAGTTAGAGGATGTTTGAAAAGTCCTTTTGTCGGTATCAAAAGTTTTAGATCCCTCTAAATCCCCCTTAAAAAGGCATCTTACCCAATACTGCTTTCACGTTGCCCAAGAAATTCAGCAAGCTATCCAGTAACTAAATATTCCCCATGCTGTATGGGCTGTGAAACCGCGCGTTACCCTGAATGACCAAAATAGCTTTATGATTCTCTACAAAAGCATATTTGAAAATATTGTGGTAGTAAACCTAAATATTTTCAAGCTCATTCTGGAACATCGGAAATTGCTTAAAAGTGATTCGTGCAATCCGGGTATTGAACGTTCTTCCAGGGTCAAATAAAGTGCAGGGAGATGAAAAGTATGGCTGAACACCCATTTCATGACCAACTGGGTTTAGAGGAACAAGCTGAGAAGCTTGGAAAGCAAGCAGTAAGTTTGGGTCTGATTCCCAGTTTTGTGGTGCATTACTTTCCAGATACTTGGGTATTTTATATACCTAATGAAAGTCAATCAGAAGCGCTGACACCAGAAGAGGCATACTTTCGTTTAAATCAACTGGTTAGACAGTAGATGTTTTAACGACAAATTTTTGAAGATAACAGCTAAGTACTGTAATCGTTAAGTAACAGTAGTTATGGCGAAACCTGCAATTTTAACCGTCGATGACGATCCAGAAGTGTTGCAAGCGGTGTCACGAGACTTGCGGCATCAGTATGGCGATCGCTTCCGCATTGTTCGGGCAGATTCTGGTATTACCGCTCTGGACGCGGTGCAGCAACTCAAATTACGGAATGAAGCAGTTGCTTTATTCTTGGTGGATCAAAGAATGCCCCAAATGGGAGGTGTGGAGTTCCTGGAACAGGCAAAAGTCATTTTTCCTGATGCGAAACGTGCTTTGCTGACGGCCTATGCAGATACGGATGCTGCGATTAAATCAATTAATAGTGCCAGGCTTGATTACTACTTACTCAAGCCCTGGAATCCACCAGAAGAGCGATTATATCCGGTTTTGGATGATTTGCTAGATGACTGGCTAGCGGGATTCCGCCCACCCTTTGAAGGGATTCGAGTCATTGGTAATCGCTGGTCGCCTTTTTCCCATCAGGTAAAAGACTTCCTGGCGCGTAATCAGATTCCCTACAAGTGGTTAGATATTGAACTGGAGCCGGATGCAGCCAAATTACTAGAATACGCCCAAGCTGATGGCAGACAGCAATTGCCCTTGGTGCTGTTTCCTGATGGTTCCAGATTAATCCAACCATCTAATTTAGAGATTGCCGCTAAAATTGGACTGCAAACTCAGGCAGAGCGACCATTTTATGACTTGGCGATCGTCGGTGCTGGCCCTGCTGGACTGGCCGCCGCAGTCTATGGCGCTTCTGAAGGATTGAGTACGGTTTTAATTGAGCGTGAAGCACCAGGAGGACAAGCAGGCACGAGTTCGCGCATTGAGAACTATCTGGGGTTTCCTGTTGGCTTGAGCGGCAGCGATTTGGCTAGGCGCGGAGTCACCCAGGCGCGGCGATTTGGGGTAGAAATTCTCACTCCTCAAGTAGTAACTGGAGTTAAGCTGCAAGATCCTTATCGGGTTCTGCAATTGGCGGATGGTAGCGAGATTAGTTGCCATGCACTTTTAGTTGCAACCGGCGTTTCCTACCGTTGGCTAAATGTCCCAGGAGCCGAAAAGTTGACAGGAGCCGGAATTTATTACGGTGCTGCCATGACTGAGGCGATCGCCTGTAGCAATGAAGAGGTTTACCTCATAGGTGGGGCAAATTCTGCCGGACAAGCAGCAATGCATTTTTCTAAGTATGCCAGCAAAGTGATTATGCTGGTGCGGGGCGAGTCGCTTTCATTGAGTATGTCCCAATACTTGATTGACCAAATTGCGGCGACTGCAAATATCCAAGTTTGCACAGGTTGCAGCGTTGTGGAAGTGAAGGGAGATGAACATTTAGAAGAAATTGCGATCGCCCATAGCAAGACTGGACAAACTGAAATCGTGCCAGCGCGATCGCTTTTCATCTTCATTGGTGCTATCCCCAAAACTGATTGGCTCGATGGTGTGATTCGACGCGATACTCAGGGGTTTATCGTCACAGGCCCCGACTTAACGCAAAATGGCAAATCTCCTCCAGGTTGGCCTTTGGAACGCTCACCTTTCTTGCTAGAATCCAGCGTTCCTGGCATCTTTGCAGCCGGAGATGTGCGATCTGGGTCAATTAAGCGGGTGGCATCCGGTGTGGGTGAAGGTTCGATCGCTATTCAATTCGTTCACCGCTACCTGAGCAATGTTTAGCTGGAACAGGAAAAACTAAGGAGGTTGATTCATGTTGTGTATTGAAGAATTGATCGACTTAGACCCGTTTCAACAGCTTTCTCAAGAGCAATTGGAGTGGGTTTGCGATCGCGCTCAAACAGTTGAACTTTCTGCTGGAGAAGTGTTGTCCCATGAGGGAGACCTTGCATGTCGCTTATTTATCTTAGTCAAAGGGAAAATCAAGATCACCCGCCGCAGTGAAGGAGTTGAAATTCCCATCGGGCAACACGAAGCCCCATCCTTTTTTGGTGAAATTCCAGTACTCACAGATGAACCTGCACCTGTCACAATGCGGGCATTGACAAATTGCCACCTCTATCAATTAAAAGGAGAAGATTTCCGTAAACTGCTCCATGAATGTCGTAATTTTGAGCGGATGGTTTTCCGCATTATGGAACGTCGTCTACGGGGACTAGAGTCCTTTATTCGGGGACGGGAAAAGATGGCCGCTTTAGGGACACTTTCTGCCGGTCTAGCTCATGAACTCAACAACCCAGCCTCAGCCCTCGTTCGGACTTTAGGGGAAATGCCGGCCGCCATCCTGGAACTACAACGAATGAACTTAGTTTATGGGCAACGCAATGTTGAAGAAGCCCATACTCAAGACTGGTTGAGAATCCGGGATCAGGGCTATGATGCAATTTTGAATAATCGCCTAGATCCAGTGACATTAAGCGATCGCGAAAACGTCTTGCTGGAATGGTTAGAAGATTATGGTGTGAAGCAGGCATGGAAATTAGCCGAACCTTTAGCAGAAGGTGGTGTTGAGGTTGAAACCCTAGATAAGATGATGGAACGTTGGCGCAACGACGAGACTGAATTGCGAGAAATGGGATTGCACTGGCTATCGCTCTCATTTGAAGTCATGTCAATGATTAAACATGGTTTACGAGGAGCCGAGAGAATTTCCGAACTTGTGCAAGCGATGAAGTCATATTCTTACCTCGATCAAGGCGTTCAGCAAGAAGTCAATGTGCATCAAGGTTTAGAAGATACATTGCGATTGTTTGTTCATAAACTCAAATGCGGCATCCAAGTACAACGCAATTACGATCAACACCTTCCTAAAATTCTTGCTTATGGCAGCGAACTGAATCAAGTCTGGACGAACTTAATTGACAACGCCATAGATGCGATGGATGGTAAGGGACTGCTGGAAATTACAACATACCATTGCGATCGTTTTGCCCATATTGACATCATCGATTCTGGTAGTGGAATTCCACCTGAAATCAAAACCCGCATTTTTGAACCTTTCTTCACTACTAAATCAGTGGGGCGTGGTTCTGGACTTGGTTTGGAAACCGTTCGCCGGATTGTAGAAAATCGTCATCACGGTACGCTCTCATTTGAATCACAGCCAGGTAGAACTTGTTTTACTATTTGCTTGCCCAAGTCAGCCCCTTTAGGGAATTAAAAATTAAAGATTAAAAATTAAAGACAATCAGTGGGAGTCTGTCTGACTTTTCACGGCATCTGGAAAACCTCTCTTCTATTTCTCTCTTCCTTTAAGGAGAGAGACTTTGAATTTTCCCCCTTCCCGCGTCGGGAAGGAGGTTAGGGGGTTAGGTTTTTGGTGGACTTTTCCACATAACCTGAAAAGTCAGGGGAGCCTGTAACTCGAAATTAATTAATTCAAAATTTTCTTTATTCTTCCTAACAGAATTTTGCATTTTGATAGGACTTACGCACGAGTTACGGAATAACGTAGACGCGGAGCGGCTTGCCGCAGGCTACCACAGAGGCACAGAGGGCACGGAGAAATCAGAGTTTGAGAGATAATTTGCGTAAGTCCTATTTGAATTAAACAAAGGTCAAATCAATGATTCATTGATTCTGGCGGCGCTTTTATTGATTGCTGGAATTATTGCTCTTAATTGTGTCAGGGTATCATCAGCTAAAGTGCCCAGAATTTGCAGAATTTAGTTCGGAGTAATTTAAGCACGCCAGCGAAGTACTTGATCCTTAACAGGGTTCACAAATTCTCGTCCTTCAGCGACAGACCGGGCATACTCCCGCTTTAACTGGTAATACCACTGCGCCTGCATATCTGAATCCTTAATCAGTCGCAGTACAGGATTATATTTAAGGCCAATCTGTTGCTTTTCCACAACTGTTCGGTCTTGACCCAGGAAGGTTTGTGCCAATACATGCAGCAGTGGCTTGAAAAATCCCACCCAGGGAAGTGTCGAGTAAAGAACAAAAGTTACCTCAGTTTCTGTGTCTGAAATGGGGGTAACTGCCGTTAAATTAACAACTCTATGGTTGCCAATTGTGGTTTCTTCTATTCTGACGCTAGGTAAACGAAAAGAAATCTCTGTTTCCGGCACACCACCACCAATCAGCAAGTATAATCTACCCCCATTTGCAGGCAATCGGTGTCGTCGCATTGTGAAGCCGTAGGGCGAAGCATCGAATTGCTTAACTTCCTCATGCAGTTGCCCACTTCGCCACCACCAAGCACGATGAACATAGGGAGAATGAGCAGGGTCCATCAGACCTACTACTGCATGATCCACAAAACAGGGGAATTTCATTACCTCTACAAATTGGGGCGTTGGCGAAGCCCCCCGTAGGGATCGCTCCTCAAACCCTGGGATCACCGGAATCTCCATATCAGAAGCAGCAGGCTGAGATTTATCGGGATCAGCCATATATATCCAAATATTCCCTTGGGCTTCCCGAACTTCGTATGATTGTACGTCAAAGCGGCTTAAATCCATCTGCTGCTCCTCAACAAGAGATGGAATTGCAGTACAGCGTCCAGCTGAGTTAAAGCGCCAACCGTGATAGCAGCATTCCACTTCCTGCCCATCGAATCTACCACAACTTAAAGGCACGGCACGATGAGGACAAATATCTCTCATAGCCGAGACTTTACCATTTTGGTCTCGGACTAGCAGCACAGGTTCACCCAAGAAAATGCGGCTGATCATCATACCTGGCTTGATCTGATTACTAGGTAGAGCATAGTACCAAGTATTACGTAATACAAAGTTATCGTTATTTTTCATCACTAATTGCCTCTGCCTTTGACACAACGAAAGTTCTGGTTTGTGGAAAGGAAGGTTATGCTTAGAAACATTCTTTCAGATTTTTAATTGCTGTAAGTAAATTCAACTGATGCACTTGTTGATCGTCGTGTTCGTAATTCTCTCAGATTTGGGTTGTTCTGAGAGGATTGTAGATGTGAAGTTGCATTATTCACCAGAAATTTGGACAAATACCGTTCTTTTACGTGGCCCATCCAACTCAAAAAACAACACAGATTGCCAGGTTCCCAAAGCTAATTTCCCATCCACAATGGGAATTATCTCACTAGTGGTCAGCATCATTGCCATTAAGTGAGAGTGAGCATTAATTGGCTCATCTTCCGGGACATCTCTTAAATGCAAG
Organism: Nostoc punctiforme PCC 73102; assembly: GCF_000020025.1. Taxonomy (GTDB): domain Bacteria; phylum Cyanobacteriota; class Cyanobacteriia; order Cyanobacteriales; family Nostocaceae; genus Nostoc; species Nostoc punctiforme. Next base: position 695,987 of record NC_010628.1, on the reverse strand, counting down.
TCATTATGCAAGTAACTGTCCGACTCTGGCGCTATTTTTTTTAAGAATACTTTTATATCTTCTAACAATCTGACTTCATTCTCGTTGATAGCTAAAGCTGTCGTTGTATGACGAGAAAATACTAAAACTTGTCCATTTTTAATTGATGTTGAAGCAAGAAAGTCTTGAATTTCTGGTGTTATATTATAAATATTAATTTTTGGTTCAGTTTCAATTTCAATTAGCTTATTAATAATCGGCATCTGTTCAATTTTATATTTAGGATTGCAGAGCAGGCAGGAGGCAGAAGGCAGAAGGCAGAATGAATGACTTTTAACTTCTAACTATAGTTTCCAAACCTTGTACTAATCTTTCTATACCTTCTTTGGCTGTCTCTTTTTGCAGCGCACCGTAAGCAACGCGCAGGTAACATCCGTCATCCATACCAAAAGTTGTACCTGGAATGACTGCTACTTTATGTTCCTGGATTAGTCTTTTAACTAACTCAAAAGCATCCATCTGAGTATTAACTTTGAGGAAAAAATAGAAAGCGCCATTAGCAGGTGTAATGCTACATAAACCTTCTAGGCGGTTAAGAGAGTCGAGTACTAATTGCCGCACTTGAAAAATTGCACCTATATTACTCTGCAAATACTCCTCTTTCGCTTGCAATGCCCCTAAAGCTGCATATTGGGAAATTACTGGCGGACAAATCAAAATTGTATCCTGGACTTTTTTGATAGCGACAAATAAGTGTTTGGGAATCACCATATAGCCAATGCGCCAACTAGCAAAACCGTATGCTTTGGAAAGGCTAAATAGAGAAATAGTGTACTTGCTCTTCCCAAATGCACCAGGAGAAACGTGTTTTACGCCGTTATAGGTAAAGTATTGATATGCTTCATCGCTGATGTGGTAGATGCGGTGAGTGTCACAAATTTGATTTACTTGGCGCAATGCTGCTTCTGAATAGACTACTCCAGTGGGATTATTGGGCGAAATTGTGACTATAGCCCGGGTTTTGGGAGTAATTGCTTGAGCGATCGCTTCTGGGCGTAGTTGGTAATTTTCATCTGTCGCCACTAACACCGCACGACAACCAGCAATTGCGATCGCCATTTCATGGTTGAAATAGTAAGGCGTATTCAAAATAATTTCATCGCCTGGGTTAGTAATAGCAAGAATGGCATTCATAAATCCCATATTGCTCCCTGCTGTCACGACGATGCAGTTTTCCCCATTGATTTCAATACCATTGAAGGCTTGCAATTTTCCAGCAATTGCTGTCAGCAATGGGGGAATTCCCTCGACTGATTTGTATAAATTGTTAGCAGGATCGGCTAAAAATTTGGATAAAAATTCAATAGCTTCCGGTGGTGGGTTGTAATGAACAACACCCTGTCCTAGAGAGATTGTTCCTGGAGAGTTTTTAATCAGTTCCCCAACCACAGGAATAATCGGCGACTGTACATCCTGCATACGAGAGGTTAGGGATTCCATATTTCCTTGGCTATGTATTGGGTATTGGGTATTGGGTATTGGGAATTGGGAATTGGGAATTGGGGAAACCCACGGGTTGCAAGCGTGGGTTGTAACAAGGACACCGATTTTAGAGCGCTGCGCGTCTCGAAAAACATCTTTTTTCAAATGGGATTTTGACCCATAACTAAGGTTTCTATCACTATTCCCTGTTCCCAATTCCCTATTACCAATAATAATTAACCGGATTTGCGATTAATCAAAAATTTAGTCAATCGAAATCTGTTGAGGCCCACTTGCTTTGCCATTATGTGCTTCTGTTGTGCTGCTGGTATAGCTATTTGAGCGGCTCTGTTGATCCAGCCAGCTTTTAACAGGATCGTCTGCTAGATTGAGCCGAAGCACACCAGAGAATAACCCACCTACAAATGAGGCTGGATGCTGGATAAATTCTCTGAATATAGGTGACAATTCATTAATGAACATAAAAAGACTCCTGGCGGTGCCATAAAAAATTATTACTTCTTAATTGATCGTAACCTGTTGATTAGTATATGGTCGGCGGTAACGAAGTTGCGAACTTTTTGAGCTTCAACTCGAACAAAAAATTCCCGACTTTTTAAAGAAGTCGGGAATTTGAGCTTGCGGTATTAATAAGCAGTGAGCAGGGGAGCAGGCTTGCCGTGACTTGTGCCGAGCGGAGCCGAGGTAGCGTAGCCGAACGGGAGCAGAGGGGAAGGGGCATGAAGAAGAGACAAGGAAGAGGTGAGAGACGGAGAGACTTGTTTAATAATTCCCCCTTGTCCCCCTGCTCCTCTGCCCCTCTGCCCCCTGCCCCCTAGCTTTTATCAAGCTACAGAGAATCTATAAACTGCTGTACTTTTTCCAAGAGTGGCTGGTGTTCGATTTGCTCTGCTAAATCTTGAGCGTTTTGGTAGCACGATCGCGCCATTTTTTTACGTTTTGTTGTGGCGTAAAGGGTTCCCATATTCAGCAAAGTTGAAATTTCTCCGAGATTATCGCCCAGTTGTTGATAAATCACAATGCCTTGCTTGTAGAACTTCATTGCTTGGCGATGCTGTGCCAGGGTGCTGTAAGTAAAACCAATGTTGTGAAGGGTTGTAGCAACGCCAGCGCGATCGCTGATTGCCTGACGTGTCAAAAGAACTTGATAGTAGAGTAATAGCGCTTGTTTCGGTTTTCCTAAATCACTATAGATTGAGGCAATATTATTCAAAGTGGTTGCTTCACCAAGCACATTCTTGACGGCTCGTTGAATTGGAAGCGCTGCTTCAAAAAATTCTAGTGCTTGCTCAAACTTGCCTAAGACATTGTAAGCAAACCCAATGCCATTGAGCGTTGTTGCCTCACCAGAAAAGTCACCTAACAATCGCCGCATTCTCAAAATTTGGTGTTGTAGCAACAGTGCCCGTTTCGGTTCTCCTAAGCGGGTATAAATTAGCGCTACATCATTAAGAGTAGAAACTTCACTTTGAATATCTTGCGATCGCCTAAAGATTGGCAGTGCTTTGTCAAAATATTCTAAAGCTTGCGAAAAGCGTCCAAGACGGCTGTAGGTAGAACCCAGATTGCTAAGTGCAGTTGCTTCTGCTGGCGGGTTGCCAATTTCAATAGCAACCGAAAGCGCCTGATTAAAGCGCTCTAATGCTCTTTGAGGTTGCCAGCAACTGAGGTGAGCTAAACCGAGATCGTTTAATGTGTGACCTTCTCTGGCTCGATCTCGAATTGCTCTAGCCAAGTGTAAATTTTTGGTTGCAAGATCGAGAGATTCTTGAAATTTACCGCGCTGGTAGTAGCGGTTTGCTTCATCACGACGTTGTTCCCACTCTTTGACTTGATTTAAAGGTTGCTTCATCTGACCTCAGTTGCTTTCTGCGATAAGTAGGCAGGAAATCTCTTGGGAGTAATCCCTCTTAGGTTTCCCAAATTTTAACCTTAATCTTCTGTCTTTAGATATAAGACGTAAATAGAGAAGTATGATATTGTTCCATATCTATAGGAATATTTATGAAGCAATTAATACAAATACTCCAATAGGGGCGTAAATCTGTGCATCCCCAGTAAAAACCTATATTCCAAGTAATTGAAAAGCTAAGATTGCCGAATTTTGACAGAATTGAGCAATTTTGTTGTCAGATGTTGGCAGGCAATTCTAGAGTAGAGGCAGTCTTACTGGAGGAATACTGTCCTCAACAAGATGCCGCGACCAGACCGATCTTGGGGTAAAGATAGCGAAGCTGCAACGAAGTGCCACGCAACAGCTATAAGCTAGCCTCAGCAATAATTATAGGAAATTTTTCTATTTTTCAATCCAACCAGAAGTCCTTGAATCGTCCTGGTGCTAATTCGGTATAACACACTGTGTACTGGATATTTTTGTGCCCTCAAAACGTTTGGATTGCTGTGGTGTCATGTCCTTTGGTTCACTTGTTCCCAGCGAAGAGCGGCTAATTGGCTTATTCTTATGAAAGGAAAATTCTGGTCGTTAAGGCTGAAATCCAGGCTGGCGTACTGCTCAGAGTTACTGTGATACTCACGATTGAAGTCATACTGCCTATAAACAGCGATTTCTGGGAATTTTAGGGCATCTCGAGGAGATCAAATTGAACTAGCAGTCTCCCTAGCAGCTTCTCGCAGCCGCTCCACATCGCGCATCGGTGGCGCACCAAAAAGCCGCTTGTACTCCCGGTTGAAATGCGAGGCATCATCATAACCCACGCGGTAGGCAGCACTGGTAGCATCAAGCTTTTCCCCCAGCATCAGACGGCGAGCCTCCTGGAGTCGCAGTTGCTTTTGGTACTGCAAGGGACTCATGGCAGTGACAGACTTGAAGTGATGGTGGAAGCCCGAAACACTCATTCCCAGCTCTCGGGCGATGCTTTCAATCTTGATCGGTTCGTTAAAGTCTTTACGAAGTCGCTCGACGGCTCTGGCGATGTGGTAAGTGTAGCCACCCAGAACTGCAATATGACGGAGCCGATTACCTTGCTCTCCCATCAGGAGTCGGTAAATGATTTCCCGCTTAATCAGTGGTGCGAGAACATGAGCTTCAGCAGGGGAATCTAAAAGCCTGACGAGCCGCACTACAGCATCCAACAGATTTGCATTCAATGGACTTACGTCAATCGCTTTCACATCAGCACGCCTGCGCGAGGGATACCCTGCCTCGACCATCACTGAGCCAACGAGAGTAGGGTCAAGATCGAGGCGAAGACTAAGGTACGGTTGCGCCTTGGACGCTTCCAAAATTTGACTGACAATTGGCAGTTCGACCGTAGCAAGCAGATAATGCATCGGGTCGTACTGATAGCGCTCGCTACCCAAAAGAACTTCTTTGCTGCCCTGAGCGATCGCACAAAACGCAGGGATAGAGACACTATGAACGCATTCCGAAGGCGAGGAGGAGCGGTTGAAGTGCAAACCTTTAAGCGGCTCAATCGTTCCATCATGAGGAATCGCCTGTGCAATCAGCTCTTTGAGTTCGTCTCTGTTGGCTTGCGCTCTGTCTACCTGGCGCTTTGCCTGCGGGTCGTTCATTAAATCGATATTGGACTTCTCACTCGTTTTAGCAGCGTTCATTTCTAAGTTTGCAGAATTGTACAACGATCTTAGACGATCGTCCTATTACTTGTTCTTCAGGATTCTTAGAATGAAGCTAAAGCAATGAAAAATGATTTCGCCTTATTTAAGCATTCTGGATTTTTATTTAAGAGAAAACTCAGTTTTGATTCGGCAAGAGACTTGCCTGCTAGCCACCAAAATTGCATCAAGTAAAGGAATTAAGAAAATGGACATTAAAAGAAGTGGCTCACAGCCTTCTGCCAAAGGACCGGCTGATTATTTTACGGGCACTGTCCGCATTGATCCCCTATTCGAGGCGCACGATCCAGCACGCACGTCTGGAGCCAGTGTCACGTTTGAGCCTGGCGCTCGGACAGCATGGCACACGCACCCATTAGGACAAACCTTGATTGTGACGGCTGGCTGTGGTTTAGTACAGCGCTGGGGCGGCTCGATCGAGCAAATTCGACCGGGGGACACAATCTGGATCTCGCTAGGTGAGAAGCATTGGCACGGTGCTACAGCAACCACGGCGATGACGCACATTGCTATTCAGGAATGGCTCGACGGTAAGCCTGTGGACTGGATGGAGCATGTCAGCGACAAGCAGTATGGAGGAATATCTTAGTGCTGTTGAAATGGTTTCCCGTCAAGGGGAAAAACTGCCAGCAGAGAATACTGATTTTGGTTCTCGCCCTAGTGATGTCCCTGAGTAACTCAGCCTGCCGTGCCGACAACAGTATGACTAGCAGTGCCTCGTTGAAGATGCCGACTGAAATATCAATCAAGCAGGCAGACAGTATGAAGATAAACATCAAGGTCAAAGACAAAGTTGTTACAGCCGCTTTAATCGACAGCAAAACCACTCAGGATTTTGTTTCCCTGCTGCCATTAACGCTGACGATGAACGATTTGTTTGGAAGAGAAAAGTTTGCCCACCTGCCGAGAGCAATTTCGGAGGAGGGAGAGCGAACCAAAACCTATGAAGTTGGAGAGGTCATTTACTGGTCTCCCGGCCCTGATGTGGCTATTTATTATCGCCACGGTGGAGAGGAAATCCCCGATCCCGGCATCATTGTCATAGGCAAGATCGATTCCGACCTAGAAGCTTTCAATCTGCCAGGCTCTTTAAAAGTGACGATTGAACTCGATCAAACATCTATCGCGCCGAAATGATGGGACGTTTTACTGGCGGAAGCGATCGCAGATGCATGGGCATCTTCAACAACCAACCAGGAGGTCAACATGAAAGCTAGACGATTTCCAATCCTTGGTGCATCGGTGCTGACGTTATGTCTGTTGTGCGCGTGCGGGCGTGCCCCTGCCGAACAGACCCAAGGACGCATGGTACGACTATCGGAAATTGAGATCGATCCAGCTCTGTTAGAAAATTATAAAGCTGAACTTAGGGAGGAAATCGAGGCTTCCATTCGCCTGGAGCCGGGGGTGTTGACCTTATACGCCGTCTCTCTAAAGGATAGCCCCACCAGCATAAGAATTCTTGAGACGTATGCTGATGTGGATGCGTACAAAGCACACATCGAATCGCCTCATTTCAAAAAATACAAGACCAATACCCAGCAAATGGTTAAGTCCCTCAAACTTGTCGAGACCGATCCAGTTTTGCTTGGCGCGAAGTGATTCGAGCTTGTCCTTGGCTCCACTACCCGGCAATAGATCGTGAAAATCCCAATCAAGACTTCCCTAATGAGCAATGTAAGGAGTAAAAAATGACAAAGAACGAGAATGGAAATTACACAGGAAAGGTTGCATTTGTAACCGGAGCAGCAAACGGCATCGGTCGAGCTACGGCGCTGGCGTTTGCCCGTGAGGGCGCTAATGTCGTGGTTGCCGATGTTTCAGAACAGGGCAATCAAGAAACGGTGCGCCTGATCGAAGACCTCGGCGGACGAGTGCTTGCCGTCAAGTGCGATGTGACGCGAACCGAGGACGTGACGGCGGCTCTTTCCAAGACCATCGAAACTTTCGGACGGCTGGACTTTGCTTTTAACAATGCTGGTGTTGAACAGAAGAAAGCTGCAACTGCGGAACTGGAGGAGGCAGAATGGGATCGCATCGTCAACACCGACCTGCGGAGTGTCTTTCTATGCCTGAAGCACGAAATCCCGCTAATGCTCAAGCAAGGTGGCGGCGCGATCGTGAACACATCATCGGGTGCTGGGGTCATCGGCATCAAGGGCGGAGCCGCATACACCGCCGCAAAACACGGCGTGATCGGCCTCACCAAAGCGGCGGCCCTCGACTACGCCTCGCAGAACATCCGCATCAACGCCGTGTGTCCTGGCTATATCGACACGTCGATGATGGATCGCTTCACCGGCGGCACTCCCGAAGGCCGCCAAAAGGTAGTCTCAGAGGAGCCGATTGGAAGGATGGGGCAGCCCGAAGAAATCGCCAATGCCGTCGTCTGGCTGTGTTCGGATGCGTCCTCCTTTGTCGTCGGGCACGCCCTGATCATCGACGGTGGCCAAACGGTGCAGTGATAAATGGCACTAAGCATGACACCGTTGCAGTGAACGCGACAAATGGTGGAGATCGCGCCAGACGGCGCTGACGATCCTTGTCAGCTTATGCGCTCGTTCCATCCTCTCAAAGGCGTGAAACCTAAAAGAACCGTTTGCCACGACTCTGTAGCAGTGGCAATAAGGAGGCAGTTTTGATGAAAAAGCTCATCGTGTTCTTAGCACTGGTGTCTGTAATGATATTTAGCCTTTCATGTATGTCGGATGCACAAACAATGAACAACGATCAAACTTTAGATGCACGACAACAAAGCATCGTCACCATCGCCGCCTTTACCGCCAACGGCGATCTAGAAGATTTGTCTGCGGCTCTAAATGAAGGGCTTGATGCTGGCTTGACGGTAAATGAGATCAAGGAGGTTTTGGTTCAACTGTATGCTTATGCAGGATTTCCGCGCAGTCTAAACGCCCTCAACGTCTTTATGAGCGTTATGAAAGCAAGGGAGGCCAAGGGAATTAAGGACGTAGCGGGTAAGGAAGCAAGCCCACTTTCTACCGATAAAAGTCGTCTCGAACTTGGAACAGAAATTCAGACGCGCCTTTCAGGAAGTCCGGTTGCTGGGGAAATCTATACTTTTGCTCCCGCCATCGATCAGTTTTTGAAAAGTCACCTGTTCGCAGACATCTTCGGGCGCGACAACCTGGACTTTCAAAGTAGGGAGATTGCGACCATTGCAGCTCTTTCGAGTATGAAAGGTGTCAACCCCCAACTGCAAGCACATTTTAGAATCGGCATGAATACTGGACTGACCAAGGCACAGATGAACAGTCTCGTATCCGTTCTCAAGTCCAAAGTCGGCAAGCCTGAAGCCGATAATGCTGCTGAAGTATTGAATAAGGTTTTAAGCAATAAATAGCTTTAGTGGTGCGCCACACAAACTTTGGTGAAACCTCGGCTAATTAACAAGTCCGTTAGGTAAAACTCAGTAGTGACTCAACAAAAAGAGGAATAAGATGATTAAAGACAAAGTTGTAATTATTACCGGCGCATCATCAGGGATTGGTGAAGCAAGTGCGAAATTGCTTGCAAGCAAAGGCGCTAAAGTCGTATTGGGTGCGCGACGCGATCGCCAATTGAGACAACTGGTTGATGAAATTCAAAGAGATGGCGGACAAGCAGTCTATCAAGTGATGGATGTGGTTAACCCATCTGATAGCGCTGAAATCGTCAACCTTGCCAAGGAAAGATTTGGAGGCATCGATGTTATTTTCTTGAACGCTGGCATAATGCCCAATTCTCCACTCTCTGCATTGAAAACGGATGAATGGAATCAAACAGTTGATATCAATATCAAGGGTGTACTCAATGGTATCGCTGCTGTGTTACCAACGTTTATTAGCCAAAAGTCTGGGCATGTTATCACAACTTCATCGGTTGCTGGGTTAAAAGCTTATCCAGGTGGTGCAGTGTATGGTGGGACGAAATGGTTCGTGCGCGATTTCATGGAAGTTCTACGCATGGAGTCTGCTCAAGAGGGGACTAAGATTCGTACTGCGACAATTTATCCTGCGGCAATTAACACTGAGTTGTTAAATCAGATTACCAACCAAGATATGGCTGAAAAAATGACAGAGTTGTATGAGCAATATGGCATCTCACCCGATCGAGTAGCCAATGTTGTGGCGTTTGCGATTGACCAGCCAGAAGACACAAACGTGAACGAATTTACGATTGGCCCAACCACGCAGCCTTGGTAAGGATAGTGCTGGTGGTAGTGTTACGTTCGAGCTTGGTGCGCTACAACAAAGCATTGTCGCCATCGCCACCTTCACCGTCAACGGCGATGACTCATATCGCCACTCAGGAGGTACTCGACGGCAAGCCCGTGGACTGGATGGAAAAGGTCAGCGACGAACAATAGCAGGACAGATTCAAGAGCGAGTAGAAGGAAACCAGCTTATCTTCCAGATTGGAGCATCAATTTATGTACAACACAAAAGCCTATTCCGCAGCCAGTGCAACATCACCGATGTCCTCCACCCAGATCGCACGGCGCGATCCAACCGAACACGATGTTCAGATCGAAATTCTCTTCTGCGGCATCTGCCACTCCGACCTCCATTCAGTGCGTAACGAGTGGAGCAGCATAATTTCCACCGTTTATCCGATTGTCCCCGGTCATGAGATCGTGGGCCGTGTCACTGAGGTTGGCTCGGCAGTGACCAAGTACAAGCCCGGCGACCTCGCGGCGGTTGGTTGCTTGGTCGATTCGGATGGTACCTGTCTTAATTGCAAAGCTGGCCTTGAGAATTTCTGCCCGAATCAAATCCTCACCTTCAACTCTCCAGACAAGCACCTTGGTGGCGTTACTTATGGGGGCTACTCCGATAGCATTGTCGTTGATGAACGCTTCGTGCTGCGTGTTCCCTCCAACCTCGATCTCGCCGGGGCTGCACCACTTCTTTGTGCTGGAATCACAACCTATTCACCGATGCGTCACTGGGGTGTCACTGAAGGCAAGAAAGTTGGCCTAGTCGGTCTTGGCGGACTGGGGCACATGGGCGTGAAGTTTGCTCATGCGTTTGGTGCCCACGTTGTCGTCTTCACCACCTCACCCGATAAAAAGGAAGACGCGCTCCGCCTGGGTGCCGACGAAGTGGTCGTCTCCCGCAATGCCGACGAGATGCAGAAACACGCTGGCAGCTTCGATTTCATCCTCGACACCGTTTCTGCCAAGCACGACATCAACGCCTATCTCAACCTACTCCGCCTCGACGGCAATATCACCCTTGTCGGCGCACCGGAGAAGCCCCTGGATGTCGCGGCATTCAGCCTGATCATGGCCCGTCGCAGTCTCTCCGGCTCAAACATCGGCGGCATCCCCGAAACCCAAGAGATGCTCGACTTTTGCGGCAAGCATAACATCACCGCCGATGTCGAAGTCATTCCTATCCAGAAGGTCAACGAAGCCTACGATCGCCTGCTCAAGTCTGATGTGAAATACCGCTTTGTGATTGATATGGCATCCCTGAAATCTGAATAACCGAGCGGAATCTCGAAGGAGTGCCAATGCAAAAGCGCAAACTTGGAAACAGTAATCTGGAAGTCTCGGCGATCGGGCTGGGCGTTGAACTATGCCTACAGCCATACCCTCGACAAGCAAGAAAGTATCTCCCTGCTCCAAGCCGTGGTGCCCATTCCCGGCACAACTAAATTGAGCCGCCTGGAAGAAAACATTGTGGCAGCGGACATCGAGCTGACGCAGGACGAATTGAAGAGCATCGACGAGGCATTGGCGCAAATTACAGTGGAAGGCGATCGCTATCCAGAAGCGTTGGAAAAGCGAACGGGATTATAGACGGAATTGCCAACCATAGAACTGTGACTCAAAAAAGGAGATGTGGATGACAAATACACCGCAGAAGGACAAAACTCAATCCTCTGTGAGGATAAGTGAAGCGGCACATAAAAACCATGAGGAACTCTTTCCAAACCACAAATCGACCCTGAAAGTAACCGATCCTGAACTGATCGAAGTCTTTGACAACTTCGCCTTCGACGAAGTAATTGCTGAGAGCAAGCTGGATACAAAGACAAGGATCATGCTGATTCTAGCGTCTATCATCGGCAACCAGGCAGTAAGCGAATACAGAGTTATGGTGGGCGCTGCGCTCAATGTCGGAGTAACGCCGGTTGAAATCAAGGAGATCCTGTATCAGTCGGTACCTTACGTAGGTATGGCGAAAGCATTTGACTTCGTTCATGCCACTAATGAAGTAATGTCCAGCAGGGGCATTCAATTACCGTTGGAAGGGCAATCGACCACCAGCCCGGAAACACGCTACGACAAAGGGCTGGCAATACAGAAAGCTGTGTTCGGCGAGACGATCGATCAAATGTATGAGCGATCGCCCAAAGACCAGCTACACATTCAAAGGTTTCTGTCTGCCAATTGCTTTGGCGATTATTATACCCGCAATGGCGTAGACATAAGTGTCAGGGAACTCATCACACTGTCCATCCTCATTGCTCTGGGCGGGGTTGAATCACAGATAAAGTGGCACATTCAAGGCAACCTGAATGTCGGAAACGGCAAAGACATACTGCTGGATCTGATTACACAATTGTTGCCCTGGGTGGGATATCCCCGAACCCTGAATGTATTGAAATGCCTGAATGAAGTGGCGACGGAGTAATGGCGATGATAACGAGCAATGAACAATGAACAATACAGGGCTTGATTAAGTTCGAGTAAAAGGAAAATAATTATGAGCAAAGTCTGGTTTATCACAGGCGCTGGCAGTGGGATCGGAACCGGAACCGCCAAGGCAGCATTGCAGTCCGGTGACCGTGTAGTCGCGACTGGCCGAAACCTCGATAAAGTGCGTAATGCCTTGCGCGATGTTGCAAGCGAGAATCTTGCATTTGTCCAGTTGGACGTTTCCGACGAGGTACAGGCGAAAACAGCCATCGAGGAGGCGGTGAATCGGTTCGGTCGCATCGACGTTTTAGTTAACAATGCGGGCTACAGCCTGCTTGGTAATTTTGAAGAGATGACCACGACCGACATCGAACGCCAGTTCGCGACAAACTTCTATGGTGTGGTGTACGTCATGCGTGCCGTGCTGCCGATTATGCGTCAGCAGCGATCGGGCCACATCATCAACATTAGCTCCGTTGCTGGCGTTGTCGGGTTTAAGCACTGTGCTGCCTACGCTGCATCGAAGTTCGCGGTCGAAGGCATCTCACTGTCGGTCGCGGTCGAGGTCGAGGGGTTCGGCATCAAGATGACGCTCGTCGAACCTGGCTTCTTTCGCACGGACCTTCTGGACGACCAGAATGTCAGATGGCCCAGCAACGCCATCGAAGACTATGCCGCCGAGGGCAACGTCCAGGACACTTGGTCGGTCTACAACGGCACGCAGCAGGGTGACCCGGCAAAGTTGGGCGATGCTCTGGTCAAAATCGCCGGGATGGAGAATCCGCCGAAGCTGTTCGTTGCCGGAAGTGATGCCCTTGCGACGATCGCGCCGGCTGTCGAGGAACGGTTGCAGGCGACGCACGCCCATGAAGAGCTATCGAAATCAACGGACGGTTCGTTCTAGCGATCGCGCAAGAAGCACGATCGTCAAATCCACGGACATGATGCATATCGCTATTCAGAACTCAAGACAAGCCCGTGGACTAAATGAAACAGGTCAGCGACGAACAATAGCAGACTCGATCGTAGATTAAGACAGTTCGACCTTTAAATCAAAGACAGGAGTTCAAAAAATGCAGAAACGCACACTTGGAAACAGTAATCTGGAAGTCTCGGCGATCGGGCTGGGCTGTATGGGAATGAGCTTTTCCTATGGCCCGCCCAAAGATACGGAGGAAATGACCGCTCTTCTTCGGGCCGCTATCGATCGCGGCATTACATTCTTTGACACCGCCGAGGTCTACGGCCCGTTCCTAAACGAAGAACTGGTGGGTGAAGCCCTCGCTCCCTTCCGCGACCAAGTGGTCATCGCCACCAAATTCGGATTCGACATCAGTCCAAATTCCGATCCCCGTGGCATGAAGGGTTCGCCCGGACTGAATAGCCGACCGGAGCATATTAAGGAAGCCGTGGAGGGTTCGCTCAAGCGACTCAAGGTAGAGGCGATCGACCTCCTCTATCAGCACCGGGTTGACCCGAACGTGCCGATCGAAGACGTGGCAGGAGCGGTGAAGGAACTGATTCAGTCAGGTAAGGTTAAGCACTTTGGACTCTCGGAAGCAGGAGTGCAAACGATTCGTCGCGCCCACGCCGTTCAGCCGATCGCTGCTCTCCAGAGCGAGTACTCACTGTGGTGGAGAAAGCCTGAAGCGGAAGTGATACCGACCCTAGAGGAACTCGGAATCGGTTTTGTCCCCTACAGTCCATTGGGCAAGGGCTTTCTCACGGGCAAGATGGACGAAAGCACGACCTTCGACAGTTCCGATTTCCGCAGCACTCTGCCTCGCTTCACTAAGGAGGCTCTCAAGGCGAATCAGGCCCTGATCGATCTGCTCGGCAGCATCGCAGAACAGAAGCAGGCGACACCTGCTCAAATCGCGATCGCTTGGCTACTGGCTCAAAAGTCGTGGATTGTTCCAATCCCAGGCACCACGAAGCTGCATCGCTTGGACGAAAACATCGGGGCAGTCTCAGTGGAACTCACGCCCGACGATCTGCGTAACATCGATGACGCTGCCTCCAAGATCGCGGTGCAAGGCGCTCGGTACCCTGAAAAGTTGGAGCAAATGACCGGTCGTTGAGCAGCAAAAAATAATACAAATGGTCAAGAGAATCATCTAGCTGCCGTTGTGAACAAGCGAGAGCATAATACGCTACATCTATGTCTGAGTAGGAATCTTGCGGTTTCTATCTCAGGCATGGTATCAGAGTCGCAGGACAAAGGCTACTTTAAATATGCGTATTTTTTTAGAAACATTAATATAATGCTCTTACTATGAGCATCTATCAATCTCTCAAAAAATCTTATACGCAACCTCGTCGGCGTGAAAATGACTGGCGGTTGTTTTTGCGTCTAGTGCCTTACGCCCGTCGTAACGGACAACTATTGGCGCTGTCGATGTGCCTACTCATACCCATCGCCCTAGCTAATGCCGTCCAACCTCTGTTGATTGGCCAAGTTATCTCCCTAATTCGCAATGAACCAAGCGCTTACGAATTTCTCAGGAATCGCCCCTTGTCCGAAGGATTAAATATCCTGGAGGGATTGTTGTTTGTGGCGATCGCAATCCGATTGATTTTTACAGGCTACCAGGGTTATTTAGTACAGAAGCTAGGGCAACAAATCACCGCCGCAATTCGCCAAGATTTATTTCAGCACGTAACATCCCTAGCAGTACGCTTTTTTGACCGCACACCCGTAGGTAAATTAATCACCAGAATCACCAGCGATGTGGAAGTCTTAGGCGATGTCTTTTCTACTGGGGCAATTGGCATCGTGTCCAATTTGTTTTCCATGCTGGTGATTTTAGGTTTAATGTTTTCCATTGAATGGCAACTGACTTGTTTGCTGCTATTGATGCTATTACCAGTTACCTGGTTAATTGTTTACATTCAGCAACAGTACCGCAAAGCCAATTACAAAGGGCGGGAAGAACTTTCTATATTGAACTCACAGCTACAAGAAAATGTCCTTGGGATTAACGTAGTGCAGTTATTCCGTAGGGAAAAATTTAATGCCGAACTGTTTCGTGCCACCAACAGCCGCTACACACAGCAAATGGATCAAACCATTTTTTATGATTCATTTATTTCAGCAACCTTAGAATGGATTGGGCTGATTGCGATCGCAGCTGTTTTGTGTATGGGTGGTTGGTTACTGTTAGGAAAAAGTATAGCTTTTGGGACTTTATCGGCATTTGTCTTGTATGCCCAGCGATTATTTGACCCTTTAAGGGATTTTGCCGAAAAATTTACAGTAATTCAAGCTGGTTTTACTGCCATTGAACGCGTAGGCGATATATTAGATGAACCGATAGAAATCCGCGATCGCGCCAATGTGCGCTTCTCAATATTTGATGCTAAATTCGGCTACATAGACGAAATCGTTGCAAATCTAGAATCCCCAGATACTACTTCCCCGCCTGAACTGGGAGAGATTTGCTTTGATCGTGTCTGGTTTGCTTATAAAAATGATGATTACGTAATTAAAGACTTAGATTTCACCATTCGTCCTGGTGAAAAAGTGGCATTAGTCGGTCCCACAGGTGCCGGCAAAACTTCGATCATCCGGCTTTTATGCCGCCTCTATGAACCCACCAAAGGACGCATTCTCATCGATGGCGTAGATATTCGAGAAGTCCCACAGGCAGAACTGCGGCGCTACATGGCAGTAATTTTACAAGAAGGTTTTTTATTTGCTGGCGATGTTAAAAGCAACATTTCTTTAGGAGATGGTTATACCATTGAACAGATTCAACAAGCAGCAGAGCAAACCAACATTGCCCAATTTATAGAAGAACTACCCCAGGGTTATGATACTCAACTTCGAGAACGGGGCACAAATATTTCTAGTGGTCAAAAGCAACTTTTAGCCTTTGCACGGGCTGCTATTCGCGATCCTCAAATTTTGGTGTTAGATGAAGCTACTGCTAGTTTAGATGTTGGCACAGAAGCTTTAGTGCAAGAGGCATTAAACCAGCTAATGCTCAGACGTACCGCTATTATTATTGCTCACCGCCTGTCTACGATTCGCAATGTAGACCGGATTTTTGTTCTCAAGCGTGGCGAATTAATCGAACAGGGAAGTCACGACCAACTACTGGAACAGGGAGGGCTTTATGCAACTTTGCATAACTTGCAGATGTTGGGAAGTTAGGATATTTTCAGAATAATCTGAAGGGGGATATAGCGATCGCTATCTTTGTAACTACATCTATACCAGCAAATCAAATATCAATTTGTCTTATTTAGAGTAGAAAACACCTTTAAAAGACTAGCTGTGTTGCTCCTTCTATGGAATTTAATAATAAATAAAATTGTATTAAAAGTTGGTAATTTAGTTATTCTCAACAAAAAACCCTACTGTTGATTATTAGTAGGGTAATAAGGGTGTCGTTTTCTCAAGCTTGCTAATTAAGTAAACAATTTCAATTTAAAAACTTGCTAGATATTACATAGAATGTATAGCGAGATAGACCATCCAATCTATCTCATATACTTTCAAGCGACCATTTGATGTTTACTTTTTTAGGTATACCTAGAACTACAAGATCAAAGTGCAGCATTCCGAATTATGCCCCAATATAATTCAATACACAAAACACTTGTAGAGACGGCGATTTATCGCGTCTCAAAACCCACGATTTTGTACAAGTAGCGCTTTGAACCGTAATTCCTTTCCTTGAGAAACTTATGGGGTAAATCTAAAATCTCCAATCGATTGACCTACAACTTTCGGGGCATCAACCCACAAACTCATCTGTTCACAACGCACAGTTAACCAAGGCTGACCTAAACCTATTCCAGAAAAAGGGCTTTCGGCGGGGATTTCTAACTGAGAACCAATCAAACCCAATACGGACTGAAATTCAGCAGGGAATATTAGCAAATCAGCACCCTTGGCGCTGAAACTAGAGGCGCTTAACCCCTGTCTCCATGCCAAGGTTTGCCGATTATATTTAAGACTGCACAACTTCCGGTTTCCCTGATGCACAGTGATATGCTCTCCTTCTTTCCAGGTAAACTCAGCTAGTTCCTTTGGTAGTCCCCAAATTTCTCGACCACCAGCAACCGAATCAGCATTATCTACATAAATGTGAGAAATCCAACCGCCGATTTTTTCTGGTAATTAACCAAAGCTGGGGCAATAATTAACTCACTGTACTCTAGTACCGAGCCTGACCCGTACTTAGATAAGTACACACTAGTGATGGTTTTACCAGGCCATACAGAAATAATTTTTAAATCTAAAGGAATCAAAGGGCGTACCAGGTCAATATTTACTAAATGCAGAGTTTGGATAGCGTAGCCTTGAAGTGTCCAAGGTGCTTGTGGATATGGCATAAGGGAGTTAATAGTGAGGAGTTACAAATAAATTAAAATAGCAATATTATTTATTTTTACTCATAACTTCTAAAAAAAATTCCCACCCAGGTTAATACCTTGGTGGGTAATATGAGGCGGGACAAAATAATTATCCCGAAAGAAGTAGAGGAATTATTTACTCTCTGTAAAATCAGCGTCAATCACATCATCGCCGCTACCAGAGCTAGAGGTAGAACCACCATCTTGAGGTTCAGCACCTGGTGCAGCACCCGCACCAGCTTGTTGATAGATGTTACTACCAACAGCGAATAGAGCTTGTTGCAATTCTGGGGTGAGCTTCTTGATTTGCTCATCGTCTTCTTTCGCAACTGCTTCCCGCAGTTCTTTCACCAAACCTTCAACTTTAGTCTTGTCAGCATCGGGAACTTTATCGCCCAATTCTTGTAACTGCTTTTCAGCTTGGTATGCCAAGGAGTCGGCTTGGTTCTTGCGTTCAATCTTCTCACGTCGGTCTTTGTCAGATGAAGCGTTTTGTTCAGCTTCTCTTACCATCCGGTCAACGTCAGTTTTATCCAGGGTGGAAGCACCAGTTATGCTGATGGACTGTTCTTTGCCAGTACCTTTGTCCTTAGCGGTGACGTTAAGGATACCGTTAGCGTCAATATCGAACACCACTTCAATTTGAGGAACGCCACGTGGTGCAGGAGGAATACCATCAAGGCGGAAGGTTCCCAAACTCTTGTTATCGTTAGAAAATTCGCGTTCACCTTGAAGGACGTGAATTTCTACGTTGGTTTGTCCATCCACTGCGGTGGAGAAGACTTCCGATTTCTTGGTGGGGATTGTGGTGTTGCGGGGGATAATTTTGGTCATCACGCCACCCAATGTTTCAACACCCAAAGAAAGTGGTGATACATCTAACAATAAGATGCCAGTGACTTCATTATTCAGTACACCTGCTTGAATTGCTGCACCAATTGCTACGACTTCATCAGGGTTAACGCTTTGGTTGGGGTCTTTACCCAATACCTGCTTCACAATCTGTTGAACTGCGGGAATACGGGTAGAACCACCAACCAACACCACTTCATCAATATCGCCTTTGCTTAACTTGGCATCGCGGAGAGCGTTTTCCACAGGAACACGGCAACGGTCGATTAAGTCAGAACAAAGTTCTTCAAAGGTGGCACGAGTCAGGGTTGTATCCAGGTGCTTAGGCCCATCCTGGGTAGCGGTGATAAATGGTAGGTTAATTTCTGCTTGGGTAACGCTAGAAAGCTCAATTTTGGCTTTTTCTGCGGCTTCTGTCAGACGTTGTAAAGCTTGTTTGTCTTTGCGTAGTTCAATGCCTTCGGCTTTCTTGAACTTTTCAGCTAAGAAGTCAACTATTTTTTTATCGAAGTCATCACCACCAAGGTGTGTATCTCCAGATGTGGCTAGTACTTCAAAAACTCCATCTCCTACTTCCAGCACGGATACGTCGAAGGTACCACCACCAAGGTCAAATACAAGAATGGTTTCGTTACTCTTCTTGTCAAACCCATAAGCTAGAGAAGCAGCAGTCGGCTCGTTGATAATTCGCAGAACTTCAATACCTGCAATTTTACCAGCGTCCTTTGTCGCTTGCCGTTGGGAGTCGTTAAAGTATGCGGGAACGGTGATTACAGCTTGGCTAACAGTTTCACCAAGATATTTGCTGGCATCTTCAACTAGTTTGCGAAGAACTTTTGCAGAAATTTCTTCAGGAGCAAACGGTTTACCAGCTATCGGACAATCTAATTTGACATTGCCGTTGCTGCTGAGAACTTTGTAAGAAACTTCAGTTGCTTCGTTACTCACTTCATCGTAGCGGCGACCGATAAAGCGTTTGACTGAGTAAAACGTATTTTCGGGGTTCATCACCGCTTGGCGTTTGGCGATTTGGCCAACCAAGTTGTCGCCATTTTTCGCAAATGCCACTACTGATGGCGTTGTCCGAAAACCTTCAGCATTAGCAATTACAGTAGGTTTACCACCTTCCATCACTGCCACGCAGGAGTTCGTTGTTCCTAAGTCAATTCCAACTACTTTTGCCATTTTAGGTGCTGGCTCCGTATAACTACAAATGAATGAATGAGAATATAAAGGACTAAATTTTGAACCAACAGGGTCAATAAATCAGCCAATTCAGCATGAATACCTTTGATTTGGCTTTGCTGGGGTTAAAACTCCAGACTATGCTGATATATATACTGAAGCTTAGTGGTAGCCAGTCCATGAAGGGTGGTTTCCCGAACCTTGCTTAGGACGGTTAAACTAACTAAATAGTTTTTTTAGTTGGTTCATGGATTGATTTGCCTTCACTCTGTCTAATGTATGAGAATTAATACTTTCAGTAATTAGGGTGAACCGTAACGTCCGAGTGGTGTTTGCCGTCTTTAGAGGTAATAAACTACAGAAGCACTGAGGATAGAACAAGATTAATTGGCGTGAATGCTTCCGTAATTACGTATAAAGTCATTGGGAATTGGGAACTTGTACTGAGCGTAAAGCCTACGGCATAGCTTCGCTTAACGCGCAGCGTCTCCGTTAGGAGAAGCCGAAGTATGGGGAATGGGGAATAGGGAATGGGAAATAGAATATTACTCAGCACAGGCTAAACGCTTCGCTATCTATGTACAGCAGTCAGCACTTACTCAAGTCTAGAGAAAAGAGCTTCCCAATCAATTACAGGTGGTCTTTGTCCCTGGTTGACTATTTCAAAAATTTTCTTGGAACTACTTGGCTGAAAAAGGCATTCCACGCAAGCGTTTGCTACATCAATCCGACTGGTATCACCCGAAAGTGTATCCCCAGTACCTATAACCACACCGTATTTACCATCTGTTTTGGCCTTTAGCAGTGTGTTGAGGTCGTATGAGGTATAAGGACCGTCAATCAAGCGTCCTGGGCGGATGATGGTGTAGGGCAATCCTGAATTAATAATGGACTCCTCACCTTTTTGTTTGGCATCCAACACGCCAAAAGCATTAAGAATACTAAAAGGAAACTGATCTTTACGGAGAATTCCACAAGAAGAGACGAAAACGAATCGCTTCAAATTCTGGGGTGCTGCTGTAACTAGGTTGCTGACACCTTGGGCATCAACCTTGGCTGGACTATTCTTTGCTTTTGCTTCGCTAGATTTGGGGTTAAGGAAAGTTATTCCCCATTCAAGCAAGTTCTGGGGTTGGTCAAACTCCCATCGCGCAGAAGGAAAGGCAGTGGTTCCAGTACAACTGATGATGTGGGTGACATCTTGTGTTGCAGCTGGGAGTGTAGCTGGCTGGCGGATGTCACCAACGGCAATTTCCACTCTTTGGTTAAACATTTCTTCGGCTTTTGGGGCATTGCGTGTCAGAACGCGAACTTTTAAACCCTTTTCTAGGAGTTTGCCTACTACTAGTTGCCCTACTCCACCAGTAGCACCAGCAACTAGTACCAAATCTTCAGCTGAAGTTTCAAAAGAAGTCATAAATTGCCTTTGAGATAGTCTCTTTTTAATCTACTCAAAAAATGTGTTAGCTTACCCTGCGGGGAAGAAAGCTACGCGTAGCGTCTGTCTACGACACGCTGCGCGAACGCAGAGAAGGTATCGCCAAAATAGACTCAGATTAAAAATTTGGCTAATAGCTGTTGATTCTGTAGCTTTCAGGCTGACAATTGGGAATTTTAAAACCAGGGCAAATTCCCCAAAACTGAATCAGAACAGTAGCAAGCACTTGAGGTTTCAAGCAAGGAATGAAAATTAGTCAAAAATTAATTTCGGGTATTCTGGGAATGGCTACCATCTCAGTAATTGTTGGTGCGATTAGTGCCCATCAACAATTGAAGATAGCTAAGTATCTTGCTCAACAAGAGGCTGAAGAGGTTGCTGGATTACTGGGATATTTCGTAAGTCATGAGCTTGAATACCACGAACTGCGATCGCGTAAGGAAATGCTAGCCCAGTTACAAGAGCATGTTCAATCGCTACACAAGCAACGTCAGCGCGATCTAGAAATTGTAGACCGTAATAAAATCATTCTGGCAGATGTGGTTACAGAAGATATCGGTACGCGATTAGATCGCGATCGCAATAATGAAGTTGGTAAAACTATTCAAGATGGTATACCAAGAACTTATGTTGAGTCCAGTCCTGAATACCCAAATGGGATTCAATTGATTGCTGTTGCTTTTAAAACTAACAAGGGTGAAACAATTGGGGCAGTAATTTTGGAATATACCCCACTTTACAAAGCAGCACTAGCAACAGCCGAAAAGAATATTATTGTTACGTTGTTCATCAGTCTGGGATGTAGTGTATTTGCATTAGCAGCAGGTTATCTGCTCTCTAAAAGCATCTCAAAACCGATTAAACAACTCCAGCTAGCTGTGGTAAATCTGGCTGAAGGTAAACTAGATACTAGAGTTAGTATTCGCTCCCAAGATGAGATTGGCGAGTTAGCCACCTCGTTCAATAAAATGGCGGACGATCTGCAATATTCTAGAAATGAATTGGTCAACGCCAATGAACAATTACGAGACGAAATTACCGAACGCCAAGAAGCAGAAGCGGAACTTCAGCAAGCTTTAAAAGAACTGCAAAAAACCCAAATTCAATTAATTCAATCTGAAAAGATGTCAAGCCTGGGTCAACTAGTGGCGGGAGTTGCCCATGAAATCAACAATCCAGTTAATTTTATCTACGGCAACCTCGAATACACTGATGATTACACTCAACAGATGTTGCTGTTAATTAAGCTTTATCAAA